>QAKI01000015.1 GCA_003343905.1 Subdoligranulum variabile
CTTGGTGACCGCCGGCGCTGGCGTCCGTATAACTCTCGTCGTTCAGGCAGTTGACGGTCATGTTGGCGATGGTGCATTCGCCGCCCGCCTCGATGATCTTGGCGCGGTTCACGGAGTTGTTCTCATACGAGACGATGACGCCGTCGCGGCTCTCGCCGATAAGCGATATGCGGTTCGCCCCCTTGTTGATGATCGCATACGGGTAACCCATCGCCACATTCTTCGGGGCCTCGTGATCGTAAAGGCCGTTGCGGATAAACACCGTAACCGCGTTGTTCACGACATCGAAGGCGTCCCTTGCGAAGTCGCACGCCTGCGCGACCGAGAAGAAATGCCCCGTCCCGCCCTCGTCCACGGTGAAGGAGTCCGTGTCGAAGTTTTTCAGCGTGGCCCGGCTCTCGGCATCGCACCATGCGTCATAGTTATTGAGCGTGACGATCAAATCCTCGATGGTGACCTTCTGGCCGATATTGGTGGCTGCGGATATGCTGGTGCCCACATTCAGCCCTCCCGCTACCGACGCCGCCTTGCCGCGGTAGTAGATTTCGTAGGTGCGGTCTGCCTTGAGGACGAACCAGCGGCCCCGCTGGTCGAGATTGTCCGAATAGGTAATGATCCGCAAAGAGCACTCTTTGTCCACGCGCAGCTTCATGCGCACGAAAATAAAGTCCGAAGCTGCGACCGGGATGCGGCTGGTCAGGGAGAAGTTCGACGTCACGCCTGACTGCGTAGGCGTAACGACCATGCTCCGATCCGTGATGTCCGAGCCCGTATTGTTATAATAGCTCTTCGTAAAGTCCTTGAGGATGTAGGCTACGTGGTCTTTGTAGCCTAATTCAGTATTCAATTCTTCCGAAGTCACATATCCGGAATCATTTTCCAGTTCGGACAGTTTCGTGGGAAGCTCCGTGCGGTCGGCCTTGCCCTGGATCATCTCCTGCAATGCCAGTGTCAACTTGTCCCAGGATACGGTGTTGTTGAGCAGGGAGGCGCGGATTTCGGAGCCTTCGACCGTAACCTGTATCTCGGAACCGATAGAGCCGACATATACTTTCACGAAGTCAGAAACCGGGATGGAGGATATGGAGCCGTCGGCATTTACGAACTCGATAGATTGGGTATCCTCGTTGTAATGCAGCCCCATCATCTCGATAGGCAGGTCGATGATGAACTTGGCACCGCCCTTTGTCGTGAAGGTCAGCTCGTAGGTTTTGTCGTTGAACTCCGGCAGTCCTACGCAGGTGTTGAGCAGCTCCCGGATGTCGGGATGCGCCGTGGGGGAGGTGTTGTGCCGCTCGATCTGGCCGCTGACGTCCGGGGTGGGAATTTCTGAGATCGCCTTGTCCGTATAGTTTTTGGCCTCGGTCAGTGTCTGCGCATCCCCGCCGGATATGTTGCTGTTGAGCTCCTCGGACGTGGCGTCAAACACATCGCTGACATTATTCCATAGTTCTGTTGTCTTGGTGTCCGTGTACGACTTTGCTTCAGCCAGTGCGCCCGCCGCAGCCTCCGTCAGTTCCTGCTTGGATGCCTTGTCGGACAACTCCTTCCTTATCTCCGTGTCGTCGTAGTTGGAGAGCCCGGCCAGCTTCTCCTTCTCCTGGTCGGTGTAGTCGTTCGTAGAAAGCCCTTTCCCTTCTTCCTTGTCGACTTTTTCGGCAAGGGCTTTTGTTGTAGCATCCTGCGACATGGCAATATACTGGCTGTCGCCAGTACTTTGTGCCAAATTCAGCGAAGCCCGCAGGTTCGGGGTGAGATATGACCCGGTTTCGTTTGTTATCCGCAGGATATAACTGTCGTCATTGTTCTCCTCGACTTCGATAGAGGGGGAAAACCCTTTGAGCATCTGCAACAGTGCCACAATAATTTCTGCGGGGAGTTCCGTTTCATCGCTTTTCCCCGGCCATAATTCTATAGTCTCGATACCCGGGATTTCAATATCCATTTTCCCGTCAGGAAATTCGTTATCGGGAATATCCATGTCGAGAATGTAGCCCAATGTTCCGCACCCGAGCCTGTGATGATCGAAAAACACTATTGCCGCACCCGGGAGCGTGTCGACGGGCTTGCAATTGATGTAATTTTCTCCATCGAATGACGCTACGTATTTGTCGACTGTATGTGTCGACGGGGTGCTGAATGTAATACGCCACGGATAATCGGGCAGTTTATCCGAGTTGAAGCGGATAATAAGCCTGAAATCACTATGGTAATTTATGTGTGTAACATTCTCCACGTTACAGGTGTTTGGCGTCATTATTCTTTGGCGGGAATCATTACCGACGTGGTGGCATAGCTGTCGTAATCCTTGCCCAAACTCGCAAATTGGTCTCTGTTGTCCAGGTTCTGATGTATCCACCATTCTGCCGCTTCTGCGGTCATGTTCGCATTGGTTATGACCTTACCTTTGTAGCGAAATGCTCCTTGTTTGAGGACATATCCGCCATTATCCGTGTTGTCCTGTTTCATCTTGATTAAAATGTGCGTTATCGCGTCTTTGTACTTGTTCGGGCAGTTTGGGGAAAAACTGCCAGCGAACGATTTCCCGGTTACCATCTCGTAATGGGATTCTATCGTCCGCTTATCCGAAGCGGTGAGAGAGGCGTTTAACCTCTCCCTGTACCATACTTCGGGATTCATCACGAGGCGGGCGACAAAAGCGAATCAAGTGCCGCCTTCGTAGTCTCGTAGTCCGTCGAGAAGAAGAATATTTGCGGGCTTTTGGCGCCTTCTTCGATCATGTCGACAGTCCAGCCTCCCTGCGTGTCGTCACTGTACTTGTCAAGGGTTGCGTTCTGCCCGACGGCGCCCTGCTCCCAGCCTATGACGGCGAATGCTTGTTCGCCATTCGCACCCTTGTTGTTGTTCTCGTAGATAATGACGTACTTGTTCTGCTTGAGTGCGGATACATTGAGGGCGTTCGTCGGAGAATCCGCCAGCATGACGATAGGGATGGTCTTGTTAAAGGACATTCCGATTGTGGCGTTCTGATCCTCGTATGTGAGGCCGCTGAAAGGTGTGTTTGAGGGAGCCGAAGCAGTGTATGCCTTCTTTCCGGTTCTGAGGACGAGGGTGCTGATTACGTTTCCCGCAATTTTCGATGCCTTACGGTCGATGTCCTCTTTTTTGATGATGTAAACGATCTTCTCGACACCCTTGCCGTAATCGTCGTTACAGTCATTCAGGATGTTCGCGCCAAGGTTCTCAGCGCATGCGTTTTGTTCTGCCATTTTTCAGCCTATTTAGTTTTACAAAAAGTCACTAATAGAGCTTTATGGCCGCCGACAGATATGTTGGATGTACGCGTCATTTCGTTTTGTCGTCTGTTGCTTACCTCACCATAAGCTCTGATGCAAATATGCCTGTGTGCATTTAGATAACAATGGGGCATACTATTTTTTTCTACCCAATTTTGCAAGGTTGGCTGCTACCTTCACCCGTCTCTGTCCGTTGTCAATGTCTTTTACGAGGACGATAGGAGACGGGAGGTTGAGCAACACCCGTTCCATCATTTGTTCCATGCCCCTCATTCCGTCTCCGCGTTGGGGTAAATTGGATACCTGGATGGCATTGCCACCACTGGAAACATTCATAGCCGACAATACGGCACCCCAATCATTCACGGCTTGGGCGGTCATAATGGCCTCGCCATTCGATACCCGGGCAACAATGCTATCAGAGGTACCAGTACCGGGCCCTGTAATAAGACCTCCGGATGCGTATTTAGGAACTTCCGTAGATTTAGTAGAGGATAATGCACTGGCCATCGCTGCGACAATTGCAGCAACGCTTGCTGCGGTGGCTATTATATTTGCCGGGAATGGAAGAGCGGCATTCCCTTCCCATGCTTTTGCTATAGCTACAGATTCAGATAACACAACTTGCATGACAGCCATAGCCTTGGCAAATGCAGCATATTTTTCACTTTCCCCACCAAGTTGTTCGAATACATTGGCAAGGTTTCCTGCTGTTTGTGCGGCGAGGCTTAAACTTTTGTGTGTCGTTTCTATCTGAATGTTTGCTACATTTTCCTCCGCTTTTTGAAGATCCATACGTGCTTTAATTCGTATTGCCTGTATTTCTGCGTCGGTCTTGCCTGCAGCCCGATAAACACTTTCCAATTTCTCTATTTGTGCAATTTGCTCTTTGTAGATGTTTACCATCTCCATCGCTGCACCTAAATCATTATCGATCAGACGGGCTTCGTTGATTCTATTTCTATACTCCAGCTCTTGCTCTTCAAGTTGTTTCCTCAAGTTGTCGGATATTTCACTATCCGTTTTTTGTAATTCCTTATTTAATTCGGCCTCCATCTTAGATACCTCCCTGCTCAAGGCAACTCGCCAGTCAGCCAGTAGTTTCGTACGCTTTTTTGCCATTTTACTGTAAAATTCATCAATCCATCTTGCAGATTGTTCGATTGATGTTTCTGACGATTCATCCACCCCTTTTTGAGTATTCTGGAAGGTCAGAAGGTTGTCAGTAGCGACTTTAACCAGCTTGTTGTTTGCTGCATCGAGGTTGTCTATGTATTCTTGGTAACTATTGCTATTGTCACGAACTTCGTTATATAAATCTTCGTTCATTTTCTTTAACTCGGAATCGACCTCCTTACGCAGCGTGTATGCCGCCTTGGCATAACTTTCGAGCATTTTATCGTCGGCGCCCTCTGCTTTAAGTCTGTTATAATCCGCCATTACACGGGTCAGATTTTGATACGCCTGGATCTGCTCTATGGTATTCTTCTTCTCCAGGTTAGTCACGATTTGGTTTTGCGCGGCTTCTGCTTGCGCTTTTGCCATGATATTTCGGACGAGCATTTCGTAGGTTTTACTCAGTTCTCCGGCTAATATCTTCTCCTGAGACATATTCCCGAAGTAGGCAGGATATTGTTTCTGCAACTCTTTTACGGCATTTAGCCTGTCTTTGTAGGCCAATGCCGTATTCTGGGTCGCATTGTAGAGTATTTGTAAGTTCACCACCTCTGCCTGAGCAGCATTTCTACCTTCCAATTGGGCTGCATTTAGTTGCCTTTGCGCATATTCGGTTGCTGTGATAGCCTCTTTGGCTGAGAATAGACTTTTAACCCACGACCCTATCTCCTTGCCATATGCTGTAAGCAATGTGATGATTAAAACGAGAGCTGTTTGCCACGAGAAGACAGATGATATTACTTGTCTGAATACAGGTATTGTCGCCTTTCCTTCGGAGCGTAATGCTTTGTTTGCTGCAGTAGCGCGTTTCAGTTCATCAACGAACATCGGCACGTTGTTGGATATGGCCAAGAAAAACTGCTGCAAAGACACGGTAAGCGACGGCATTTCTCTTGCGAGTTGTTGCACTTGAAAGGTAAGAGGAGAGAATCCTTTAGCAGCACTTGCATAGTTACCGACGTTGTCCCGGAAGTTAAGTAATGCCGTATTTGCCTCGTTAAGCTCCGTTTGTAGTCCGGCTATCTTTTTGGCGAGATCGGTGCCCTTGGCGGCATTGCGCTCCTCGCGGCTCATTTTGTTATATGCTGCCGTTAGCTTGGCGATGCTGCCTCTGAGTTGTTCGATGCTTCCTTCTTGCTTAACTTCCTCTTTGATATTGGCCTGCATTTCTCGGGTATATGCGGCCATTTCTGTGCGCAAGGCTTTGATAATCTGCGTCTGTTTGGCAATGCCTGTGGCATTCCCCTCTTTTTTGAATTCTTGCAGTTTGGTTTTTGCATCATCAATAGCATCGGATGCTGCCACCCATCCCTGCACCAGCTCCGAATATTTAAACTGGATGTTAATAATTTTGTCTATCGTATCTTGCTGTGCCATATGCCTCTATATGGTTAAATGGTTAATGAAATCTTATGGTTCCTGCGAGACCTCGACATAGTAGGCCGTGGTCTCGCTCGCTTCTATGTTGTGCCACTGCATCGAGATCGTCCCCTTGCGCAAGTCACCCGTCTCGTTCTTCGAGACGGCCAGGGCACGTCCCTCGCCCACCGCCACCGTGCCCGGGATGTCCCCGGTGATGGTGCACCATTCCGGCGCCGAAAGCAGCTCCAGGTCGACGTTGCCCGTATTGCGGAGCGTCCCCAGGTGTGCCGTATATGTCCACGGGGATGGCGGGTTGAGCGTAATGCCCGGCGAGTAGTCGTAATAGAGCACCACGTCCGTGTCGTAGGTGTACGCCTCCTTGCCTGCCGGGACGGCGATCTGCTGCATATGCATGCGCGAGCCCTCGGCCTGCGCCATAATCAGGAGCGTAAAGCCCTGCGTGGTCGCATTGTCGAAAGTCTCGTGCACGCCGCCCGTGAATTGCAGGATCTCGTCGCTCCCGTCCGGCTTCACGTACTGAATCACCACGACCGCATCCTCCACCGCCGCGCCCTGCTCGTTCCTGACCGCGAAGTCCAGGTGCAGGGAGCGCGAGCCCGGGTAGAGCGTGACAGTCTTGCGGATCGTGACGGCCTCCGAGCCGGCTTCCACGGGCACCTCCTCCACGGCGGTATTGTAGTCCGCGGCGGTGACGGTGATGCGCGACGTAAAGGCCTTCACCGAGCAGTCCGAATAGCCCCCGTAGTCGAGGTGGCTGCTGTTCGTGGTGCGGATCGTATTGGTATTGCCCGAGCTTTGCAGGTACGTGCAGGCGATCTCGTCGGCGACGACGGGCGAACCCTTCGCATCCCGCACGAGGATGTCGGCACCCACCGTACGCGACGAGCGCAGGGGAACGACCCCGGTGTAGGTGTAGTCCGAACTGCCCGAAGGGATAAACCCCTGAATCCAGCCATCGTTGTAGCCGGACTTCGAGGCCGTGACCGTGACGCTCGATCCGCTCGTGGGGATGTCGGCGATGGTATCGTCCACCGCCGAGGTATTCGTATATTCGCGCGTCACGGTTTGGCCCGCGGCGTCCTCCGTGGTGACGGTGACCTTATCGGCCGCGAGGGGGCTGCCGTCCGCGTCCTCGATCGACAGGCGCAGAACAAGGTTGCGACTCGTGACGGCGATTGGTTGTAGTTCGAAAGTATTCTGATACAGGTAATCCGAGGTTCCGGCGGGGATGGCCGACTCTTTCATTTGGGATCCGTAGCCGGGAGCACCCACTATTGTCTGAATCATAAAACTTGAGGTCGAGACATCTGGAATGGTATCCGTAATATTCGACCCAGAGGTTTTATAGGTGGCACTGCTGCCGTCTTTCTTCGTATAGCTGATCTCGACCGTCTGGGCATCCACGGCCTTTCCCTCCTGATCCGTGATGGTGATGTCGAGTGTAATATTTCGGCTGGTTATCGGTTGTTCAGAAGTTAACATCAAGGTCTGGTTGATATTGTATTCTGAATTTCCGGCCGGGATGTCCACCTGCTTCTTGCCACTCGTATACCCGGTCTTGGTCGCGGCAAGCCCCAGCGTCATATATTCCGTGGAGGCTTCCAGCGTGACGTAGACAGCGTCCGTATCGGCCCAGCGTTCCAGCTTACTCGCGCCCGACGGAAGGATATACGAGGCCGTAACCTCGTCGGCCGCAAGCGGCGCGCCCTCGTCGTCCGTCACCGTGAGGCGGAGTTTCAACGGGCGGCGCGCAGCAGGCTCGGGCTCTGCGGCAGCTTGCTGGACTGTAATCGTTCTTGTGATACCCGGCGCCTCTTTTACAGACACGACTAATTCCCCCGTGCGCAATTCCGTCGCGGTGTTCTTTTTTACACCAATGGAAAGGATGCCGGATGCAAAAGCGATGTTTTCAAACATGCCAGACTGGGATGCAACCTGAATCGTACCGTTCGTCTGGTAGGTGAATACTACAACGGTCTTACTGCTGCCCACAGCCCGACTGATGTCCGAAGCCGAACCGTTGATGGTCAGATAATAGTCCGGGACAACAACTTCTTTTATAGCCTGCAACTGGATCAGCTGGCACTCGCATATGCCGTTTTCGCCTGTTTCTACCGAATACA
This sequence comes from Subdoligranulum variabile, assembly GCA_003343905.1. Classification (GTDB taxonomy): domain Bacteria; phylum Bacillota; class Clostridia; order Oscillospirales; family Ruminococcaceae; genus Gemmiger; species Gemmiger variabilis_C. The sequence goes on from QAKI01000015.1 coordinate 7,940, forward strand.
GGCCATATGTCTGCCCGAATTGACCTATGTATATGGGTTTTGTATAATCAAGGTTATGCAGATCTATGGCTGTTAACTTGGCCTTTACTGTTATGAGCCGAAGTTTGTCCACGGCTTTCTGGTACCCGCTGTATTTCTTTGCGACGATCCCGTTCTCACCACCAAAGCGCATATTTTCTCCGAAATATCCGAACCAGTATAACCCCGTGCTCGTATCGTCAATGATGGCTTGCAGGATTCGCGCCGAGGGTTCGTTGTAGTCTACTGTTTTCCCGTCGTCGGATGTCGTATACATAGGAATGCGGGCACACAGCGCATTGGCATCCGATGCAAGTGGGGCACTTTCGGACGCTGAGAATGGAAGCTCCACGAGTTCGCTCTCCTTGTCGATGTTGACATTCTCGATCCGTATTTCCCCGGCGGTGTCCGTGATCACATCGTCGTCATTGTCGTAGTCGAGCGTGTTTTTCTGTGCCAGGTCATCGAGCGAAAATATGGAAGATTCCGGGCGGCTGACATCATGCCGATCATTAAGGATGACTTTGCGGCTCCAGTCTATTGTGCCTCCGTTTGTGAGTTTGGCGTAAATGTCGTCTACGCTTATGAGTTTGATTGTATCCGGGGCGTCCTTATCCGGGTATGCGAATAGTCCGGCCATAGACATCAAGGCCGAGAGGAAATCTCCCTGCGAAATGTCAGGAAGATTCACCCCGATAGGATATTCGGATGGGAATATCATTTCAATATCGCCCCATAACTTTACAGACCAATTCAAAATAATATCATGCGCTCCATCCGATTGCACATTGTAAAAGTCCTTGAGTTGAATAGATATGTTGCTTATGCTATCGGTGTTTATTTCGTATTCTTTCGGAAAATCTTTTGTGTAAAATGTATATACCGCAGAGGTCATTCCCGAAGTTACTGTTATTGGAGCACTTGATATTTTTAAAATATCCTTACCGCCCCCCCCCCCTTAACTATAACATGTATTTGTTCTTTTAAACGCCAAGAAGCTCCACTCACCCTGCACGTCACGTTGAAAGTATCTCCTGTCGTATTCGGATTTATACTTAAAAACATATGATTAGCTCCAAGCGTCTGAAATTCTGCCGTCCCATTCATACTGGGATTCGATGGGTCGTATGGCATATATATATTTTTCGGATCGTGGACTATATAATTATTTAAGTTTGATTCAAATGATGTCCGATTCCCTTCTCCATCAGATACGATCCTTGATGCTTCAAAATAATCTACTGCGCCTGAAATGTCGTCGCCGTTTTTTGATACTAAAGGAAGCAATAAAGGATACGTAAGTCCTCCATACAGTCTTTCTTTGCCGTCGATGGTGATGCCATTGTACCGCTCAATAGCCGTAAGTACATCTTGTACTTCGATAGACGGATGCATGTATTCGGGGTTGGCGATACCTTGCCCGAAATCAATGCCGAAGAATCCCATTTGCGGCCTGTCATATCCATACTCCAGGAGTGCCGATGCGCTGTTCCAGGGTATCGACCCTATATTCATGGAATAGAGCGTTTGTGCCAGATCGCGCAAATTTGCATCGAACAGGGGCTGGAAGTTGTCGACATTTCCCCACGTAAGAACCACACTTATTACGTCCGAAATCTCCGTAATAACGGCGTATCCGGATGTGAACAACGGTACTCCTTCCTGATACAATCTTGTCGGAAGCTTCACATAGGGTGCATCCGTATAGATGTCGGTGCGTTCCGCATAGCCTATGGCCTTGCGGTTCTTCGGCGTCAGCGGTAAGTCTATATTGTACGACCTATTGGACTGTATGATGTCCAGTCCTGAAAATATCGGGCTTTGATATACCAAGGATATATAGTTGTCGCTGGACAGATCACACAGGATGTCGTTTATGTATAGTTCGTAGTAGGTCATACGTTATAGGTCTTATCGGTAATTTCTACGACTAAATCTTTAAAATAAGCGCCGTTATCTTCGGCTTCGCCCTCCTCTATACTACACCGGCGCCATTGCTCCGTTGCGCTGTCGTAGTAGCTTATGTCGCGCCCGGCGAGGATGGATTTACACAGGTCGTATATATCCTGATCCACAAGGCGACTATGCAGCGTGTATGTCTTTGTGAGTATCTTATTTTGGGCTTCATACGGTTGCAGGTTATCATTGAGTAGCGAATAGGCATCCTGAATAGATATTTCGTCCCTCGCCGTCTCTATACTCCACCGATATATGTAAGGGATGCCGCCTTTATCCGTCCATTTGACAAGCATCCCATTGGTACACCTATCTATCTCGATGGGAAATTGAAAGGTGTTGGCAAGGTTGGGGTTATAGACGCTTATCTCAACATACGTATCCCCATCCCATCTTACCGTCGATGGATTGAACTCCGCAAACGGTTTCGAAGACATGCCACTGGTGACGATGACCCCATTCTCTGTTTCCACCTCTATTTGCTCCGTCGTGAGTTTGGGGATAAAGATGTATTGGGTTATGTTGAACCCGGGGTATACCACGATTTTCCTGGCGGAAGGGTAGTTGGTTACATCTCCCGCGGCGGCATTCTGTGCCGAGATAGGGATTATTTCTTTTTCACAGGTGCCGATAAGAATAGTATTGAGCGTGTGAGTGGCTGATCCATCGCCAAACTCAACTATGAGCACCACATTGTTTATGAATGTTGCCGAATAGTCCGCGGCCAGCGATTCCAATATTGCCGTCAAGGGAAAAATAACGGACTTTCCTACTCCCGTGACATTTCTGGATAGGACTATTGATGTTGCTCCATATGATATTCGCAGCTTCACTTCTGTGCCGTAGTCCGGATCTATGGCTGTGGCTGTAAATCGCACGAAGGTAGATTTCTCCCGCGTGAAGCATATGTCATTGGGAAAATCTGCGGTACCTCCTGTACCGGACAATGTATATCGGATCATAGTTCTATTGTTGTTTCGAGCATTTCGTATATGGATGTGTCGATCACTTCCGTAATTCTTTTGTCGATGTTATCCACGGTTTGCGGCAACAGGTCTTTAATAATCTCGGTGCCCCCTCCCGAGCGGTACAAGATGCTGCCTTCCTCCCACAGCTTCTTGGCCGCCCAATATGCGTCGATGCTTTTGAATTCCAACCCATAGCGTGCCTCTTTGTCGCGTGCCCATTGCTTTATGTTCTGATAGAAACTTTCGAAGCTCCCGAATTCTTCTTGTGCATCCTGCGGGGAGTTACCCTCGTCTATATTCTTGATGTTATGCCGCCCCACAAACGAGACCGTGAACCCTCCGGCATTGCTTTCCACTTGCGACGCCATACTATCTGCCGTAGCGCCGGTAGTCTCTTCCGGGACATTCAGGGAGTTCACATTTTTACCGCTGTTTGTGCGTTTTGTTTGCAGATTTATTGTCACCTGCTCTTTAAGGGTGCTGAATTCCTCGTTACAGATGGCAACCAGCTTTTCAGGGCTGAAAAAGTTCTCTATCTTCGATATGTCCATCAGCAAACATTGTATGTAAGGACGAGTTTTGCCTCTACACCCGCGGCCAGGGCATCCAGTTTTTCAACCACTCCTTGCAGGCTTTCAACCTGCACCTCTATCCCATTTCGACGCAGGTTGTCGATGAATGAAAACGCCATTTGCTCCATGCGATCCGCAATGGGGGCTGCTTCGGTCTGTGTATCCGGCTCTGGCTTCCCGAGTGCATCGAGAAAGTAAAGCGTTGTCCTACGACGGCGCCTGTTTGTCAGGTTGGTTTCGTATATCGGCTCCTGAAACAGCCGCAGCATTACGGGGTACTCTTTGACGTAATCCAGCAGATAATTCGCCTCTTTGATCCTGGCATATAGGCATGTGTTGACGCCGCACTCTTTGGCAGCATCTTCGAATATTTTACTGAGGCTCTTTCTCATCGTCTGCGACTTTTGGATGGTTTGGGCTTGTTCATCTGAGCGAGCTTACGTTGTGCCATGTTTTTGTCCCTCTCGGCTTCATATGCAAGGTATACGGTCGACCACCTCAGGTGCCATACATCGCTTGGCTGAATAGCACCCCCTACAAGCTGGCAGTATCCTAAGCATATTGTACTCATGCCCCGGTTCTTGCGTTGTACTTGTGCGTTTGCTTCTTGTGGCGTCAGGGGCATTTCGAGCTTTTTCCACGCCTTTGCTACGCCTTTGAGTTCGTTTTGTATTTCAATGAAATAGCGATAAGCGCGAATGAATTGTAGTTCGAGCACCTTTTCTCGGGCAATGTCGTATCCTGCTCCCTCCCAGTCAATGCGTTTTGATCCTTTCCCCTTTGGGCTTATTAAACCCAGCATGACGGCCAGAACCTTTACGAAATAATCGTCAGTGGCCTCGATCCTTTCTATGGCGTTCAATTCACCCATCGTTATACCTGCGACGCTTCGGGCCTCGTGCTTCTTCCACCCGAATATGCGACGTTTTTCCTTCACATAGTCAGGCTTGGGTAATGCCGCAATAGATTCGTAGATTCGTTTATTGCCGATACCGAACAAAGTGCCGTTCTTTACAATTACTTTCCTGATGGTATCGTTGGGTGATATTTTCATAATCCAAACCTGTTTATTTTTTCAAAAATATCCGACGAATAATCCGGCTTTACGTCTGTTTCGCCGCATAGCGAGCCTGCCAGTTGATGACACTCGTCGACCATCTCGTTCCATAGGGGCACAAGTCTGTACCACGGGGAGGCGGCGCGGCTGTTGTCGGTCATTTTGATTTTCTCGCCAGCCATCGTATTGAAGGCAACATGTTCTCGCAGGTAATAGAAATAGACATACTTAGCGATGGGAGACTGTTTTGTATCTGTATTTGCTATTTTTGCGGCTATTTCAGGATATTTGTCGATATTCTCTGCCACATATATCCCAAGGAGCATCCGAAGGAATTTAGGCTCATACCTGCGTATGCAACTCTCGACATTCCGTACAATCTCCTGTGCGGCGCCAGTCGGGGTGCATCCGCTTTTAATGTCTATTCCCGCAATATATGTGGGATCCTGTTCGAAGTATGTATAGTCTATAAGCATAATAAAAAAGGGGAGACGCTTTCCGGCGTCTCCCCGCCTTGTTAGTTGGCAACTTTGGTCTTGTACGTAGCTTTGCCCGATTTCACAAGCGTTTCGGCATGCAAGGGCGACACGTTGTACTCTTTGCCTTTCTCGGGCATATAGATAGACTTGCCTGTGCTTACGATAGTTACCCTCTTGGTGAGGTCGATCTTCTTCATATCTTCCATGTTGTTGTTCGTTTAAGTTAATGACTATGCTGCTGCCTCGGCGGTTTTCTCCAGGGCGGCCTGTACGGTTGCGAAGTCGTCGTAGATGACAGACCCGGCGTCGATGGAGTTCTGGTATGAGTGAAGGCGCATTTCGGCGATCACCGTCACCATGTTGTGGCTGAAATCGTCGCCGTCACGGCCCCATTCCAGTCGCAGCGCGCGGTAGGGACGAACTTTCCAGCGCGAGGAATCCATCAGCAAGAACTTACCCGCGGGAATGTTGGTGGTTTCTACAACGGAGATGTTGCCGATGATCTTGCGCATCTCGTCAGTCAGGTAATGCCCGGCGGTATCTTTCGTTACGTCGAAGATCGCCTTGTCGGTCGGATGAAGGAAGAGAACGTCGGGAGAGAAATGCAGCAGGCGAAGTTGCAGAACGCCAGCGCGCACAACGTCGGCAATGTTGGGCATGGAGATTTTCCCGTTGAGCTCCGTAATGGTATAGCCTGGGGCTTTTGTTGTTACGCCGAGGATCTCGTTCCCGGTGCCGGTTCCTGCGATAACCTTCTCTTCCACGGTCTGCATCAAGTCTTGACGCAGCAGGGTGTTCACCTCCCCGCGGATGAAATCCGCATCTTCGAGGATTTCCGTCGAGAGCTTTGCGCGAACGGCAACCTTCTTTACCGTAGACGTCTCCTCCTCGTATCCCCAGCTCATAAGGGGCTTGAGAGTTCCTTCGGCGATGAATGCCGAGCCGCCGTCGGGGTCTTTGCGGTTGATCCACTTAATGGTGGAGGAGCTTGTGGTGCCTTTCTGCAAGCGGGGCAGGATCGCATTGGGCTCGGTAGCCGCTGCTGCAATGCCCGGTACGACTTCGGTGTTGAATGCCGCGATAGGCACAGCGGCCGTCGTGGTCGTCATGGGTGATGCTTCGGCCTTCATCTCGATCTCGATACTTACCGTGCGGCCGTCCTTTACGGCGTCGATGTTCTCTTTCCCTGAGAAGAATGCCTTGATCTTCTCCTGCGCTTCATTCTCGGATGAAACGGTGGATTTCTGCATGAGGCTGATGGTGCGCCCTTGCTCTTTGATTATCTCCCGGATCTCGTCGATGGATTTCGTTTGATCGAGAGCGTCTACTTTGTCTTCGATAGCCTTCATTTTGGCCTCGAAGTCTGCTTTGCCGATAAGCCCCGACTTGTATTCATCGAGTATTCCTTTCAGCTCTTTCTTGATGTCTTCGTTCATGTGTGAATTGGTTTAGTTAAACAATGTTTTTCTGACTATTTCGATGATTTCAGTGTCTTCCGAAGGTTTGTTGCCCAGGATGTTTAGGGCGCTTTTGAGGCTGTTGCAAAGTGCTTCAATCCTGTTTCCTCCTGCTTCCGAAAGGTCGCATTTGCGCAGGATGTTGTTGAGCTCTTCTTGATAGGCAATGATGTCCTCTACGCTTTGCAAGCCCTTGACGTCAAGAGCTGGGGTGAAGGGATTGCAGCCGGCGAACACGGTGCTGTACTCATACTTGAGCTGCAGCTCTGCGATGTCATCTCCCGCAATAGTATCGTTATGGTTCTTGTTGAGAACCCGGTAGCAGTAGGAGTGTTCGACATCTCGTTTCTCGTCTGCGCAATGCTTATAGTACTCGAATATATCATGCCCAGCGGCCTTACCGAGTATGAGTTTGCTCTCGACGAGGGCATATTCATCTGTTTCCCATGCTTTTCGAGGCGTCCCAACAACATGATCCAAGTCTTGTTTGTGGTCGATGCAGTGTTTGATCCGGGACATATCTGCAAACGACTTAGTAAACGCCCCTTTGCGCACAATGTCTTCTGCATGATCCTCTTCGTTGAACTTTGATATGGCAATGACAACAACGCCCTGATCGCGTTTGATGTCGTCTATACTTCCCTTGAATGATTTTATTCTGTCTTCCATATTAGATTTGATATTTTAATAGTTCGCTTCTACCTTCCTCTGGTGTCATTATCCCTAATTGTATGGCGGCTCCGATATAATTTACGGCGCTGTTCATACATTCCGCCTGGTCTTTCTTCGAGGGCTGGAACATTTCCAGATGGTCGAAGAACGGCATGAATCCGAATCCTGTGAAGCCGTATATCTTGTTGAGCACGCGCATTATATTTTGTGCAGAAGGAATAATGTCATTCACGTAGAATTCGATCTTGGCCTCTCCGAAATTGCTGTAGGTGCTACCTTCTACGTCGAGCAGAATGCTGGGCACCTGATATGTATAAGCGATGTCTTTCTTGCAGTTGCGCTGAATGTCTGTAAGTCCGAGGTCGGAAATAGTGGACGACACAGGGACAAAGGATGCCTTGTATGACGTAATGGCGATCTTGCATTTGTTGCGCATGATCCCGTATTTGTCCAATTGCTCACGGAGCGCTTCCTTGTCCTCTTTGGTGGCTGGCACGATATTATCGACCATCGGATCATCTGACATGAGGGAGAGAATGCCGAGCATACCTCGGTTGACAAGCAATTCGTTTACGGCTTGGTAGGAGGCCAGGAAAGTGTTGACAGGGTACTTGAGGGCGACAAGCCGTGAAGTAGCGCCCCCAATCTTGTTAAGCGCGTAAGTTACGTCGTTTACAACGAACATCTCCTCTTTGGGGATCGTCAGGTTTATCCCACCCCCAAGGTTTATGGTGTAATCACGGATGTCGGAGTTGGGTGCAAACGAAGATATGGAGGATGGCGCCTCGTTTTCCGTAACCATGAGGTTAGGTATTACATACAATTCGAAATCACCCTTAATACCTACCAAAGGCACCTTCACTATGTAAGCCTTGCCGAATATCTGAGAAAAGAACTCGATCATGCAAGCGAATTCCGAAAGGGTTTGGTAGGGATTGGGGTGGTTAATCCGCTCGAACTCACGCGGCTTTTCAATATCTTCCCCTTTGTCGTCTTTCGCCCAATACCGGGCGTCCGATATGGCAGATACTTTCTTCGTGATGATAGAAGCTAAAATAGAGCATGACGCGAATGCGCGCGCCTGCCCGTCCGGTGTGGAGGTGTCGATAAACTCATCCTTCGTCCCGAGCAGATTTTGCCAGTCCCGCAGGTCTATGTATAGGCTTTGCTGTGGGTCTCCGGTCTTTTCGGAACATTTAGACATCTTTATTTCGTATCCAAGGAGTTTCATGCGGCAATATGATTGCGGAATGCAGTCATCACGACGTATCGGGCTGCATCCCAAAGGTGATTATTCTTGTCTACGGGTTTATTTATCGCCAGCCCGTTTATAGAATCCCACACATAGGTATTGGCTTCGTTTTTCATGTTCTTGGTCTTGACGCAGTGGATGCGGAAGTTTTTCATGTAGGATATACCGATGGTTATACTATCCTGGAATTTCTTGGCCTTGATTACATTCAACCCCCGAAGTTGAAGGGAACGCACCATGCCTTCCGGATTCTTGGCGTATTTATCCGCGCTATCTGCTATGGCATATCCGTGTTTACCGAGAATTGGGGCCACGATGTTATACAATACCTCGGGATCGTCTACGGGCGAATAAAAGCGTTCATGCAGATATAAGTCACGCCCTCGCACTCCGACATGAATAATAGCCGTCGGATCATTTGTGAAGCCGAAGTCGATGCCATAGGCTGTATATTCCAAATCGTCCGGGAAACTGTCGATCCAGTCTATATTGGGGAATATTAATCCTTCCTGCGCCGCGCGCTCCCCGAGACCGTATACCTTCCATCTGAATTCGTCGGCGGTTCCTGCTGCGATATTTTCCGGCGTGGGCTCGTAACTTTCGATAGTCCTGCGTACGCTGTCAGGGCAGAAAGGATTGTCCTTGTAGGTTGTTTTGGTGAATATGGTATCCGGCTGCCCTTCAAGCTCAAAAACCCAGTGTTCCGTATATTTGGGGTTCCAGTCGCCAATAATCATGGTTGTACAACGCATCGTGATATTATTGAACTGCGCCGGCGATATGTCGTCCAACATTTCGTTGAAGTATATGATGTCGCAGTCGTGCCCCTCCTTCACATCCATCTTATCAAGCCCACGGAACCGGATGATGCTGTCGCCTATGTGGTATTCGGGGAGTATCTTCTCGCTATACATGCTGTCGGGATCATATATCCCGCGGCATTGTAGTTTCTTCTTGAAGTCTCCCAATGCCTTTTCCTTGCAGTCTTGCAATGTGGAGCGGTAGACATAGATTTTATATGCACCATCACCCGCAGCACAGATGTCATACAGGAAGTCGAAGGTGTCGAAAGTCTTCCCCGAACGGGAACTCCCCTCGTTGAATATGCGTAGTACGACGCCTTTATTGCGGTACTTGCGGAAGAAGTACAGCATGATCTTGTAGACCTTGCCCCGATATGTGCGTGCATCAAGCTCCATTTTCATTCGTGCTTTGTTTGCCGATGGACTGGATGATAGATGCAGCTTCCGGATCAAGTATGACTTGTACCGTCTCCCGAGGCTTGTTGATGCTCTCGCCGTTGGTGGTTATATCCTGTTTGTCGGCGAGTTTGAGAACACGTGTAATGACGCCGGAATCGTATATGCCAGCTATTGCGCCCGACAATTGATCGGCTTCAATTTCTTCGCGCACGCGCGCAATGATGTGGAAAAACTCCTCCCTTTTGCCGTAATCAAAAAATGTGTCACGGAGTATTCCCGCATATACACAGAACCCAACAATAGTTTTAGGACGTTGGAGTTCGAGGTCTACAAGGCCATGTTTTGTGGGCACTTGTTTTATGATTGGATTGTTCTTTGTCCAATTGGCATATTCCTCAAACTTGACTTCGAGAGCTTCAGGTGTATATACGCAAGGACGGCCCACTTTGCGGGTGGGCTTGATGGTGTCGTTCGCCTTTGTGTCTTTTACACTCTTTGCCATAAATGAAGGTCTGCCGACGGATGCGCCAACAGACCTTCTGCTACGATAGCAATGTACTTTCGATGTTCGGCCGTTGCCTGCATCCTCACAGGCTTACAATGCAAAGATTTCGACGGATATTTAAATAACAATGGGAAATGATGAAATTTTTTGAAAAAAATATTATTGGGCGGATTGTTCTAAAGGTTTGTCTTTCCCCTATGATGAAACCTTATTTTGGCGGCCTTCATTGTCCTAAAGGTACAAAAAAGCCCCGGTCATACGGCCGGGGCTGATGTTGAACGAACTTCTCGCTATTTATTCATGTAGTCAATCAAAACCTGCGCAGGACATCCCATTGTCCGCAGATTGTTCTTGATAATTCCTATCGGGATGGGATTTATATGCGTCTGGAATATGACAGGACGAAGCATGCCCTTCTTGCACCATTTTTCATGGCCGCCTTTGATGCCGCCATATTCCCATCCCAAGTGCTTTAGGAACCGACGAAAATCCGCAATGTCAATATTCGATAAAGCACCCATTATGCACAAGGAAGCGTTATATTCTCCCGAATAGTCCTGTATGCTTTGTTATCGACAATATCTGCCAGCTCGCTGCTTCGGGTGATAAGATCGCTCGTCTTTGGAGGCTGTCGCTTTTTCCATCCATAAGATTCGAGCAGCGCACTAAGAGTTCCCTCAGATATAGCGTACTTTAAGATTTCTTCAAGCATGATTTCAAAAGACCGTCTTGCCTCCTCCTCGCTATTTCCGTATCCGAGAATATCAAGGGCAGCGCAATAGGCATAGTAAATCTTGTCCTCCTCATAGAGGATGACGGCCAAACTTACGCTTATGCCAGTACCTTCTTTCATTGGATAGCTTCCATTAAATTGCTGCGCTTTCATCGTTGGGATGGTAGTTGTTATGCAAATATAACATATTTCATGCTAAAAAACGCACAAAGGTAGTGAATAATTATATACTTTGAGTAAAAAAGCCCCGACTGTGTGGCCGGGGCTGAAAGGTAGGGGAGGGATTACCAGTCTTCTACATCTCCGCCTGTTATCCCATCTTTAATGGCTTTCTCTAATTGATTCTTCATTGCAATCATATACATACAACAAGCACAATACGCTTTTGCTCCAGCTTTCCGGGATAATCCAGCAGCGGCATCAACAAAGGGAAAAACCGCTTCCGGTTTGTAAATGCCCATTGTTGTCGAAACATTCCCTGACATTGCCCCCGCAACACCTCCTCTATTTACTGATTCATATTCTTGGATGGTTGTAATAAGTCGGGCTCGACCGTCTTTAATATCTATCCGAAAAAGAACATAGGCGCTGATTTCATAACTAATTGCAAATCCGACCTGTTCTGCAATGTTTTTCAAATAACCTTTCGCGAGTATAGTCCCCGCATCTTTTTCATTTAATTGAATTACTGATTTTCCTGAATTAAATGTGTGAACGAACCATGAGTTAGTTTGAATATATATCTGATCTTTAGATAACGATGGTGCTTGGATAATGTTAATCATTGATATGTTGCCGTTGTTGTCTATACCGGCAACTTGATCCCTAAAAAATAGTGCCGCGCTTAAATAATCAATATTCCCATCATGGTTACCATCTAAAATATCTAAAATGTCAGCATATTCGTTTTTACTATACGAAACGCTTTCATACGAATTAAGGTTCATCAGCTTATCAAAAGCATGTGATTGTATTTTCTCTCTTTCCGCTATAGACGCTGCTTTTGCCTCTTCATTTAACCTATTTGATTCCAAGTCGTTAATTTGCTGTACGGCCTGACGCCCATATTTTTCTATAAAATCCTTTTTCGGCACGTATGATTTCGTTTCTGGGTCAAAATAAAGTTGTTTCCCTTCATGGATAATAGCCAAACTTGCAACATTATGCGCGGCAATTATTTCTTGCGCCTTTTTAAGGTTATAAGGCTGCTTCGCATTGACATTATAGGTAATACCTAAAGTAATAATTATTAGTAAAAGTTTTTTCATGAGTTTATGAATTTACCCCTATCGAAATGAGTTGGTAAGAAAAGAGTAAAAAATATTTGTGCTATTGAAATAATCCGAAGTTTTTATGTTTTGGTCTGCGGGCGCCCCGGTCATTTTTAAAGGAGACCGTAATCTCCTTTAAATGTGTAGCTCGATTATATGGAGCTTATTTTGGGTGGTTCTATTTTATCATATTGCTTCCGCTCTAATGAAGATGGCATTAGTCTAATTAGAATACCGCTATGCCTCTTTTTTTTGGGCAGTAGTTCCTGCCCCAGCAATGCCTTGCATTTTTTCGATGAGTGATAAGAAACGCGAAACCTCTTCTTTCCGGTTTAATCGTTCTTCTCTTAGATCGGCAACCAGCTCGCTGGTCTGTCTCTGCTGATCTTTGATGAGTTCGAATAATCTCTCCATAGTTTTTGGGTTATTTAGTTCAGCTTTCGTTGGCGTGACGTCTTCGCCTCCTTGGCTGACAGGTTGGTCGGTAGTTTTGAGCATGGGCTCTTCTTCGTATAGGAGCCAGTTTCTATTGATATCAGGAAATTTGTTTAGAATTTTAGAGATTCTGTCAGGGCGAGGCATTTTGCTCCCCTCTTTAAAATATCCATTTGAAAGCCCCGCCTGTCTCTCAAATTGCGAAACAGAAATCCCTTTATACTGACAATACGCTTGGATTCTCTCTTTAAGGGTCATGATATCAGAGGCTTAATATTATTTTAAAATCGTATAAATATTATTTATGCAAATATTCTAAGAAAATCATCGAATTCTTAGAATTATATTCTATATTTGCAATGTGAAACCCACAAAACTGATACAAATATACGATTTAAGATGAAAAACGCAAGCGTGGGGACTGAATATTTGACGATTGTACCTTTTTGAAGGTAATAAAAACGGACAACGCGATGAAAGCAACTTACGACAAATCGAAGATCATGAAGAACGCCTGGTACCTTAAAAAGGTACAGCCGGGCAAGAGTTTGGGGGATTGCCTGCGCAAGGCTTGGCGCAACGAGAAGTTGGCGATGCTGACCGCGAAGATCGAGAACCGCCCGACGGAGCAGCCGAAGGCCACGGAGTACCGCCCCGAACTGCTGAAAGTGCCGACAGGTTTCTATGGTGTCCGAGGAATGTACTATGGTGACTAAAGCACGATGCAATATGAACGAAGTAATTCAATCGACTGACCGCTTGACGGCACTACTCGAGGAGCAGGCCGCCTGC
>QAKI01000038.1 GCA_003343905.1 Subdoligranulum variabile
CACGAAAGGGAAGATATTTATCCGGCTTATTCATAACAGCTTGCTGGTAGTAGTAGCTGCTTCTGGCCATATGAAAGTAGGTCAAAAGCATTGGCAGTGCATATTTCTCCCTCAAGGCGCCGATGATCACTGCCTTTTCACGGTTTTTGAGTGCTGTCAGATCGACGCCTGGGTCTTTTTTGAATACTGCGAGGGTCTCCTTCAATACATCCACTTCAAACTGTAAATGCCGAACCTGTTCTTGAAGTGCCAGCATCTCCTCAGATTGGGGCCTTAGAGCATTCGGAGGCAACGGTTTTCTTAGAATACTTTTTCTCTTTGCCATAAGGCCAACCATCCCGTACTTCAAGTATTTTCTTTGCCATGTATATATGCTCATACGACTGTATCCGATTTCTCTCGATACATATTCTACATCCTCGCCGAGCTCAAAGCAACGGCGCAGTACCTCGTATTTGAATTCAGCTGATGGATGCCTTGGATGATCCGGCGTGTTGCATTTATGATCGCTTTTTTCGAGAATCTCTGCCGTATGACCATGCCTATTCTCCAGGCCGGCATTCCGGCGTTCATACCAATGGTAAAGAGTGGATTTGCTCGGATATCCCAACCGTCGGATCACTGCATGCACAGATCCCAACCGTTCATGCTCTTTCAGTGCTATTTCTTCCTGTTCTTTTGTAGACATTCAGTCGTCTCCTTGTTCTTGGAGTCCAACTTTCTGTCCGCACCCCCGTCTCCTTCTTTGACATATTAAAATCCGAATTGCTTTACCTGCGGCCATTCCAACCCTTAAATGAGTTTTATCCGGAACTAGTCGCTTATTTTGAATACTATAACCACAATTGGATGAAAGCCAAGTGAACGGGTTAAGCCCTGTCCAATACCGAGTCCAGTGCGGATTTGCCGCGTAACAACGGTCCAACTTTTGGGGTGCAGTTCAGCTTCGCCGCCCTTGACATCCATCCCCACCGGCGTTATGATGCAAACAAGTCGGCAGCCGGACAAATCCGCTGCCGCCCTGTTATCACTTTGCTCTATTCCCACCCAAACGGAGTTTACACAGAACTTGGGATTGACCCTGGTGCGGATTCCGAGTATGCGGGCATAGCGCAGGCCATGCAGCTCTTTGGCTTCTGCGAAAGATCGTTCAACGGTTTCCTTGCGCCAGGCGTAGATCCGTTTCCCTTTGGATGTCTTCGTAAACGCATCCGCCTGCTCCAATGCATCCTGCCATACATGGTGCTTCACCTGCCTTCTGCTGGAATGGGCCGGGAAGCATTTCGTCCGTTTGGGGCAGTCCCTGCATGTCCTGGGATCGCTCCTGTATTCCCGATACCCTTCCCGGTTGGTTGTGCGCCATGTCAGCTCGTGCCCTTGCGGACACAGGTAAACGTTCTTGATTGGGTCAAAGGTGAAACGATATTTCCCGAAATAGTGCCCCTTGTGCGTACGCCTCCGGTAGCCTACTACCGGCTGTATCCCGGCTTGCACCAGCTGGTGACACACTGACACACTGGCGCACTGTGGGATTCCGCGTCCAGTCCCATGTACTTGGGCTGCTTCCCCAGTCGCTTTTCAATATCCTTATAGTATCTCTGCTACGGGTTCTACGTCGTTGATATTGCCCGGAGTTATCCGTACATTTACTACAATGTTGTGCTTGCTGTCCACGGTTCGGTGTTCGCTGTAATGGAAGCCGTCCGGCTTGCCTTCCCTATGCAGCTGTCCACTTTTGCTGATCTCCCGGGTCGGCGGGTTATCATCGTCGTCCTTCTTATCGAAGGGCTTCTTGCCCACCTCCCTGCGGTCCTGCCCGATGGCCTCGTCCAGCTCTTCCAGATACGCTTTGGGCGTTCGCTCGACCGCCACCGTTGTCTTTTTGTGCTTGGTAGCTTTGGCCTTGACGTGGGTCGAATCCGTATATACGCCATGCGTATCAGCTTGAAATGGTCACATCAGCAGCAAAACATTAGAACCGTCCTTCTCCCAAAAAACAGGCGGTGATTATTGCGCAAGAAAAAGACGGAAGAGCACCAGGATAAATAAATATCCCCCGGCAACGCCGGGGTTTTCATAGACGGGTAAAACCCTGGAATACTAGCGCACGCGTAACGTCGCGTTGGTAGGGTCTGCCAGTCGCGAAGGATTGTTACTTGCCGCCCGTAAACGGGCTTTTTAGAAGTTTCCCATCGTCAACTGTTCTCCAGCTTTGTCTTCTTCCAGCTGGTGCCGTATATATTCTTCTATTTTCTTTGCATTTTTGCCCGCTGTGTCGACGTAGTACCCTCTGCACCAGAACTCCCGGTTGCGGTATTTATACTTCAATTCCGGGTGCTTTTCGTATATCATCAGGCTGCTCTTCCCTTTCAGGTATCCCATAAAACTTGATACCGAGTATTTGGGAAGTATCTCTACCAGCATGTGTATGTGGTCTGGGCATACTTCTGCCTCTATGATTTTCACTTTCTTCCAGTTACACAGTGTTCGCAGAATCTCTCCTACTTCTCTACGCTTCTGCCCATAGAACACTTTGCGCCGATATTTCGGTGCAAATACTATATGATATTTGCAATTCCACCTTGTGTGCGATAAACTATTTACGTCGTTCACTCCGAATGACCTCCCTTTGCTTGGCTTGTGCAGTTGGCAGACCGCACTCCCATTATAGCAAAGGGAGTTCATCTTTCTGCAGTATCGACTATAGTCTTCTTTCGAACCACTCGCCTAGCGAGTGGTTTTCGTTATACAAATACAGGCGGGGAGGAACCCAGCCTCCTTCCCGCTTTTATTATGGGACGTTTTCAAGGCGGAGGAGGGGTCAAAGCAGGCCCCAGCCCTTTCGCAGCAGGATTACATATTCCCCGCACAGCATTACAAATTGCCTGCGCAGCTTCAATCTGCTATCATCTGGGGAAGAGGAGAGAGAGGAGGTCTGCCTGGTGGAACTATACGTAAAAGACGGGGCCTATTGCTGGAGCCGGGAGCGCAGTCAGGATGATGCCATTGCCTCTTTGGCGCCCATGCTGGTGGAAGAATATGATGAGCTGCATACGGCGCACGATGCCGGATTCTTATCCCGGGATCACATTGACGACTTGGGAAACGGCCTGTTTCGGGTCTGCCGCAGGGTGACCAATCAAAGCGGGCGCACCCGCCGCGTCAAACTCGTTGCGCAGCTCGAAACCCGTTTCAAACCCCAGGATTATCTTATGCCCTGCATTCTGTATAACGGCAACCAGTGGGGCAGCGGCAATTCCCCCAAGGGACTGACCTATGATGGGAAACCATGGATCTTTGCCTATGACCGCATGGGCATTCCGTCCTGCACGCTTACGGAGAACCGCGACGTCGGGCTTGCGCTCTTTGCCTCGGATCAGGATAAGGAAAGCCTTAGAACCTCCGCAAGCTTGGTCAGGCAGGAGGACGGCACATTCCTTCACCGCATTTATTATCCGGTAACCGAAGCCCCTGTAACCTATAGCGGAAAAAACAAAATGACGCAGCGTTATGACGAGTATTTCACCCTGACTCCGGGCGAAAACCTTTCGATCGCCTTCTATATCTTTGCCTGCGTACCCAAATGGGAACATTTTGCCTCCGCAAATCTGCTGGACCGAATGCCTGAAGTATTTCCCTATCGCAAGGGCCCTCGCTTCACTCCTGAAAGAGTGTGGGAACTGGGAATGAGCTATTTGAAAAGGCTCATCTATCCATGGCAGGGGAAAAAGCTGATTATCGCCGGCATCGACACAAAGCTGTCCCATTTGCAGGCGGGACATATGGGGGCAAAGCTCACCCCGGAAGAGATGCGGCGCCTGATGGGCCTTCGGGAATACAACACATACGGCTTTCACCGCATCATTTTTGAAATGGGCTGGGCAGGACAAGGCTTTCTTACGGCCCGGCTGATGATGATTGAAGCAATCCGGCGAAACGACCGGGAACTGCTGGATACGGCCGTTGACATTCAGGAAACCTGGGCGGCGCAACAGCAGGAAAACGGTATGATCCTGCCTCACTTTGAGCGCTATGCCGAATGTGCGCGGCCTGATCAGAAAGGGGCGCTCTGTCAGGGATGGCAGCCGGAAACCTGCAATCTTGGCTGGGGCGCGTCAGAAATGGCCAAGATCTATGCGCTGCTTAAGGAAAATGGCTTGGAGAAGCCGGAGTTTCTGCGCTTTGCCACCCGCATTTGCGACTTTTTTGTGGCCCACTACAGCGCGGAATGGGGCTTTGGCAAGCTGTGGAGCATGCAGGGTGAGGCCCTTGACACCACGGGATCGGTCGGAGGGTTCATCCTGAACGCCCTTATCGACACCTGGCGGGTGACAAAGCGGCAGGAATACCTGAAAACCGCCGCCACGGCGCTGGATTTTTACATGGAGCGCGATGTGAACCATTTTCGATGCATGGCAGGGGCTATCGACTGTGAGGCCGTGGACAAGGAAACCGCCTTTCCCTTTGTGGTCTCAGCGCTGGACCTGTATGAAATCACCGGGGATGAAAAATATCTGGAATATGCGCAGAAAGCCGCGTATTACTTTTTCTCCTGGGCGTTTCAGTACGATGCGCTGTATCCGGACACAAGTGATTTTTCCCGCTACGGATACAGCACGCAGGGCGGAACCGCAATTTCTGCGGAGCATCATGCCATAGATCCCTGGGGCGCCCTGCTGACGCCGGAATTTGTCCGCCTGTGGAAACATACGGGACAGCAGCGCTGGCTTTTGTGGGCGCGGATGATGTGGGATCAATCCCTGCTGGGCATTACGGCACAGGAGGGAGAGAAGGTCCATGGCCTGCCCAGACCTCTTGGCAGCCAGAACGAAGGGTTTTTCCAATGCCGGTGGACCAAATACCGGCCTGACTGCGAGGAACGGGGGCATTTTAACGACTGGCTGGTATCCTGGTTATCCGCATACCGGCTGACAGCGCTGGACCGCCTTGTGGCGGTGGCGGGGGAAGAGGACTGGAGCCTGCTGGCATAAATGCAGGCTTTCAGGACAGGAAGGGGGAAAGAACTGCCTGTGGCATTTTGCCGACGGGGCTTATGGCTGTTTCCTGTGCAGCTGTCGGTATTGCCCGGGCGTCATTCCCTCGAGAAATTTGAACTTGCGCAGGAAATTGGGCACGTCATTATAGCCCACGTACAAAACCAGCTCGCGAATGGTCAGATCGCTCTGCTCCAGCATGCGCTTGAATTCGTTGAGTCTAAGGTAGGAAACATACTGCACAAAACCCTGTCCGGTTTCTTCCTTGAGCAGCGTGCTGATTTCTCCCCTGGGAATGCCAGTGCCTTCCGCCACGCTCTGAATGGATAGATCCTGGCTTTTGAAATTGGTCAGGATATAATCGATAAGACGGCGCTTAAGGCAGGAATCCTCCTCACTGATGCGCCGGCGCATAATTTCACAAAGATCGGAGACGATTTGGGTAGCCTGCTGGGAAAACTCCTCTGGCGAGGTAATGGTGATCAGATGCTGGATGGAGGTTTTGGACAGGGGAAGGTGCAGGCTATTTGCCTGACGAATCAGCGTGGCGAGCAGCTCGGAACAGCAAAAGCGGAAAAAGGCCAGCGAGTGGGTTACGGCAGCGATATTCTGAAGCATGTCATTGAGCGCGCGAAGCGCAATGGTGGAATCCCCGCGGTGCAGTCCTTCGCTTAGCAGCGAAACGGACAGGGGAGACAGGCCGTGAAAGCTGTCTTCGGGCAAGGCGCCGCTGTCCGGCTCCACGTCGCCATAGCGCCACAGCCTTTTGTCAGGCGGCATCAGCTGAACAGCCGCACAAGCCTCCGCAAACGATTCGTTCATCTGCAGCAAACTGTGATAGGCGGAGCCAATGCCGATGACATTGGGAGCGACGCCGCTTTCCTGCATGTAGGCATCAAGCTGCCGGGCATATTCCCAAACCTGTCGGGCAACAGCGTCCTCGCTTGCGTCAAAGCTGATCAAAACGCAAAGGGCGTTTTCACCGGGCAGCTCACCCAGCGCGGCAAAGGCCCCCATGGGAGAAAAGCGCGATGCGGTCAGCGCCGCCTGATCCATTTGCGTTTCTGCTTCCTTGCCCGAGAAGGAAAGGTACATCGCCAGCACCCACTCGTGATGAAAATCCATGTCCGCCCGGCTGGCTAATGCCGCGCATTCCTCCGGACTTTTGATGCGGCCAAAAATCAGCCGCCGGACAAACTGCTGCGCAATCAGCGGGGTCATTTCGTTAAGCTGCTCGGACAGCGCCTGCGCCTCATCCACCGTCTGGTCATAGGTGGAACGGATCAGGTCCAGCTCGTTTTCCCGCTGCCTGGTCCATTTCCGGCCTGTGACGTGCTGCAGCAATTCCTGAATGGGCTTGTAATTGAAAAAGGCAATCCATACGATCAGGCCGCAGGTGAGCACGATCAGCGTAAGAATCAGCACCAGCATCAGGTTCTGCGAAGGTTTCATGGAGCTGTAAAATACGTCGGAAGCGCTGGACAGGACCCAGAACAGGCCCAGATTGCTGTCGCTTACGCGCATGCTTACCATATCCCTGCCATTTTTCCGCGTGTTTACAATTCCCATGCCCCGAATCCGCATGGCGTCGCTCACTGAAAGCGTCTCCCCGGCTGTGGACCATTCATACAGCAGCGTATACTTGCTGTCATACAGATACAGGCTTTCGCCCATGGTACCCAGATAGTTTTCAAACTCGGATGCGATCACGTCGTCCGAAAGCACAAAGAGCATAACGCCCTTGCTGGCCATGCCCGTAGGAAAGGGCAGCGCATAGACCAGCCCGCTCAGCTTGCGCGCCTCGCTGTCCAGCAGCGGCAGCAGCTCGGGGGATTCGATGCCTTGAATCTGCGTATACAGCGAGGACGAGGTCGGGTCGTAGACGGCCAGGACCTGGCGTTCGTAATCCCCGTAGAGCATTTTCCCCTGCGACGAATAAATGTTCTTGTCTCCCTTGATATAGAACAGCACCGTTACATCCGGTACAATGCGTTCTTCCAAAGCCGTGAGCGCGGCGCAAAGCCCGCTTTCCGAGATGAGGGTGACGCGCCCCCGTTCATCGGTGCTGATTTCGCTTTCCACACCGAAAGCAGTGGTTGCCGTATATTGCAGGCGGTCTACAATATTGGAAATGTTTTCTGTGGCTGAGGTGAACCTTTGCAAAGACTGATCGTTGATATACTGAATACTTCTTTCTGTAGTGCTTGTGTACAGTACCACGGAAAAAATCAAGATGGGTACCATGACCAAAAGCAGCGAGGCAATATACCGAATGCGCAGATTGTTGTTTCGCAGCATGGAAGAATCACGGTCTCCTGTTCATTATAAAGATGAAAAAGTAAAGTCTCCCTTTTTATCTTAGGGGGATGTGGGCATAAAAGCAATTTGTTTATGATAACGGGCGCGAAAAATGAATTACATATCGTCTGCAACGGCAAAACATACGCGCGGGAACGAACAACAACTTGCGCAGCAGCGCAGGGCGATGTTAGGCTCGAATTGCACAAGAGAATCCGGAGAAAACAAAAAACATTAAAAAGAGGAGGCTTGGCCTTGAGCAGTGTTCAGCTATCCGTAAAAACAAAAAGAAAGGTCATCAAACGTCTTGGGCAGGACTTTGCCAGGAATAAATACGTATATCTGATGGTTATTCCTGTGCTTGTCTTTTATATCCTGTTCAAGTATGGCCCCATGACCAAAATGATCATCGCCTTTCAGGATTACAACCTGTACAAGGGCATCGCCGGGAGCAAATGGGTTGGGTTTGAAAACTTCATTGACTTCTTTCAGATGAAGGACTGCTGGAGGCTGTTGCGCAACACGCTGCTTCTGAGCCTGTATTCCATCGTGTTTGCGTTTCCGGCACCCATCCTGCTGGCGCTGATGATTAACGAAATTAAAAGCCGCGCCGGCCGAAAGCTGGTGCAGACCGTCAGCTACATGCCCCACTTCATCTCTCTGGTCGTGGTGTGCGGCATTTTGCGAAACTTCTGCGCCTCCACCGGTATTATCAATCAAATCATTCAATTTGTAAACCCCTCATGGGCGTCGCCCAATCTGCTGGGCGTGCCGGAATACTACCGCACCATTCATATTTCCTCATCCATCTGGCAGGAATGCGGGTGGGATTCCATCATCTATCTGGCCACGCTGTCCACCATTGATCCGCAGCTTTACGAGGCCGCCTACATAGACGGCGCAAGCAAACTCAAACGCATCCTTCACATTACGCTGCCGTCGCTGATGCCGGTCATCACCATCCAGTTGATCATGCGCGTGGGCCGGGTGCTTTCGGTGAACTACGAAAAAATCCTGCTGCTTTATAATCCCCTCACGTATGAAACCGCCGATGTGATTTCCACCTATATGTACCGCTACGGCCTGCTGAACGGCAAGTACAGCATGGGCGCTGCGGTGGGCGTTTTCAATTCGATTCTGAGCATTTTGATTTTGGCAACGGTCAACGGCATCTTCCGTCGTTCGTCCGAAACCAGCCTGTGGTAAGGGGGAGAGCATATGGCTGTTGTAGACCGCTCAACCAAGGGAGAGAAAACGCTTCACGGCATAAATCTGTTCGTGCTGGCGCTGCTTACGGTCATCTTTTTCTATCCGCTGTGGCACTGTCTGATGGCCTCCTTTTCGGACCCTACCAGTCTGATCGGCTACAAGGGGTTGATCAGCCTGCCGATGGGTTTTAGTCTGGAAGGCTATAAAACGGTGCTGCAAAATAAAAATATCCTCACGGGCTATATGAACACGTTGTTTTACCTTGTGGTAGGCACGGCCATCAACATGGTGCTGACCATTTTGGGCGCCTATGTGCTTTCGCGCAGGCGCATGATGCTCAAAGGGCCGCTGACGCTGCTGATCGTGTTTACCATGTACATGGACTTCGGGCTTATTCCCGCGTTTCTCAACGTTCGGGACCTGGGACTGTACGACAGCCGGTGGGCGATCCTGCTGCCCGTGGCGATCAACACCTACAACCTGATCGTGATGCGCACGGCCTTTGCCAGCGTGCCCGCCGCGCTGGAGGAATCGGCCATGATCGATGGGGCCAACGACTTCACCATCCTCTTCAAGATCATTCTTCCGCTGAGCAAGGCGACGCTGGCGGTGGTGGTGCTGTTCTATGTGGTGGAGCATTGGAACAGCTGGTTCAGCGCATCCATTTATCTGAGGGACCGGGAAAGGTTTCCGCTGCAGCTGTTCCTCAGAGAAATCCTCATTTCCAGCTCGTCCAGCACGGCGGCGGGCGAGGCCAGCTCTGTAGATGGCGTGATGTATCTGGAGGAGCTGATCAAATATTGCAGCATCGTCATCTCCACTCTTCCCATTCTGTGCGTCTATCCCTTTGTGCAGAAGTACTTTATTTCCGGCGTTATGCTGGGTTCGGTCAAGGAATGACCCCAGGCATCCGGCAGCATGATATTGGCGCGCTCGTGCGTCCATATAGAATCCGTATGAAAAATGAAAGGAGAGAAACCCCACATGTTGAAACGAATCCTCACCCTGACACTGGCCCTTGCACTCCTTTGCGGTTCTGCGCTTGCGGCTGAGCACCTTGAAGGATACTATACGCCCCCGCCCATGAACGAGGGTCAGTACCCCATTGATGAGGAAGGCGTAACCCTGACCTACTGGATGCCCATCAACTCGGGTGCCGCAAACTTCATTTCGAGCTATGATGAAAATCCATCCTATCAGGCCGTTCAGGCCAATACGGGCGTGGACATCGAGTTTATCCATCCCGCGGCCGGCACCGAGGTGGAAAGCCTGCAGCTGCTGCTGGCCTCCGGCGAGCTGCCCGACATGATTCAGGTCCAGCGGGAGGACTGGTATTCTGGCAGACTGAAGGCTCTGTATGAGGATGGCGCCATCATTGATATCGCGCCTTATCTTGACGAGTACGCGCCGCAGTACAAGGAAGTCATCAACCATGACGAGGT
>QAKI01000043.1:0-16109 GCA_003343905.1 Subdoligranulum variabile
GGGTAGTAAATGGTGCGTTTCATCAGGCTATCGCTGAATGAAAAAGGGCCGTTTTTTATGGTCCGCACACCGGATAACTAAGAAGCAGAAAGCCGGAAAAGCCCGGAATATCAAGGAAAAACAGCTCAAAAACTCGCGCAATACGGCCTCAAAGCCGCCCGTCGCGCTCCGCAGTTCAGCAAGCGCTGATCCATTCTTCGGACTGGTCACAATATGCTCAAAAACCCCGGAACCGTATGGTTCCGGGGTTTTTACTTTGCGGTGGAAAATTCGGCCCGCAGTGTGTGTCGTGCAGGCAGGGAAGGTCGCGCACATTTTTTGCCGGAACAGCGGTAAATTTTACACGTCGGCGGGCGCGCGGCCCCCGTCCGGGCGGCCCGCGGGGAAAAAACCGGCGTTTTTTTGCGCGCTGGGATAATTCTGCGACATTTTCGTGCTATACTGTTTAGAAAACGACCCCAGGGAGGAACGGGTATGCGGGAACTGCTGATCGTGGAGGACGACGCACTGCTGGGCGGCACGCTGGCGTACAATCTGACGGCCGAGGGCTACCGGGTCACCACAGCGCCGTCCTATGCGGAAGCGGTGCGCTGCGTGCGGGAACGGGAGTTCGACGCTGCGCTGCTGGACATCAACCTGCCGGACGGCAGCGGCCTGGACCTGTGCGCCGAGATCCGGGCGCGCGGGCATCACACCTACATTTTGTTCCTTACGGCCAACGACCGGGAAAGCGACGTGCTGCGCGGGTACGAGGCCGGCGGCGCGGACTACATCACCAAGCCTTTTTCGGTGGCGGTGCTGTGCAAAAACATCGCCGCCGTTTTTGCCAACCTGGACCTGCGCGCGCCGCGGCACGACCGCTTCGACGACGGCTTTTTGCAGATCGATTTTTCCGCGCAGACGGCGGCATTGGGCGGGACGCCGCTGGAACTCACGTCCAAGGAATACGCCATGCTGGCCCTGTTTGTCAAGAACCCCCGCATCATCCTGACCAAGCGCCAAATACTGGAACGCCTGTGGGATGTGGACGGCGACTTTGTGGACGACCACACGCTGGTCTCCATCATCAGCCGGGTGCGCAAAAAGATCGAGGGCGGCGGCCGCAAATATATCCGCACGGCCTACGGTGTCGGCTATCAATGGATCGGGGGTGAACAGGCATGAAGACCGGGAACCGGACGCTGCGGGGCACGTTCCGGCTGTGCGCAGCGGGGGCGGGCGTGACCGCCGCGCTGCTGCTGGCGGCGCTGTTCCTGCTTACGCGGGACGGATGGGCCGTGGCCTGCGGGGCGGCGCTGGCCGCCGGGCCGCTCGTGTGGGCGGCGGTGTTCCTGCGCCGGGTGGAGCGGGAGATCTCCCGCGGGACCGACGAACTCTGCCGCACGCTGGACGCCATGATGGACCGTGCCGAACGCCCCGGGGACGCCCCGGCGGCCGAGACGGTGTTCGCCCGCATCCACCACCGGCTGGAACGGCTGTACAGCGCGATGCAGAACGACCGGCGCACGCTGGCCGAACAGAAAGCGAACCTGCAGGGGCTGCTTTCGGATATTTCGCACCAGACCAAGACCTCGGTCGCCAACCTGAAGATGATCGACGATACCCTGCTGGAACGCCCGGTGCCCGAACCGCAGCGGCGGGAGTTCCTGCTGGCGATGAAAAGCCAGTTGGACAAGCTGGAATTTCTGATGCAGGCCATGGTCAAGACTTCGCGGATGGAGACCGGCATGATCGCGCCGGTGCCCCGCCGCGCACCGGTGGCGGACACGGTGGTGGCGGCGCTCAACGGGGTGCTGGCGCCCTTGGAACAGAAGGGCCTGACCCTGACGGTGGACTGCCCGGAGGACCTGACGGCCTGGCACGATACCCGCTGGACGGCCGAAGCCCTGTTCAACCTGCTGGATAACGCCGTCAAATACACGCCGTCCGGGGGCAGCGTGCGCGTCAGCGCGCGGAACTGGGGCAGTTACCTGCGGGTCGATGTGGCGGACAGCGGCCCCGGCATCCCGGAATCCGAACAGGCCGCGGTGTTCCGGCGCTTTTACCGCGGGCAGGCCACCCGCGAAGCCGAGGGCGTCGGCCTGGGCCTTTACCTGGCCCGGCAGATCGTCATGCGGCAGGGCGGGTATATCGCGCTGGACTCGGCCGAAGGGCGGGGCGCGGTGTTTTCGGTCTTTCTGCCGCAGAACGGCCCGGCCTGAACCGGGCGACCCCGCGGCTGGGGCGGCGGGGCGCGGGGCGGCGCGCCGCTTTTTTTGTACACAGGGGCGCGCTGGGACAATTCTGCGACATTTGGGGGATACCATATTCCCAAAATCAAGGGAAGGACGGGATCTGTATGTGTATTCTGCAAACCACAGGACTGAAAAAATATTACGGCGAGGGGGCGAACCTGACGCGGGCGCTGGACGGCGTAGACTTTGCAGTGCAGGAAGGGGAGTTCGTGGCCGTAGTGGGGGCTTCCGGCTCCGGCAAGTCCACCCTGCTGCACATGATGGGCGGGCTGGACACCCCCACCGCCGGCAGCGTGCGGGTGCGAGGGCATGAACTGGCGCAGATGGGCGACGAGGAACTGACCATCTTCCGGCGGCGCAACATCGGCTTTGTGTTCCAGAACTACAATCTGGTGCCGATGCTCACCGTCAGCGAGAATATCGCCCTGCCGGTGGAACTGGACGGCGGCACCGTGGACTGCACCTTTATGGGTCAGGTCGTGGATATGCTGGGGCTGGGGGATAAACTGCGCGCCATGCCCGCGGAACTTTCCGGCGGGCAGCAGCAGCGCGTGGCCATTGCCCGCGCGCTGATCGCCAAACCGGCCATCGTGCTGGCGGACGAACCCACCGGCAGCTTGGACAGCCGCAGCAGCGCCGACGTGATGGGCCTGCTGCGCCACACGAGCCGCGCGTTCCACCAGACTTTGGTGGTCATCACCCACAACAACGGCATTGCCCAGATGGCCGACCGCATCGTCCGCCTTGAGGACGGGCGGATCTGCTCGTGAAGGGGGTGGGAGTATGACGCTGCCAATGGAAAATAACACCACCGCCGTGGTCACAAAACTGGCAGGGCGCAGCCTGCGCCACCAGAAACGGCGCAACTGCATGGTGGTCGTGGCGGTGGCGCTGGCGGCCTTCCTGCTTTGCTTTGCGGCCGCCCTGGCGGTATTCACGTCCAGCGCGCTCAAAGAACAGGTCGATGATACCTGGGAATTGGTTTATAGCGACGTGACGGAGGAAAACATCGCCGCCCTGCAGGAAGTGCCGGACTTTGCCACGGTGGGCACGTACTATTTGGCCGGTTCAGAGAACGATGCCCGCGGGGGCGAGATGACCTTCGTGTACAGCGACGCCGAGACCTTTTGGATGTTCCGCAGCCAGATGGAACTGGAGGAGGGCCGCCTGCCCGAAGCGGCCGACGAGATCGCCGTCAGCAACGACTTTGTGGAGCGATACGCCCCCGGTGCGGGCATCGGGGACACCGTTCAACTGGATACCGAGGGCTTCCGGGGGGACTATGTGCTCAGCGGCCTGCTGGAAAGTGCGGTGGAGAGCGACAGCGCGACCGTGCTGATCTCCCACGCGATGCTGGAAGGCTGGGCGGGCTATGACCCGGCCAACTACCGCGGCTATGTGCATTTTTCGGGCAATGTCGAGCCGGACGAGGACGCCATGCTGGCCTATGGGCGGCAGACGGCGGAGGAACTGGGGATCGCTGTTCCCGGCACCAACGTCATGTATTTTCGCTATTACAGCGGGATCGACGCCAGCACGCTCCCGCTCGTCGGCATCGTGGCCCTGCTGGTCCTGATCGGAAGCTGCGTTGTGATCCAGAGCATCTTCCGCATCTCGGTCCAGGATAAGATCCAGAGTTACGGGCAACTGCGCACCCTGGGCGCGACCCGGCGGCAGATCAAACGCATCGTGCGGCGGGAGGGCCGCCTTCTGGGCCTGACCGGCAGCGCGGCGGGGGCGGTGCTGGGCGCCGCCGTGGCGGCTGCCGTAATGCCCGCGGGCTTCCGGCTGCTGCCCGCTTTGGGCGTTATGGTGCTGACGGTCCTGCTGTGCCTGATCGTCGTCGCGCTTTCCATCCGCACGCCCGTCAAGATCGCGGCGGGCATCTCCCCGCTGGAAGCGGTCCGCTATGCCCCCGGACGGGAACCTGCCCGCAGGCGCGGTAAGTCCGGGCGGCTGGACCCTGTGGCGCTGGGCGTCAGGAACTTTGCGCGCGACGGCAAACGGGCCGCCAGCATCACGCTTTCCCTCAGCATAGGCGGCATTCTGCTGCTGGTGGTGTCTTCCATTCTGTTGATCCGCTCGCCGGAAATGCAGGCCCGGCAGAGTTTCCCGGACGGGGACTATAAAATTTATTTGGACGCCGGGCGGCCGGAATCCGAAGTCATGGCCGAAGGCAACCCGCTGAACGAGGAATTGAAGCAGAAGATCCTTGCCATCGACGGCGTGACGGCGGTGCTGCCCAAGCGCCAGTCCATGCACGCGGAATATTTTACCGAAAGCGAATCCGACACATCCATGTGCGATATGCTGACGCAGGATAACCGGGCCCAGATCGAAGCGGCGCTGGTCGAAGGAACGATGCCTACGGACGACCACAGCATCCTGGTGGCGGAGAAGATCGACGAAGCGCTGGAAAGCGTCTATCTGGGCGCCACCGTGCAGCTTTCCCTTGGCGGCGACCCGGTGCCCGTCACCGTCGTGGGCATCCTCGACGATATGAAGATCCCGGACGGGCATGGCAAGGCGGGGATGGATGCGCCCAATCTTTATGCGCCGGAAGCAATCTTCCGCGAACAGGCGCCGGGGGTCGAAAACTTCGACTACAGTTGGTCCATCGTCAGCGACCCGCAAAAGGCGCAGACCGTGCAGGCCGGGCTGGAGGCCGTCGTGGCGGGCAACGCCGACCTGGGGCTGGATACCTTTGCAGAAAAAGCGGAGTACCTGCGGCAGGTGGATGCCTTCGGCATCGGGGCGTTCCAGGTCCTGTCCTGGCTGATCTTCCTGTTCGGCGTCGTGAACCTTATCAATACCACCCTTTCCAACCAGGTGGCGCGCCAGCGGGAAAACAACATCCTGCGCACCGTGGGCCTGACCCGCAGGCAGCTCTACCAGATGACCGTATGCGAGGGGCTTTGCTACGCGCTCACGGCCCTGGCCGCCACGCTGGCCGTGGGGCTGCCCATCGCCATCGTAGCGTGCCGGTTCATGAGCGCCGCGACCTACGGCGGCCGGATCCTGCCGTACCAGTTCCCGTTTTTGGAAATGGGGCTGTTCGCGGACGTGCTGCTGATCCTGGAAGGCGTTTTGTCCTGGTGGACGATCCGCCGCCAAAAGAGCCAGTCCCTGATCGAACAGCTGCGCACCGCCGAGTGAGCGTGTGGCCCGCCGCCGCGTTTTTTGGCCGCCGGGCAGCCCTTTCCCGTTTGGGTTGCACGTTGGAACAGCGAAAAAACAGTTTACATCCGGGCCGGAGTGGTGTATAATAATCGGCGGTCCTGCGCCGCAGGCCGCCCGCCCCGCACCCGAACGCGCCCGGCGGGCCAGGAACCAGGCGCCCGGTACGAACCCGCGCGCCGCAAAACGGGAAACCTATGCTCGAAACAAAGACAAAAGAACATATCCGCCGCCGCCTTTCGCTGGCGCTGCCCAAGTGGGGCGCGCTGGCGGGGGGCGCCGCGGCATTGGCGCTGGCCATCGCCTTTACCCATCAGGCGCTGCATTTTGTGGTGGTCAGCGATACCCACGGCGGCAGCACCCGCATCCTGACGGCGTCCACCAACGTGGACGCGCTGCTGCGCCAGAGCGGCACCCCGCCGCTGGGGCAGGATGATAAGGTGGTGCGCGCCCCAAGCGCCGACGGCGAATCTTTGCAGGTATTGCGCGCCTATACGGTGGACGTGACGGCCGACGGCCAGACCCGGCAGGTCGTCAGCACCGGGGCCACGGCCGGGGAACTGCTGGCGCAGCTTGGCATCGGCTACGACGGCGACGACCGCCTGAGCATCCCCGCCGACACCGTGGTGGCGGAAGGGGAGTCGCTGACCCTGCAGCGGGTGGAATACAAAGAATATACCGAGGATGTCGTGGTCCCGGCTGAGTTGGAGGAGATCCCCTCCAGTCTGTTCTACCGCAGCCCGGAGGAAACGATGGTTTTGCAGGAGGGCAGCGACGGCCTGGACACCGTCACCTGGCGCGAAGTCTATCTGGACGGCCAGTGGTCCGGGACCGAGGAAGTGGACCGCGTGACCCAGGTGGTCATGGTGCCCAACGTCGTCAAGGTGTACGGCGAACAGGCGCCGGTGTCCAGTTTTGTCGGGCCGGAGATCGTGGACGGCGTCCCCGCCGAGGGCGTGGTCGAAACCTACACCGGCCAGCGTTCCACCGGGTATTCGGCGTCCCGCACGGCCAAGGGGGCCAGCGGCCGTCGGCTGACCTACGGCACTGTGGCCGTCAACCCCAACGTGATCCCCTACGGCACGCTGCTGTACATAACCAGCGACGACGGGCGCTTCGTGTACGGCTACGCCTATGCCGCCGATACCGGCACCGCCATGATGACGGGCCACGCCTTTGTGGACCTGTACTACCAGACCTATGAGGAATCGGTGGAAAGCGCGGTCATCCCGGTGACGGTCTATGTCATCGACGACGAGGTGGCGGCCCAGTATCAGGAGGAAAACGACGCCATCCAGCAGGAACTGCTGGACGCCCCGTACTGACAAACAAAAAAAGCAGGAAAGGCAGATTGCCTTTCCTGCTTTTTGCATAACGGGCCACAGACCCGCGGGGATCAATATTCTTTGGCCTGCTCTTCGCCGTTGACCACGCGCAGCGCGCCCTGGCACAGGGCCAGCAGCTCGTCCTCGCCGGGGTAGACCGTGATGGGCGCGATGAAGCCCAGGTACTTCTCCAGGATCTCGCGGGTGCGGGGGTTGTAGGCGATGCCGCCGGTCAGGATGATCTGGTCCACCTTGCCGCACAGCACGGCGGCCATGGCGCCGGCGTCCTTGGCGATCTGGTAGTAGAAGGCGTCCTGCACCAGCTTGGCTTCGGCGTTGCCCTCCAGGGCCATCTTGTCCACGGTGCGGGCGTCGTTGGTGTGCAGGTAGGCGTTAAAGCCGCCGTTGCCGCAGATCTTCTTGTACACTTCCTGCTGGGTGTACTTGCCGCTGAAGCACATCTTCACCAGGTCGCCCACCGGCACGGTGCCGCTGCGCTCCGGGCTGAAGCAGCCCTCGCCGTCCAGGATGTTGTTCACATCCACGACCTTGCCGTGGTCATGCGCGCCGACCGAAACGCCGCCGCCCATGTGGATGACGATGAGGTTCAGGTCCTCATAGCGGGTGCCGTGCTCTTTGGCAAAGCGGCGGGCCACGGCCTTCTGGTTCAGCGCGTGGAAGATGGAGCGGCGGGGCAGTTCCGGCATACCGGACAGGCGGGCCTTGTCGGTCAGTTCATCCACGACGACCGGGTCCACGATGTAGCTGGGCACGCCCAGCTTGTCGCCGATCTCGCGCGCCAGAATGCCGCCCAGGTTGGATGCATGCTGGCCCTGCACGCCTTTTTCCAGGTCGGCCAGCAGGGCGTCGCTCACGGCGTAGGTGCCGCCGGGAATGGGCTTGAGCAGGCCGCCGCGGCCCACGATGACGTTCAGGCTCTTGGGGTCGCAGTTCTTCTCTTTCAGGAAGTCCAGGATGATCTCCTTGCGGAAATCCTTCTGGGCGATCACGCTCGGGTATTTGGCGATCTCCTCGGTGGGATGGCGCAGCGTTTCCTCGAACAGCAGCGTTTCATCCTCGAACACGCCGACCTTGGTGGAGGTGGAGCCGGGGTTGATGACCAGCGTTTTAATGGACATAAAAACTTCTCCTTTTAACGATTATTCAGCTTTCAGCCCGGCGGCCACCACGGCGGCCAGCGCGATGGAGTTGACCTTGGTCTGGAAGGAATCCGAACGGCTGGTCAGGATGGCGGGCACGCGGGTGCCGGTCAGGATGCAGCCGTTCTTGCACTCGGCGGTGTGGACCAGGGTCTTGTACACCAGGTTGCCGGCCTGGATGTCGGGGAACAGCAGAATGTCCGCATGGCCGGCGGCCGGGCGGTCCTGCGCGCCCTTGTGGGCGGCGGCTTCGGGGTCGATGGCAATGTCCATCGACAGCGGGCCGTCCACCACGCAGCCGGTGATCTTGCCCTCGGCGTTCATCTTGCGCAGTTCCTCGGCGTCCACGGTGCAGGGCATCTTGGGGTTGACGACCTCCACGGCGGCCAGCGGGGCGACCTTGGGGCACTCCACGCCGCAGGCGTGGGCCACGGCCACGGTGTTCTCAATGATGTGGACCTTGTCCTCCAGCGTGGGGTAGGTCATAAAGGCCACGTCGGTCAGGAACAGCAGCTGCTCGATGCCCTTGACCTCGAACACCGCCACGTGGGACAGCGTCTTGCCGGTGCGCAGGCCCACTTCCTTGTCCAGCACGCTCTTCAGGAAGGTCTTGGTGTCCAGCAGGCCCTTCATGTACATGTTGGCAACACCGTCGTGGGCCAGCTTCACGGCCGTCAGCGAAGCCTTGATCTTGTCCGGCTCGTTGATGATCTCGTAACCGTCCAGGTCGATGTTCAGCTCGGCGGCGATCTTGCGGATCGCGGCCTCGTCGCCTACCAGGATGGCGTCCGCAATGCCCTGCTTGCGGGCAGCGTCCACGGCTTCCAGTACGGCGTCGTCCTCCGCCGCGGCAACGGCCAGCTTCTGCTTGCCGCAGGTTTTCACTTTTGCGATCAGGTCCTCAAAATTCATGTTCCAGCACCTCGTTTTCGTTTCCTTAGGCTGTATCTGAACGATCCCCGGCGCTGTCCCATCCGGCCCGGGGGCGGCGTCTGCCGCTTTGGGGGGAATGTTCCAGCACGCTGGATGGATCAGATACGGCCTGACAGCGCAAAGAGAGGGGTATACCCTCACATGTTAAAATAATAACACGGTATGCCGCGCGGGTCAAGAGGGAACGCGCCTGTAGTGCGAACAGACTATCGGAAAATGTTCCAAATCCGTTGCCAGCGGCGGACCTGTGCCGACGC
This sequence comes from Subdoligranulum variabile, assembly GCA_003343905.1. GTDB lineage: Bacteria > Bacillota > Clostridia > Oscillospirales > Ruminococcaceae > Gemmiger > Gemmiger variabilis_C. The sequence continues at coordinate 9,087 of QAKI01000043.1, forward strand.
TGGCAACACATACAGGGAAATTTTGCGGCAAATTGTGTAGGAGGCCACAGGCCGATTGCGCGATTTGCCACAAAATTTTGTCGAAGGGGAATCCAAAGGGCTGCGGAGCCGCGCGCCGTCTGCGGCGGATGTGGTAAGGCAAACAGTCTTTCCCCGCTTCATAGCCGCCTTTTCGTCGGCAAAATGCAAAGGTTCGCCCTTCGCTCATCGCTCCGGTCGTTGCCGCTTTGCGGCAAGGCAGCGGTCGCAGAACGCAAGCGCCGCCCCAAGGCGCGCTGCGGGATGCGGGAACCGCAACCCGCTAAACAGGAGCCTTAGGCATCGCCGTAGGCGACTATTGCCCCGCTTTGGAGCTTGTCGAGAAACTCGACAAGCTCAACGCGCCCGCGGCGCAAAAACCGCTGCGCTTTCCCGCGGCGCAAAAACCGCTGCGCTTTATTATAAATCGGTAGGGGAAACGGGCGCTGAACCGGCCGTTTTTTGTAAAATTGTGCGGATTGCCAAAACCGGGAACGCTTTGCGATACAATTTTAACAAATCGACAATTGACAAAACCTTAACGAGATGATAAAACTATAGTAGTGCTGCCGGAAGGATGCCGGGGGCATTGCGGCACCTGCCGCCGCGCACCTGACCGAGCCGTTTTTCTTCAAGACTCATGTGCCAGTCACGGCGCCGGTGCCTAAATTTCCGCCCTGACTTGTTTATTTTTTAACAGATGGGCGCAAGCGGAAAGGTCTGTGTAGTATGCCCATCGCCATGTACCCCGGCAGCTTTGACCCCGTCACCCGCGGGCATCTGGATATCATCCGGCGTTCCAGCCGCATGTTCGACAAACTGATCGTCGCCGTGCTGGTGAACAGCGCCAAAACCCCGCTGTTCACGGTGGAGGAACGGGTCGCCATGCTGCGGGAATGCTGCAAGGATATGCCCAATGTGGAGGTGGACTCCTTCAACGGGCTGACCGTCAGCTTTGCCAAGCAGAAGAAGGCCACCGTCATGGTGCGGGGCCTGCGGGCGGTCACCGATTTTGAGAACGAGATCCAGCTTGCCCACACCAACTACGCCATGATGCCGGAGATCGAAACGATGTTCCTGGCCACGGCCATCCAGTGGAGCTATCTGTCCTCCACCATCGTGCGGGAGGCCGCCCACTACGGGCAGGACGTTTCCCGCTTTGTGACGCCCAACGTCGAACAGGCCCTGATCGCCAAGCGCGGCGCGGGGCTGCTGTAAACCAATTGAATTCATGCCGCCCTGGCGGTTTGAAGATAAGCAAGGATTCCTAAAGAAGTCTATCCACGTACAACAATCAGTTTCAGGAGGCTACTTATGAAAAAGATCGTCATTGCCAGCGCCTGCCGTACTGCCATCGGCAAGTTCGGCGGCACGCTGTCCAACGTCCCCGCCGCTGAGCTGGGCTCCATCGTCATCAAGGAGGCCATCAACCGCGCCGGCATCAAGCCCGAGCAGGTCGACCATGTCTACATGGGCTGCGTCATCCAGGCCGGTCTGGGCCAGAACGTCGCCCGTCAGGCCAGCCTCAAGGCGGGCCTGCCTGTCACCACCCCGGCCGTCACCGTCAACGTGGTCTGCGGCTCCGGCCTGAACTGCGTCAACATGGCGGCTCAGATGATCGAGGCCGGCGACGCCGACATCGTGGTCGCCGGTGGTACCGAGAACATGGATATGGCTCCTTTCGCCATGATGAAGGCCCGCTACGGCTACCGCATGGGCACCCCCATGGGCAAGAGCGAACTGGTGGACACCATGGTCAACGACGCGCTGTGGGACGCCTTCAATGACTACCACATGGGCATCACTGCCGAGAACGTGGCCGACCAGTGGAACCTGAGCCGCGAGGATCTGGACAACTTCGCTTTCCAGAGCCAGACCAAGGCCGACGCCGCCATCAAGTCCGGCGCTTTCAAGGACGAGATCGTGCCCGTCGTCATCAAGAACAAGAAGGGCGACATCGTGTTCGATACCGATGAAGGCCCCCGTCTGAGCCCGCCGGAAGTTCTGGCCAAGCTGCGCCCCGCCTTCAAGAAGGACGGCAAGGTCACCGCCGGCAACGCCTCCGCCATCAACGACGGCGCCGCCGCGCTGGTCATCATGAGCGAGGACAAGGCCAAGGAACTGGGCATCACCCCCATGGCTACCTGGGTCGCCGGTGCGCTGGGCGGCGTGGACCCCTCCATCATGGGCGTCGGCCCCGTGGCCGCTACCCGCAAGGTCATGGAAAAGACCGGCCTGACTGTTGCCGATATGGACCTGATCGAAGCCAACGAAGCCTTTGCTTCCCAGAGCCTGGCTGTTGCGCATGACCTGGAGTTCGACATGAGCAAGGTCAACGTCAACGGCGGCGCCATCGCCCTGGGCCACCCGGTCGGCGCTTCCGGCGCGCGCATCCTGGTCACCCTGCTCTACGCCATGAAGCACCGCGGCGCCCACAAGGGCCTGGCTACCCTGTGCATCGGCGGCGGCATGGGCTGCGCTACCATCGTCGAGATGTAACACCGCACACCCGCGTGTGTGCAGGGGCGTGCGCGGCCCCCGCGGCCGCACCGCTCCCGCATTCCCGCCGCGCGGTTCTGCCCGGCGGGAAAGACAGGTTTAGAAATATCGCTTCTGGAGGGATTTCCAATGTCCTTTGTTAAAACAGAGATCCAGGACGCCGTGGCCGTTGTGACCATCGACCGTCCCAAGGCGCTCAACGCCCTGAACCCCGAAGTGCTGGCCGATCTGAAGGCCGCCTTTGAGGGCATCGACCAGAATACCGTCCGCTGCGTGGTGCTCACCGGCGCAGGGGACAAGAGCTTTGTGGCTGGCGCCGACATCGGCTCCATGTCCACCATGACCAAGGCGGAAGGCGAGGCCTTCGGCAAGCTGGGCAACGACATCTTCCTGATGATCGAGTCCTTCCCGCTGCCGGTCATCGCGGCCGTCAACGGCTTCGCCCTGGGCGGCGGCAATGAGCTGGCCATGAGCTGCGACATCCGCCTCTGCTCTGACAACGCCGTGTTTGGCCAGCCCGAAGTGGGCCTGGGCATCACCCCCGGCTTCGGCGGCACCCAGCGCCTGGCCCGCCTGGTCGGCATGGGCATGGCCAAGCAGCTTGTCTACTCCGCGCTGAACATCAAGGCGGACGAAGCCCTGCGCATCGGCCTGGTCAACGCCGTTTACCCGCAGGAGGAGCTGCTGCCCGCGGCCCTCAAGCTGGCCGGCAAGATTGCCAAGAACGCGCCCATCGCCGTGCGCAACTGCAAGAAGGCGATGAACGACGGCATCAGCCTGCCCATCGAGAAGGCTGTGGAAGTCGAAGAAAAGCTGTTTGGCGACTGCTTCGAGACCCACGACCAGCGTGAAGGCATGGCCTGCTTCCTCTCTAAAGAGAAGCCGAAGCCCAAGGCGGTCTTTACCAACAACTGAGCGCGCTGCGCTTCCCGGTCGCTGTGATGGCGGCGCATGGCCGCCGCCGCAGACGAGTTTTGAAATTTGCTGACACCATCAATACGATTCAGGAGGTTACAACTATGAAAGTAGGCGTTATTGGCGCTGGCACCATGGGCCAGGGCATCGCAAAGGCTTTCGCGCAGGTCGAAGGCTACACCGTCGCGCTGTGCGACATCAAGCAGGAATGGGCCGAGGGCGGCAAGGATAAGATCGCCAAGGGCTACGCCAAGCTGGTCGCCAAGGGCAAGCTGACCCAGGAAAAGGTGGACGCCATCCTGGCTGCCATCACCCCGGGCCTGAAAGAGGACCTGTGCGCGGACTGCGACCTCATCGTGGAGGCTGCGTTCGAGGACATGAAGGTCAAGCAGGACACCTTCGCTGCGCTGGACAAGATCTGCAAGCCGGAATGCGTCTTTGCTTCCAACACTTCCAGCCTGTCCATCACCGAGATCGGCAAGGGCCTGTCCCGTCCGATGGTCGGCATGCACTTCTTCAACCCCGCTGACCGCATGAAGCTCATCGAGGTCATCGCCGGCGTCAACACCCCCGCCGAGACCGTCGAGACCATCAAGAAGATCAGCGTCGAGATCGGCAAGACCCCCGTTCAGGTCAACGAGGCCGCGGGCTTCGTCGTCAACCGCATCCTGATCCCCATGATCAATGAGGCCGCCTTCATCAAGATGGAGGGCGTTTCCGACATCGCGGGCATCGACACCGCCATGAAGCTGGGCGCCAACCATCCCATGGGCCCCCTGGAACTGGGCGACTTCATCGGCCTGGACATCTGCCTGGCCATCATGGACGTGCTCTACAAGGAGACCGGCGACAGCAAGTACCGCGCCTGCCCGCTGATCCGCAAGATGGTCCGCGGCGGCAACCTGGGCTGCAAGAGCGGCAAGGGCTTCTACGTCTACAACGCCGACCGCACCAAGACCCCGGTGGACGCGCTGTAATTCAGTAAAACCTTCGCGCCTGGCGCGGGCAAAACCGCGCCGGGCCGCGTTTGTTTGAGTATATGGAGGTTTATCAAATGGATTTTACTCTGTCCAAGCAGCAGCAAATGATCCAGAAAATGTACAAGGAATTTGCTGAGAACGAAGTCAAGCCTCTCGCCAAAAAGGTCGATGCCGAGGAATATTTCCCCGTCGAGACCGTCAAGAAGATGGCGAAGCTGGGCATGATGGGCATCTACTTCCCGAAGGAAGTCGGCGGCGCCGGCGGCGATGTGCTGTCCTACGTCATGGCCGTGGAGGAAATGTCCAAGGTCTGCGGCACCACCGGTGTCATCATCTCTGCCCACACCTCTCTGTGCGCGGCGCCGATCTATGAGAACGGCACCCCCGAGCAGAAGGCCAAGTACCTGCCCAAGCTGTGCAGCGGCGAGTGGATCGGCGCGTTCGGCCTGACCGAGCCCGGCGCCGGCACTGACGCCCAGGGCCAGCAGACCTTCGCTGTGGATGAGGGCGATCACTGGAAGCTCAACGGCTCCAAGATCTTCATCACCAACGCCGGTTACGCCGACGTGTTCATCATCATCGCCGTCACCGGCTTTGTGACCGACAAGCGCGGCCGCAAGCAGAAGGAGATCTCCGCCTTCATCGTCGAGCGCACCGACCCCGGCTTCAAGGTCGGCAAGCCCGAGGACAAGATGGGCATCCGCGGTTCTTCCACCTGCGAGCTCATCATGGAAGACTGCATCATCCCGAAGGATCGCCTGCTGGGCGTCAAGGGCAAGGGCTTCCAGCTCGCCATGGCTACGCTGGACGGCGGCCGTATCGGCATCGCTGCTCAGGCCCTGGGCATCGCCGAGGGCGCTCTGGACGAGACCATCGCCTATGTCAAGGAGCGTAAGCAGTTCGGCCGCTCCATCTCCGCTTTCCAGAACACCCAGTTCGAACTGGCTGAGATGAAGGCCCGCGTGGATGCCGCCAAGTTCCTGGTCTACCAGGCCGCTCTGAAGAAGCAGAGCGTGATGGACGGCGCCAAGGCCCGCTACAGCGTGGAAGCTGCCGAGGCCAAGCTGATCGCGTCCCGTACCGCCAGCGATGTGACCCGCCGCTGCCTGCAGCTGTTCGGCGGTTATGGCTACACCCGTGACTACCCCATCGAGCGCATGATGCGCGATGCCAAGATCACCGAGATCTACGAAGGCACCAGCGAAGTCCAGATGATGGTCATTTCCGGCGCGCTGCTGAAGTAAGGAGGCAAGACGTACAATGAAAGCAATCGTTTGTGTCAAACAGGTTCCCGATACGCAGGGCAAGGTAGCCGTCAAGGCCGACGGCACCATGGACCGTGCGGCTATGGCGACCATCACCAACCCCGACGACCTGAACGCCGTGGAGGCTGCCCTGCAGCTCAAGGACGAGACCGGCTGCGAAGTCGTCGTCGTCACCATGGGCCCGCCGCCGGCCGAAGGCATGCTGCGTGAGCTGATGGCCCGCGGCGCTGACCGCGGCGTCCTGGTGTCCGGCCGTGAGTTCGGCGGTTCCGATACCTTCGCCACCTCCCAGATCCTGGCTGCCGCCGTCAACAAGATCGGCGTTGGCCCTGAGGACATCGTTTTCTGCGGCCGTCAGGCCATCGACGGCGACACCGCCCAGGTCGGCCCCCAGATCGCTGAAAAGCTGCATCTGCCCCAGGTCACCTATGTCACCGACATCAAGAAGGACGGCAACAGCCTGGTCGTCAAGCGTCAGCTGGAAGACGGCTACATGGAGCTGAAGGTCAACACCCCCTGCCTGCTGACCTGCATCAAGGAACTGAACACCCCGCGTTACATGAGCGTGTCCGGCATCTTCGAGTGCTATGACAAGCCCCTCGACGTGTTCGACTACAACACCCTGAAGGACGATCCCCTCATCGAGACCGACACCATCGGCCTCAAGGGCTCCCCGACGAATGTTTACAAGTCCTTTGCTCCTCCGGTCAAGGGCGCGGGCATGATGGTCGAGAATGCGGCCCAGCTGGTCGGCATCCTGAACGACAAGCACCTGATTTGAGGAAGGAGAAACGAACAATGGCTGAATTCAATGCAATGGACACCGCCGCCTTCAAGGGCGTGTGGGTTTTCTGCGAGCAGCGCGAAGGCCAGATCCAGACCATCAGCTATCAGCTGCTGAGCGAAGGCCGCAAGCTGGCCAACGACCTGGGCGTGGAGCTGTGCGGCGTTGTGATGGGCAACGAGCTGAATGAGGATTACATCAAGGCTCTGGGCGGCTACGGCGCCGACCGCGTCTACTACATCGAGAGCCCCCTGCTGAAGGACTACACCACCGACGGCTATGCTAAGGCGCTGTGCGACCTCATCATGGACAAAAAGCCGGAGATCATGCTGATCGGCGCTACCAACCTGGGCCGCGACCTGGGCCCCCGCTGCGCCGCCCGCCTGCACACCGGCCTGACCGCCGACTGCACCCACCTGGATGTGGACGTGGAGAAGTACAAGAACTTCCTGCGCACCACCTCCAACATCGACGTGGACAACACCAAGTTTGAGGAGAACACCAACCTCAAGATGACCCGTCCCGCCTTCGGCGGCCACCTGATGGCCACCATCATCTGCCC
>QAKI01000043.1:18568-347015 GCA_003343905.1 Subdoligranulum variabile
GCATGATGCGCGATGCCAAGATCACCGAGATCTACGAAGGCACCAGCGAAGTCCAGATGATGGTCATTTCCGGCGCGCTGCTGAAGTAAGGAGGCAAGACGTACAATGAAAGCAATCGTTTGTGTCAAACAGGTTCCCGATACGCAGGGCAAGGTAGCCGTCAAGGCCGACGGCACCATGGACCGTGCGGCTATGGCGACCATCACCAACCCCGACGACCTGAACGCCGTGGAGGCTGCCCTGCAGCTCAAGGACGAGACCGGCTGCGAAGTCGTCGTCGTCACCATGGGCCCGCCGCCGGCCGAAGGCATGCTGCGTGAGCTGATGGCCCGCGGCGCTGACCGCGGCGTCCTGGTGTCCGGCCGTGAGTTCGGCGGTTCCGATACCTTCGCCACCTCCCAGATCCTGGCTGCCGCCGTCAACAAGATCGGCGTTGGCCCTGAGGACATCGTTTTCTGCGGCCGTCAGGCCATCGACGGCGACACCGCCCAGGTCGGCCCCCAGATCGCTGAAAAGCTGCATCTGCCCCAGGTCACCTATGTCACCGACATCAAGAAGGACGGCAACAGCCTGGTCGTCAAGCGTCAGCTGGAAGACGGCTACATGGAGCTGAAGGTCAACACCCCCTGCCTGCTGACCTGCATCAAGGAACTGAACACCCCGCGTTACATGAGCGTGTCCGGCATCTTCGAGTGCTATGACAAGCCCCTCGACGTGTTCGACTACAACACCCTGAAGGACGATCCCCTCATCGAGACCGACACCATCGGCCTCAAGGGCTCCCCGACGAATGTTTACAAGTCCTTTGCTCCTCCGGTCAAGGGCGCGGGCATGATGGTCGAGAATGCGGCCCAGCTGGTCGGCATCCTGAACGACAAGCACCTGATTTGAGGAAGGAGAAACGAACAATGGCTGAATTCAATGCAATGGACACCGCCGCCTTCAAGGGCGTGTGGGTTTTCTGCGAGCAGCGCGAAGGCCAGATCCAGACCATCAGCTATCAGCTGCTGAGCGAAGGCCGCAAGCTGGCCAACGACCTGGGCGTGGAGCTGTGCGGCGTTGTGATGGGCAACGAGCTGAATGAGGATTACATCAAGGCTCTGGGCGGCTACGGCGCCGACCGCGTCTACTACATCGAGAGCCCCCTGCTGAAGGACTACACCACCGACGGCTATGCTAAGGCGCTGTGCGACCTCATCATGGACAAAAAGCCGGAGATCATGCTGATCGGCGCTACCAACCTGGGCCGCGACCTGGGCCCCCGCTGCGCCGCCCGCCTGCACACCGGCCTGACCGCCGACTGCACCCACCTGGATGTGGACGTGGAGAAGTACAAGAACTTCCTGCGCACCACCTCCAACATCGACGTGGACAACACCAAGTTTGAGGAGAACACCAACCTCAAGATGACCCGTCCCGCCTTCGGCGGCCACCTGATGGCCACCATCATCTGCCCGCGCTTCCGCCCGCAGATGTCCACCGTCCGTCCCGGCGTCATGCAGACCCAGCCCTTCGACGAGGCTGGCGCTGCCAAGGTCGTCGTGGAGAAGGTCGTGCCCGAACTGAGCGCCGACGATATCCATGTCGAGATCCTCGACATCAAGAAGAGCGCCAAGAAGCTGGTCGACCTGATCGGCGCCGACGTGGTCGTTTCCGTGGGTCGCGGCATCAGCTCTGACGTCGAGAAGGGCATCGCTCTGGCCGAGGAACTGGCCGGCGTGCTGGGCGGCGTCGTGGGCGCTTCCCGTGCCGTTACCGATGAAGGCTGGCTGTCCAGCGATCATCAGGTCGGCCAGACCGGCAAGACCGTGCATCCCCGCATCTATGTGGCCCTGGGCATCTCCGGCGCCATCCAGCATGTGGCCGGTATGCAGGACTCCGAGACCATCATCGCCATCAACAAGAACGAGAGCGCGCCCATCTTCGACGTGGCTTCCTACGGCATCGTGGGCGACCTGTTCAAGGTCGTTCCCGAACTGATCAAGGAGATCCGCGCCGCCAAGGCGTAAACCTCTTTCTGGTTTTGAACGCATAACAAAAGCGCCGCAGCGTTTTCGCTGCGGCGCTTTTCTGTGTCCTGAGCTTTGCGCGCCCCGGAAATTTCCGCGCGGCGGGCGGGGCTTTTTGGCGGCCCGCGCGGCGGTATAACTATAGCCACCGGCGGCGTTTCAACACGCAGCCGGGGGCTGTACTGTCAGAGCGGGCAAAGGTCCGCACGCGGATACGCCGGGATTTACCGGGTGATGCGGTGGCGGCACATGCTGGTTTTGCCGCAGATGGGGCAGGTGAGCCGCCGCCGGGTCAGGGTATGCACGCCCTTCACATAGTCGCCCCAGGTGGGCACGAACAGGGCCCCGCAGCAGGGGCATTCGTAGTGACCGGCTTTGACTTCCAGCCGGGCGGCAGCACCCAGGCCGACCGCCGCCGTCACCACGGCCAAAACGACCAGCAGGATGCGGACAGGGAGCGGCATCTCGACATAAGCGGCAAGGACCGTCAGCGAGGTGAACGCAATGATGGTGATGACCCCGCAGATGACGCACAGGGTGATCCGCTCTTTGTTCTCGGCATTTTCTTTCATAAGATCCATAAGATTTTCCTCCGCTTTTTTCTGGTAATCGCCCTCGGCGACCTTCTCGCCAGAGAGAAGGTCGTTGACGGTGATCTGTAAGATCTGGCACAGAGGCAGCATCAGGGAAATTTCGGGCATGCCCTTGCCGCACTCCCATTTGGATACGGTCTTGTCGCTGATGGCCAGTTGGTCGGCCAGTTGCCTTTGGGGCAGGTTTTGGGCCCGGCGCGATTCGGCAATGAATTTACCGGTCTTGCTCTGGTCCATGGCTATCTCCTCCTTTCTGCCTGTATTATAGCAGTGCAGGGGCAAAAAGAACACCCACGGACCGTAGAGTGGGTGGTAAAACCGGAAAAATGACGGAAATCGGAAATCACCCCGGCGGCCTTCTCAGGGAAAAGAAGGTTGCCGGGGCGATTCGCAGGATCTGGCACAGGGACAGCATCAGAAAAACTTCCGGCGGTCCCGCGGCGTCCCCTTTCGTTGAAAATAGAGGCCGTTTACTCTTTTTTCTTCTTTGCATCATAAAGCATGTCAAAAAGTAGTCCGGCGCCTGCACCGATGGCGATTCCGGTGCCTATGTTATTCAGTTGAAAGCCTAAAGCAGCACCAAGGGCAATACCGATACACAAGCCTGATGTCGACCTGTATTGGTTGTTGGCGGCAGGCTGTTTCATGGGAATTACCTCACATTCCGATTTATCTTTCTACTTGTAGCATTAAGTTCTTGGCGGTTTTTCTGCGGCTCTGTCTCCCGGCCTGGCAGGCGCTATTCGTTTGCCCTGCAAACTGCCGTTGGGGCTGGCACAAAACGCCCCCGGCGGTACTTTCCTGTACGGCCGGGGGAAAATGGGGGGCGGGGATTGGGGTTATTCGGGCCGGAACGGGTGTTCATCCATGCGGATGCAGGCGGCGATGTAGGCGAGCTGCCCCAGCGCCCAGGGAATGAACACGGCAATGATGGGCAGCGGGCCGATGGGGAACAGCACATTGATAAAGACCATCAGGGCCCAGACGAAAAGACAGCCGCGGCTGGTCACGGTGAAGCCGACAAGGGAAGCCTGCCCGATGCGCTGGCGTTCGGCTTCATCGCAGCTTGCCAGCCACTTTTTTTGGAACTGGAAGTCGTAGACGCTGCCCTGCTTTTCCGGGTTGAAGCGCCGGACCAGGTCCACCACCCGGCGCTGCAGGGTGATGACGGCCAGGAACAGGACGAGCGTTTCCGCCGCGGCGGCCAGCAGGCCGAACGGGTCCGCGTACCCCAGCGGCAGCAGCGACGCGGCCACGCCAATCAGCAGGAAGCCGCCCAACTGGGCCGCGGTCAGCCAGAGCAGCGCCCAGTTCAGGTGTTTTTCCGCCTGTTCGGGCAGGTCCTCGTCCTCGCCGTCCCAGCGGGCGAACAGGGCCTCGCCCCGCCGCCAGCAGACGATGGCAGGGATCAGCAGCAGGAGCGGGGGCACCTGGGCAAAGGGCACGCAGACTTTGGCGATTTGCCCGGCGCTTTCAGCCAGGCCGCCCAGGGGAATGCTGTCGGCAAACCAGGCGGCGCCAGAGCCCAACGCCGCGCCGCCCAGCCCGCAGACCACCAGGGTGACGGCGAATTTCAGCCAGTTTTTGTGGTTCTCTTTCCGGATCGTGCCGGTGTTTTCATTGTTTTTCATGGGGGATGTCCTCCTCATAGGTGAAAATGTCCTCTACGGTCACGCCGCAGAGTTTGGCCAGTTTGAGTGCCAGCGTCACGGAAGGGGAGTAGTCCCCCCGCTCGATCTGGCTGATGGTCTGGCGCGATACCCCGGCCAGCGCGCCCATCTGCTGCTGGTTGACCCCCAGCCGGGCGCGGTGCTCCTTCAGACGGTTGTACAGCGGCATGGATCGACCTCCTGTTCTGCTTGCTGGATGATTTGACGTGAGTTCTTGTCAAAATGACAATTATCCTTGTCAAACGTATTCTACTATTGACAAGGAAAGTTGTCAACCCCTGATGCAAAAAAAGACCGCCCCGGAACTTCCGGGACGGTCACAGACTGTCGGAAAAGGTTCAGGATCCGCTGCCGGCGGCACATACGGGGGAACAGGGCACCCGGCCAAGCCGTGTGCGGCGGCTGCCCCTGCCGTGCGTGTCGGACTATGGGATCACAGCGCGGGGATGGAGTCCCCGCCCACGGCCGCGTCGGCGGCGTCCTTGCTGTTCTCGTAGTCAAAGGTCACGCCCAGCGCGTCGGGCACGGCGTCCATCAGGGCGTCGGCATCGGTCAGGGAGTTGCTGCTCATCACGAACAGGACCTTGTCCCCAAAGGTGGCGACCCGCGCCTTGTCAGCGCCGACGCAGACCCATTTGTTCATCTGGATGTTTTCCAGCATGGCGTCCGCGATGGTCTGGGCGTCAGCTTCGTCCTTCACGCGGGCCAGCACCAGGCTGTAAGCCTGGCTGCCGGTCATGGATTCCGACACCACGGCCGCGTCCACTTTGGCGGCCAGGTCAGCGTCCAGGCCGGTGTTGTACTTGCACCAGTCGGCGTCGCTCAGGTCCACGGCGTTGGTGTTCATCATCATCAGTTCCACCGGGTAGGCCGCGTACAGCGTGTCCACCATGCCGCTCAGTTCCGCGTCGGGGGCGGGGGTGGCGCTTGCCTCCGGGGTGGCGGGGTCGCTCTCCGCGCCGGTGTCCGGCGTGGGGGTGGGCTGGCTTTCCGCCGTGGGGGTCGGGGTGGGGGTGGCTTCGGGCTCGCTCTGGGCGCCGCCGCAGGCGGTCAGGGCCAGCGCGGCCAGCAGGCTCAGGCAGAACAGTGCTTTCTTCATACAAGGGTTCCTTTCTCGGTCAATATTTTCTCCGGCGCAAAGCGGAGGTCCCAACTGTCGGCGGGCACTTCGGGCAGGATCAGGGCCGAAGGGCACCACAGCAGGCGTTCCCCCTTAGCATGTGCCAAAAAGCGGTCATAATACCCGCCGCCGCGGCCCAGGCGCACACCGTCCCGGCTCACGGCCAGGCAGGGGACCAGAAGCAGCGTGCCTTCTGCGGGCAGGATGGCGGGCGGAAGCTCCGCCGCCGGTTCGGGAATGCCGAAAGCGCCCGGCCGCAGCAGGGCAAGGTCCGGGACGTCCACCCAGTCCAGGGTGCCGCCGCCCCGCACCCGCGGCAGCAGCAGGCGTTTGCCTTCCGCCAGGGCGCAGGTTAGCACGGGGGCTGTGTCGGGTTCGTCGGGCAGAGCCGCAAAGGCCAGCACGGCGCGGGCCTGCTGCCACACGGGCAGCCCGAACAGGGCATCCGCCATGGCGCGGCCCAGGGCCTTGTGGTCCAGCCGCGCGCGCAGCGCCCTGGCAAGGGCGCGGGCTTCCGGTTTGGTCATGGCGGGGGCCTCCTTTCGGCGATCCGAAGCTATTATACCACGGACCGCGCCGGCTGGCAAGTAACAAAATTCTACACCGGCCCCGCACAAAAATACGGCAAAAAAGGACGTTCATCTTGCCCGGCAGGGCAAAATGGAGTATAATATATCCTGTATCGCTGTGCGTTCATACCGTCCCGCGCATGTGTGCGGGCGGCTTTGTAAAATCGTGTAGGAAGTAAAGGAGCCAGAGCTATATGGGCAAGTTCAATTTTATCAAGACCGACATCCCCGAAGTGCAGATCATCGAACCCACGGTGTTCGGTGACGACCGCGGCTATTTTATGGAGACCTATCAGATCGACGATTTCGCCGCCGCCGGCATCGACAAGCCCTTCGTGCAGGACAACCAGAGCCGTTCCACCAAGGGCGTGCTGCGCGGCCTGCACTTCCAGAAGAACCACACCCAGGGCAAACTGGTGCGGGTGACGCTGGGCGAAGTGTACGACGTGGCGGTGGACTGCCGCCCCCACAGCGCCACCTTCGGCAAATGGGTGGGGGTGACCCTCTCGGCCGAGAACAAGAAGATGCTCTATATTCCCGAAGGCTTTGCCCACGGGTTCCTGGTGCTGTCCGACGCGGCAGAGTTCACCTATAAATGCACCGACGTGTACGACCCCACCTCGGAGGGCGGCATCCCCTACGACGACCCCACCGTGGGCGTTCAGTGGCCGGACTGCGGCTGCCCCCACAAGACCAGCGCCAAGGACAAGGAGCATACGCCCTTTGCGGAACAGAAGTTTGAATTTTTTGAGAAGTACTAAGGAGTCGCCGTGCAAAGTTTCAAGAACAGTTTCATCAGCTTCTGGCGGTACCGTTACCTGCTGCAGAACCTGATCACCCGCGACTTCAAGCTCAAATACCGCCGCAGCGTGCTAGGCGTGGCGTGGAGCGTGCTCAACCCGCTGCTGACCTGCCTGGTCATGTATCTGGTGTTCGATTCCATCATGAAGGGCCTGCGGGGCGAGGGCATCCCCAACTTTGCGGGGTTCCTGATCATCGGCCAGCTTTTGTTCAACTTCTTCCGGGAATCCACCAGCATGGCGATGGAAAGTGTGCTCAAGAACGCCCCGCTGCTGCGCAAGGTCTATATCCCCAAGTATATCTTCCCGATGGAGAAGTGCAGCTTTGCGCTGGTCAACTGCGCGTTCAGCTTTATTGCCCTGGTGATCGTCTTTGTCATCACCTGGACGCCGGTCACCTGGGCCACGGCCTGGATGGCGCTGTACCCGCTGATCATGCTCTTTTTCTTCAGCCTGGGCATCGGGCTGCTGCTGTCGGCGCTGTATGTGTTCGTGCGCGACATCATGCACATCTGGGAAGTATTCTGCACGCTGCTGGTCTACGCCAGCGCCATCTTCTATGACCCCGAAACGCTTTCGGGCATCATGCAGAAGCTGATCCACATCAATCCCATGTACTGGTACATCACGGCCTTCCGCCGCTGCGTGCTGTGGGGCGAAGGCCTGGACGCCACCATGCTGACCGTCTGCTTCCTGTGCGCGGCCGTCAGCATGGTGCTGGGCATCGTGGTGTTCAAGAAGAATCAGGACAAGTTCGTCCTGTATATGTAAGGGGGCGCACCTATGGCGGAACAACAGCCGATCATTTCCATCGACCATGTTTCGATGCGCTTCAACCTTGCCAAGGAAAAGCACGAAAGCCTCAAGGAATACTTTGTGGCCCTGCTGCACGGCGGGGTGCGCTTCGACGAATTTTTTGCGCTGGACGATGTGAGCTTTGACATCATGCCCGGCGACTTCTACGGCCTGATCGGCCTGAACGGCAGCGGCAAGTCCACGCTGCTCAAGATCATTTCCGGCGTGTACAAGCCTTCGTCCGGCAAGGTCACGGTGCGGGGCACCATCGCGCCGCTGATCGAACTGGGCGCGGGCTTTGATATGGACCTGACCGCGCGGGAGAACATCTACCTCAACGGCACGGTCCTGGGCTACACGCCCAAATACATCGACTCCAAGTTCGAGGACATCGTGGAGTTCAGCGAACTGCGGGATTTCCTCGACGTGCCGCTGAAAAACTATTCCTCCGGCATGGTGGCGCGCCTTGCCTTCGCGGTGGCGACCATGACCAAGCCGGACATCCTCATCGCGGACGAGATCCTGTCGGTGGGCGACTTCCTGTTCCAGGAAAAGTGCGAGCGCCGCATGGCGGAACTGCTCTCCGGCGGGACCACGGTCATTCTGGTCAGCCATTCCATCGAGCAAATCGAGCGTATGTGCAACAAGGTGGCCTGGCTGGACCACGGCCACCTGCGCCGCAACGGCCCCACGGCCGAGATCACGGCGGAATACCGCCATTTTGAAAAGAAAGACGCCATGCCTGCCAAGCGGATGGAGGAATGAGGCTGCCCATGAAGCAACGACCCGATAACGAACGCCCCGCCGACCTGGCCGTACAGGACAGCGTCGGCGGCATGGCCCGCCGCCTGCTGGACCCGGCCCATCTGCGGGACCTGGCGCGCCGTTCGGCCGCGACCCTGCGGGAACAGGGGGCCGAACAGCTCTGGCGGGATGTGACCTTCCGCGTGGGGCTGGCTTTCCACCATGACGACTGGCGCCACCGCGCCGACCTGCCGCTGCGCCGTACCCTCAAGGCCCAGCGGGCCGCCGGGCTGCAGGGGCCCTGCGTCAGCATCGTGGTGCCGGTGTTCAATACGCCGCTGCCCTTCTTCAAGCAGATGGTGCAGAGCGTGCGCCGCCAGACCTACCGGAACTGGCAGCTGGTGCTGGTGGATGCCAGCGATGCCGGGCATACGGCTCCCGGTTCTCTGGCGCAGCGGCTGGCCCGGCAGGACAGCCGGATCACCTATCAGAAGATCGAAAACGGCGGTATCGCCGCCAACACGACGGCGGGCTTCGCCGCCGCTACGGGGGAATACCTGGCCCTGCTGGACCACGACGATGTGCTGTACCCCAACGCCCTGTTTGAATGTGTGCAGACCATACAAAAGACAGGGGCGGACTTTGTGTATAGTGACGAGATCGTTCTCTCGGCCGATTTGAAAAAGCTGGGCGGCTACCACTTCAAGCCGGACTTTGCGCCGGACTACCTGCGGGGCGTCAACTTCATCACTCATCTGGCGGTGTTCAGCCGCGCCCTGCTGGACAAGGCGGGCGCGTATGAGTCCAGCGAGTACGACGGCGCGCAGGATCACGACCTGTTCCTGCGCCTGACCGAAAAAGCGCAGAGGATCGAGCACATCAAACGGGTGCTCTATATCTGGCGGGGCCATGCCGGCTCCACCGCCGCGGGCATGGAAGCCAAACCCTACGCCGTGGCGGCGGGGGAGAAGGCGGTCAACGCGCAGCTTGCGCGCCTGGGCCTGCCCGGCCGCGCCATGGCCGTGCCCGACGCCCCCGGCGCGTTCCAGGTGCGGTATGAGCTGACGGGCCGCCCGCTCGTCAGTGTGCTGATCCCCAACAAGGACCACACCGACGATCTGGACCGCTGCCTGACCAGCCTGTACAAAAATGCCGGGTACGACAACTTTGAGGTGCTGGTCATCGAGAACAACTCCACCGACCCCGCCACCGAAGCCTACTACCAGACCCTGCCCGGCCGGTTCGACCGCTGCCGGGTGGTGCGGTATGAGGGGCCTTTCAACTTCTCGGCCATCAACAACTTCGGCGCGCGGTTCGCCGCGGGCGAACACCTGCTGCTGCTCAATAACGACATCGAGATCCTGTCCCCGGACTTCCTGCGGGAGCTGCTCAGTTACAGCCAGCGCCCCGACGTGGGCGCGGTGGGGGCCAAGCTCTACTATCCCGACGATACGATCCAGCACGCGGGCGTGCTCATGGGCATCAACGGCAGCGCGGGCCACAGCCACAAAAGCTACCCCCGCACGGCGGTGGGCGATATGTACCGTCTGGTCACCACGCAGGACTATATGGCCGTTACCGGCGCCTGCCTGATGACGAAGGCGGCGCTTTACCGCGCGATGGACGGCCTGGATGAAGAAAAGTTCGCCGTGGCCTACAACGACGTGGACTACTGCCTGAAACTGTGGGAGCAGGGCCTGCTCAACGTCTACACCCCGCGCGCCGAAGCCTACCACTACGAGAGCAAGAGCCGCGGGCTGGACACCCTTTCCGAGAACGCGCGCCGCTACGAGCGCGAAAAGGCCAACTTCTACGCCAAATACAAGCAGTATATCGACCAGTACGACCCCTACTACAACCCCCATTTCAACAACCTGTTTGAAAACTTCGGCCTGAAATAAGGAGGCCCTGCCATGAAAAACCGCTTTGATACCCAGCTCCTCATCGAGGGGCATGACCTCGACGAGGACGTGATCCACGAGGGCATCCTGCACTGCGCCGAGGGCGACTGCCTGCTGGTGGTGGGGGACGAGGACCTCATCAAGGTCCACTACCACACCGACACGCCCTGGAAGGTGCTGGAATACGCCGCCACCCAGGGCGATATCCATACCATCATCATCGAAAATATGGAGCGGCAGGCCGACGGCCTGCACGGTTGACGCCATGAGCCTGGAAACAAAACGCATCAGGGAACTGTTCGGCTACGCCCGCACCCTGACCCGTGAGCAGGGCGTGGGGGTCATGGCCGCCCGCGCGGCGGGCTTTTTCAAGCGGCGCTTTTTTGGCAAACGGGCGCGTTACCTGCCCGCGGCCAAAACGCTGGAAGCCCAGCGGGCGGACGCGGCGCAGAACGCGGCCAACTGGCCCGTCATCAGCATCCTGACCCCGCTGTACAACACGCCGCCGCGCTTTTTGCAGCAGTTTTTGGACAGCGTGCAGGCCCAGACGGCCCCCAACTGGCAGCTTGTGCTGGCGGACGCCAGCGACGAGGCCCACGCCGAAGTGGGCCGCATGGCGCAGGAACGGGCCGCCCGTGACCCCCGCATCGTTTACCGAAAGATCGAGAACGGCGGCATCGCGGCCAACACCAACGCGGCCGCCCAGCTAGCCACGGGGGCGTATCTGGCGCTGGCCGACCACGACGATATGCTGGCCCCCCATGCGGTCTACTGCATGGGAAAGGCCCTGGCCGAAAGCGGGGCGGACTTCGCCTACAGCGACGAAGCCCTGTTCGAAAAGACCCCCCAGCGCCCCCGCGTGGGGCACTTCAAGCCGGATTACGCCCCCGAATACCTGATGGCCGTCAACTACATCTGCCATCTGGCGGTGTTCCGCCGCAGCCTGTATGAAGCGGTGGGCGGCGAACGCCCCGAATGTGACGGCGCGCAGGACCACGACCTGTTCCTGCGCCTTATTGACGAGATGCAGCGCCGGGACCCGGCAGCCAGACCGCTGCACATCCCCCAGGTGCTGTATTACTGGCGGGTGCACGCGGCGTCCACCAGCGGCGGCACCGCCGCCAAACCCTATGTGGAAGCCGCCGCCCGCAAGGCCGTGGCCGACCACCTGGCCGCCACCGGCCGCCGCGGCACGGTGGAAGCGGGCAAGTTCCCCGGCACCTGCCATGTGGTGTGGCAGATCCCGGACCCGCAGCCGCTGGTCTCCATCCTGATCCCCAGCAAAGACCACACCGACGATCTGGAGACCTGCCTGCACAGCCTGTATGCCAGGACCACCTACGAGAACTTCGAGGTCATCGTCATCGAGAACAACTCCACCGACCCCGCCACCGAAGCCTATTATAAAAAGCTGCCCCAGCGGTATGACCGCGCCCGGGTGGTGCGCTATAAGGGCGGGTTCAATTTCAGCCGCATCAACAATTTTGGCCGCAAGTATGCCGCGGGCAGTTATCTGCTGCTGCTGAACAACGATGTGGAGGTCATCAACGGCGACTGGCTCACCCAGATGGTGGGCGAGTGCAGTCAGCCCGGCGTGGGCATCTGCGGGGCCATGTTGTACTACCCCGACGATACGATCCAGCACGCGGGCATCATCACGGGGCTGGGCGGCTACGCGGGCCACAGCCACAAATACCACAAGCGGGGCGGCAGCGGGTATATGTTCCGGCTGGCTACCGTGCAGGACTTTTCCGCCGTGACGGCGGCCTGCCTGCTGGTGCGCACCGCCGTCTTTGACGCGGCCCACGGCCTGGACGAAAAGCTGACCGTGGCCTACAACGACGTGGACTTCTGCCTGCGCGTGCGGGACGCGGGCTGGCGCATCGTCTGGACGCCCTACGCGGAACTGTACCACCATGAGAGCAAGTCCCGCGGTTCCGACGAGAAGGACCCCGCCAAACAGGCGCGCTTTGCCGCCGAACATGACCGCCTGTACGAAGTACACGGGCGGGACAATATCCTGCACGACCCCTACTATAACCCGGCGCTCTCGCTGGATTATGAGGACTTCCGTGAAAGCGGCGATCTGCGCCACCTGAAATAAACAGAAAAAGCCCCGTGCGCCATGCGGCGCGCGGGGCTTTTGGCTTATCTGAGCAGGGTCACTGCACGGTGGTCTGCAGCTGCGGCGCGCCGCCGGCCAGTTCCTCGGCAGTCAGGGGCGCGGGGGCCGCGGCGGGCTGGTCCAGCTTTTCGCGCGCCACGGCCAGCATCAGCTTGATGCGGTTCTCCTGGTTGACACGGGTGGCGCTGGGGTCGTAGTCCACGGGGGTGATGTTGGCGTCGGGGTGCAGGGCGCGGATCTTGTTGATCATGCCCTTGCCGACGATGTGGTTGGGCAGGCAGCCGAAGGGCTGGGCGCAGACGATGTTGCCGTAGCCGCCCTCGACCAGTTCCAGCATTTCGGCGGTAAGCAGCCAGCCTTCGCCCATCTTGGCGCCCAGAGAGATGATGCCCTCGGGCTTTTTCATCAATTCACGGAAGGAACCCGGCGCATAGAAGCCGTAGCGGCGCATGGCCTCATAACTGGCCACGCCGATGGAATCCAGCCAGCCCAGCAGGGCGTCGGCCCCGCCGGCCACCAGCTTGCTGCCGCCGTACAGGTTCACGTCGATGGTGGTGTTGGCGATGCAGTACTGCACAAAGCCCATCAGGCCCGGCAGGTTCACCTCGCAATCCTGGCTTTCCAGGAACTTTTCCAGGTCGTTGTTGCCAAGGGGGGAGTACTTGACGTAGATCTCGCCCACCACGCCGACCTTGACCTTGGGCACGCGGGTCATCGGGATCGACGCATAGTCGGCGGCGATCTCCGGGAAACGCTTCTTCATATCCCGCGCCGAATAGTTGCGGTCGCTGCGGATCCACTCCTGGATGCGGGCGATCCATTTTTCGGTCATGGCATCGGCGTCGCCCTTATGGTCCTCATAGGGGTGGGTCTGGCTGCGCAGGGCCGCCAGCATATCGCCGTAGAAGATGGCCGCGATGACCTTGCGCAGCAGCGGCACCGTCAGCGGCAGGCCGCTGCCTTTTTCCAGGCCGGAAAAGTTCAGCGACGCCACCGGGATGTTGCCGTACCCGGCCTTGACCAGCGCCTTGCGCAGCAGCTTGATGTAGTTGGACGCCCGGCAGCCGCCGCCCGTCTGGGTGATGAGCAGCGCCGTATGTTCCAGGTCGTATTTGCCGCTGTTCAGCGCGTCCAGGAACTGGCCGATGACCAGCAGGGCGGGGTAGCAGGTGTCGTTGTGGACGTATTTCAGGCCCAGCTGGGCCACCTCGCTGCCGCAGTTGCCCAGCACTTCGGTCTGGTAGCCTTCGCTGGCCAGCGCCGCCTGCATCAGGCGGAACTGGGTCACCGCCATGTTGGGGATCAGGATCTTATGGGTCTTTACCATGTCCTTGGTAAAATTGGGGGTCACATATTCCATACACTTTGCCTCATCTCATGGGGGAAAAACGGGCGGCTCAGGCCTGCCCGGCGGCTTCGCGGCGTTCTTCCAGCGCGGCGAACAGGCTGCGCAGCCGGATGTTGACGGCGCCCAGGTTGGTGATCTCGTCGATCTTCAACTGGGTGTACAGCTTGCCGCCCGCCTGCAGGATCTCGCGGGTCTCGTCGGTGGTGATGGCGTCCAGCCCGCACCCGAAGGAAACGAGCTGAACCAGATCCATATCGGGCTGGGTGGTGCAGTACCGCGCCGCGGCGTACAGGCGGCTGTGGTAGGTCCACTGGTTCAGCACCGAGGTCTGGAACTTTTCTTCGTGCCAGCTCACCGAATCTTCGGTCACGACGGCGGCGCCCTGGCGGATGATGAGCTGGTCGATGCCGTGGTTCACTTCCGGGTCCACATGGTAGGGGCGGCCCGCCAGCACGATGATGTGGCGGCCTTCCTTGCGGGCCGCCGCGATGATCTGGGTGCCCTTGTCGCGCACCTGCTGCATATGGCGGGCGTATTCCGCATAGGCGGCGTCGATGGCCTCATGCACGGCCTTTTTGTCAAGGCCGGGGAAGGTCCGGGACAGCGATGCATAGAAATGCTTGTAGAAGTCCTTGCGCCGTTCCAGGTTGAAGTAGTCGTACAGCAGCGGCAGATTTTCCAGTTCGGGGCAGTTGCCGGCCAGCACTTCGGGGTAGTAGGCGACCACCGGGCAGTTGTAGTGGTTGTCGCCCAGGTGTTCGTCCAGATTGTAGCTCATGCAGGGGTAGAACACCGCGTCCACGCCCTGCTGCGCCAGCCAGTGGATGTGCCCGTGGCTCAGTTTGGCCGGGAAGCAGGCGGTATCGCTGGGGATGGTGGCCTGCCCGGCCTGGTACAGCTTGCGGTTGGAGAAGGGGCTCACCACCACGGCGAAGCCCAGCTTCGTAAACAGCGTATGCCAGAACGGCAGCAGTTCATACATATTCAGGCACAGCGGGATGCCGATGCGCGCGCGGGGATGTTCGGGCGCGGGCGCGCTGCGGTACTGTTCCAGCAGTTGCAGCTTGTAGGCGTAAAGGTTCAGGTCCTCGTTATTGGCCTTGCCGGTCACCGGCTTGTCGCACCGGTTGCCGGAGATGTAACGCTTGCCGTCCGCAAAGACGTTGACGGTAAGCTGGCAGTGGTTGCCGCAGCCCTGGCACTGCACGGTGTTGACCTTCTGGCTGAAATGCTCCAGCTCTTCCTCGGTCAGCACGGTGCTGCGGGCGCCCGCGTCCGCGTGGCTGCGCCCGTGCAGGGCCGCGCCGTAAGCGCCCATCAGACCGGCGATGTCGGGCCGGATGACGTTGACGCCCATCTCCTTTTCAAAGGCGCGCAGCACGGCTTCGTTGTAGAAAGTGCCGCCCTGCACCACGATGTTGCGGCCCAGTTCTTCGGGGCTGGAAGCGCGGATGACCTTGTACAGCGCGTTCTTGACGACCGAGATCGAAAGCCCCGCGCTGATGTTCTCGATGGAAGCGCCGTCCTTCTGCGCCTGCTTGACCGAGGAGTTCATGAACACCGTGCAGCGGCTGCCCAGGTCCACGGGCTTGTCGGCAAAAAGGCCCAGGGCTGCAAATTCCTTCACGTCATAGCCCAGCGCCTGGGCGAAGGTCTGCAAAAAGCTGCCGCAGCCGGAGGAACAGGCTTCGTTCAGGAAGATGTTGCTGATGGCCCCGTCCTCGATCTTGAAGCACTTCATATCCTGGCCGCCGATGTCGATGATGAAGTCCACATCGGGCAGGAAGTGCTTGGCGGCGGTAAAGTGGGCCACCGTTTCCACCAGACCGCGGTCACAGTGGAAAGCGTTCTTGATGAGTTCTTCGCCGTAGCCGGTGGTCGTCACGCTGGCGATCTGCAGGCCGGGGTGGTCCTGGTACAGTTTGAGCAGGGTGTCCCGCACCAGCGGCACGGGGTTGCCCAGGTTGGGGCGGTAGCTTTCAAACAGGATGTTGGCGTTCTGGTCGATGACCACCAGCTTGATGGTGGTGGAACCGGAGTCAATGCCGATGTGTACCGGCCCGCACTGGGCGCTGAACGGCAGGCAGGGCACCGTGGCTTTCAGGTGGCGGGCATGGAAGGCCTCGTACTCGTCCTTGTCCGCGAACAGCGGCGGCAGGCTCACATAGGTGGCCGTGGCACTGTAGTCGTCCAGTCGGCGGGCGACCTCGTGCAGGTCGTGTTCCTCGTCGGCGTAGTACGCCGCGCCCAGCGCCACATACAGCAGGCTGTTTTCGGGGCAAAGGCCCTGCACGCCCAGGGTCTTGTCAAAACTCTGGCGCAGCGTCTTGCTGAAGGTCAGCGGCCCGCCCAGATAGACGATGTTGCCCTGGATGGGGCGGCCCTGGGCCAGCCCGGCGATGGTCTGGTTGACCACGGCCTGATAGATCGACGCGGCGATGTCCCCGGCCTGGGCGCCCTGGTTGATCAGCGGCTGGATGTCGCTCTTGGCGAACACGCCGCAGCGGGACGCGATGGTGTAGGTGCGGGTGGCGGTCTGGGCGGCGGCGTCCATCTCGTCGGCGCCCATCTTCAGCAGGGTCGCCATCTGGTCGATGAACGCGCCGGTGCCGCCCGCACAACTGCCGTTCATGCGGACCTCGGTGCCGCCGGTCAGGAACAGGATCTTGGCGTCCTCGCCCCCCAGCTCGATGATGCAGTCGGTGCCGGGCACCAGGCGGTTGGCCGCCACGCGGGTGGCGAACACTTCCTGCACAAAGGGGACCTTGCAGCTGTCCGCCAGGCCCATGCCGGCGGAGCCGGAAATGGCAAGGAAGGCGCGGCCGTCGGGCAGGTACTCGGCGGCGACCTTTTCCAGCAGCGCCTTGCCTTTTTCCAGAATATGGCTGAAATGACGTTCGTAGGTGGAAAACAGAAGTTTCCCGGCGTTGTCCAGCACAACGCATTTAATGGTGGTGGAACCAATGTCCAGACCAACTCTCATGGATCAAACCTCCTGGGAAAACGGGAAAAAATTGCGGGGCAAACGGCGTTTTGCCGCAGGTCTCTGGCGTGGAAGAATCAAAACGACATACTACCACCGATACCATACTGTTTTATTCTACATTTTTTTTCACGTTTTTGCAAGAGAAAATCGTGGAAAAACCGACGGTTCCCCGCAAAAAGCACCGAAGCGGCGCAGAAAAAATTCTGCGCCGCCTCGGTGTCAAAAGAAAAGAGGAGTATGGATGAAAAAACTTGGGGTCCCTGTCCTCGTTCCGGGTCCCTGCTCCCTTCCTGAGGACACTTACAGTATAACGGCCTTTTGTGACAAAGGGGTGAAAAAAATCCAAATAAATTGCGAAAGAAATCAAAACAAACTATAAACGGCCGGCGGCGGTCGTACAAAGGGAAAAAATCCGGCAAAATTTTCGGAATATAATGCAAAAGTGCGTCGTATATGATATGATGATAGAAACACCTGCGGGCGGTCGCGGACCGCCGCGCCGGGCAGACGGGAAAGGGGGAGAGGCAGCCATGCCGAACCGGGTCAATTACCAGCTTGCGATGGAGAAGGTCCTTGACGGCCTTGCAGCCGGGGGCAGCCGGCCGCGCCTGCTGCTGCACGCCTGCTGTGCGCCGTGTTCCAGCGCCACGCTGGAACGGCTGGCCGGCCATTTTGAACTGACGGTGCTGTATTACAACCCCAACATCTACCCCCCGGCGGAATACCGCCGCCGGGAACAGGAACTGGAACGCTTTGTGCGGCAGGCAGGGTACCGCTTCCCGGTGGTGGAACTGCCCTATGACCCGCAGGAATTTTACGACGCCGTGCGGGGGCTGGAACAGGAGCCGGAAAAAGGCGCGCGCTGCACCGTATGCTACCGCCTGCGGCTGGAACAGGCCGCGCGGTACGCGGCGGAACACGGGTTCGCATGGTTCTGCACGACGCTGTCCATCTCGCCCATGAAGGACCCCGTGCGCATCAACGAACTGGGGGCGGAACTGGGCGCGCAGTACGGCGTGCGGTTCCTGCCCAGTGAATTCCGCAAAAAAGACGGCTACCGGCGCAGCCTGCAGCTCAGCGCCGAATACGGGCTTTACCGGCAGGACTACTGCGGGTGCGTGTTCAGCAGGCGGGCGCGCGGCATACAGGACGAAGCATGACACAGCGGCCCCCTGCGGCCGGAGAGAGGGAAGGATGCAGAAAAAGATCCTGGTGGCGCTGCCCCTGTCGGACCGGCAGCGCGAGGTGATCCGCCGGGCCGCGCCGGCGTTTGAATACCGCTTCACCACCGAGCCGTCCGCCACGCAGGAAGAAGTCTGCTGGGCGGACGCGATCCTGGGCAACGTGCCGGTGGAACTGATCCGCCGCAACGACCATCTGGAATGGTTCCAGTCCAACTTTGCCGGGCCGGACCCCTATCTGGAACCCGGCGTGCTGCCGCCGGGCTGCCTTGTCACCAACGCCACGGGAGCCTATGGCCTTGCCATCAGCGAGTGGATGCTGGGCATGTGGCTGGCCCTTGCCAAAGACCTGCTTCTCTACCGGGACCGCCAGCGGCAGCAGTGCTGGCAGGCCATCGAGCGCCCGATGCGCTCCATCGCCGGTTCGCGGGTGCTTTGCGTGGGGCTGGGGGACATCGGCGGCAGCTTTGCCCGCCGGGCCAATGCCCTGGGCGCGGAGGTCGTGGGGGTGCGCCGTCAGGCGGCCCCCGCCCCGGACTACTGCCTGCGGGTGGTGGGCGCAGGGGACCTGGACGCCGAACTGCCCCAGGCCGACGTGGTGGCCCTGAGCCTGCCGGGCACGCCGGAAACGGCCCGCCTGTTTGACGCGGCGCGCCTGGCCCGCTGCAAGCGGGGCGCGATTTTTATCAATGTGGGGCGGGGCTGTACGGTGGACCATGACGCCCTGGCCGCGGCGCTGGATGTGACCGACCCTGAACCGCTGCCGCCGGACCACCCGCTCTGGCGGCTGGATACCGTGCTGATCACGCCGCATATCTCGGGGCGGTTCAGCCTGCCCCGCACGCTGGAAAACATCGTGGAGATCTTTGCGCACAACCTGCGGCGGTACGCCGCGGGGCAGGCGCTGGATAACCAGATGAGCCGCCGCACCCATTATGTCAGCGCGGATACCCCCGGCCGCCGCCTGACCTGTGAATGACGAATGAAAAAGGAGTTCCCATGGATTTCTATCAACTGACTTATCTGTTCTTTGCCTATTCCTTCCTGGGATGGCTGGGCGAAGTCCTCAACAACGCCGTGCGCAAGCACCGCTATCAGGACTGCGGTGTGCTCAACGGGCCGCTGTGCATCCTGTACGGCATCGGCGGCATCATCATCAGCTTCACGCTGGGCGACCTGCAGCAGAACTGGTTCTTCCTGTTCGGGCTGGGCGCCGTCTACGCCACCGTGCTGGAATGGATCGCCGGGCATATTCTGGAACTGGTCAGCCACACCCGCTGGTGGGACTACAGTGACCGCAAATGGAACCTGGACGGCTACATCTGCCTGGGGGCCTCGCTGCTGTGGGGCCTGCTCAGCGTCGTTCTGATCAAGTGGGGCAACCCGCTGCTGCTGTTCCTGTTCCACCTGATGCCCGGCGGCGTGCGGGCGGTGGTGGTCTGGGTGCTGGTGGTGCTGTTTGCCATCGACGCCGTGGGCACGCTGCTGACGATGCTGGGCCTGCGCTACCGCTGGCCCCCGGCGGAAGCGGTGGAGAACCGCCTGGCAAGCCTGACGCTGCGCGCCGGGCTGTGGATCCTGGGCCGGGTCGAAGGCCGTATGACCAAGGCCCACCCCACCGCGAACTTTGTACGCGTCAAAAAAGCCAAACCGCAGGTGTTCGCCGCGGGGTGCAGCCCCTACAAGATCGCGCTGCTGTTCATCGTCGGCGCGTTCCTGGGCGATATTGTCGAAACGATCTTCTGCCGCATCACGGCCGGGTACTGGATGAGCCGTTCCAGCGTGGTGTGGGGGCCGTTCTCCGTCGTGTGGGGGCTGGCCCTTGCGCTGGCGACCCTGCTGCTGTACCGCTATAAGGACAAATCCGCAAGCTGGCTCTTTGTGACCGGCACGCTGCTGGGCGGCGCGTATGAGTACCTGTGCAGCGTCTTTACCGAGGTCGTGTTCGGCGCGGTGTTCTGGGACTACAGCGCCATCCCCTTCAACCTGGGCGGCCGTATCAACCTGCTGTACTGCTTCTTCTGGGGCTTTGCGGCCGTGGCCTGGTTCAAAGTGGCGTTCCCGCCGATCGAACGCCAGATCGAACGCATCCCGCGCACCTTCGGCAAAGTCGTGACTTGGGCGCTGTGCGTGTTCATGGCTGTGAACATGATCGTCAGCGCGATGGCGCTGGTGCGCTATAATGCCCGCATCGAGGGCGAACCCGCCCACAATCAGGTGGAAGTCTATCTGGACGCGCACTTTGATGACGCGCGTATGCAGAAGATCTACCCCAAAGCCGTGCATACCGGTTGACCCAAAAGAAACGAAAAACCAGCGGGCCGCAAGGTCCGCTGGTTTTGTTTGCCTTATTGCAGCAGAAAATACTGCCCCGAATAGTGCGTAAGATCGGTGCGCAGCCGCCCGCCCGCGAAGGACCAGCAGGCCGCCGGGCGGGGGCCGCCCCACTGTGCGTCGGCGCTGTCCAGCAGCAGGCGGGCTTCCCGGCGGCCCGGCAGGGGAAGTTCGCAGCCCGGCAGGTTCGCGTCGTCAAAGTTCAGCAGGACCAGCACCTCCTGCCCGCCGCCCCGGCGCACAAAGGCAAAGACCGCGCGCCCCGGGGCGGGGCGGTCCAGCCAGGCGAAGCCGTCGCCCTCGTAGTCGCGGGCAAAGAGCGCCGGGGTCTGGGCATACAACCCCTGCAATGCCCGGAAAAATTCCGCAAAGGCCGCGCGCGGCCCGTCCAACTGCCAGTCCAGCGGGCACTTTTCGTCCCATTCCCGCAGCATGCCCAGTTCGTTGCCCATAAAGTTCAGCTTTTTGCCGGGGTGGGCGTACATGTACAGGTACAGCAGCCGGGCCTGGGCAAATTTTTCGGCGGGGCAGTCGCCGTACATCTTCTGTACGATGGCCGCTTTCCCGTGTGCCACCTCGTCGTGGGAGAGCGGCAGCAGGTAGCGTTCGTTGTAAAAGTAGAACATCGAGAAGGTCAGCCGGTCGGGGCAGCGGCGGCGTTCCTCCGGCGGGGATTGCAGGTAGGCCAGCGTGTCGTTCATCCAGCCCAGGTCCCACTTGCAGTCGAACCCCAGCCCGCCCTGCCCGGTCGGGGCCGTCACCCCCGGCCGGGCCGAGGAATCCTCCGCGATCAGCAGCGCGCCGGGGCAGCGGGCTTTCAGCCCGGCGTTCATCGTCTGCAAAAAGCGCAGCGCCGCCAGGTTTTCGCCGCGTTCCGGCCGCCCCTGCCAGTAGATCAGGTTGCTCACGGCGTCCAGGCGCAGGCCGTCAAAGCCGAACTCCCGCAGCCAGTAACAGGCCGCCGACTGCAAAAAGCTGCGCACCTCCCCGCGGGAATGGATGAAATTGCAGCTTCCCCACTCGCTGTAGCCCACGTCCTGGTGGGGGTACTCGTACAGGGCGGTGCCGTCGTAGCGGAACAGGCCGTAGTCGTTCACCGCAAAATGCACCGGCACAAAGTCCAGGATCACGCCGATGCCCGCGCGGTGGCAGGCGTCGATCAGGAACCGCAGGTCGTCCGGGGTGCCGTAGCGGGCGGTGGGGCTGAAGAACCCTGTGGCCTGATACCCCCAGGATTCGTCGCAGGGGTGTTCGTTCAGCGGCATCAGTTCCAGAAGGTCATAGTGGTTTTCGGCCAGGTAGGGCACCAGCCGCGCCGCCAGTTCCCGGAAGGTGTAGAACGCGCCGGGCTCGCCGGGCTTTTGCCAGGACCCGGCGTGTACCTCATAGATATTGACGGCTTCGTGCGCCCAGTCCCGGCAGGGCGGGGCCGGGGCTTCGGCGGGCAGGCCGTACAGGACCGAGGCCGTGGCCGGGCGCAGTTCCGCAAAAAAGCCGTAGGGGTCGCAGTGGTCGGTCCAGCGTCCGTCCGGGCCGCAGATCTTGTACTTGTACATCATCCCCTGGGCGGCGCCGGGCACGGTGATCTCCCAGAAATTGCCGTCATAGACTTTCTGCATCGGGGTACCCTGCCAGCCGTTGCATTCGGCGATCAGGTCCACCTGCCGCGCGCCGGGGGCAAAGGTGCGGAACACCGCGCCCTCTTCGGTCAGGTGGCCGCCCAGCCAGGTGTAGGCGTCAAAAGAAAGCCCGGCGTAAAAATCCTGAAAGTTCATGGCATACCTCTTTAAGAAATAGACAACCGTCGGTTTTTATAGTATAGTGGTATCAGCAGTATAGCGGAAAACGGGCGGCGTGAAAAGCGGGGATTTCCCCCAAACGTCGGAAAACCGACCCATCGCCCAAATCGTCGGGCAGAGGAGCATCGTTGTGGACATTCGGATCACCAAAACAAGAAAGAGCATCGCGGACGCCTTTCTGGCGCTGCGCGCCCGCAAACCCATCGAGAAGATCACCGTCAAGGAACTGTGCGAAAAGGCGCAGATCAACAAATCCACCTTCTACACCCATTACCGGGATATCTACGACCTTTCGGAAGAGCTGGAAGCCCGGCTGGCGGACGAGATCACCGCAAGCCTGACCTGCCCCGAAGACCTGCTGGCCCACCCGGACCGCTTTGTGCAGGAGTTTGCCCGCGCCTACCGGGCGCGGCAGCCGCGGATCGGGGTGCTGTTTTCCGGCAGCCGCGCGCCGATGCTGCTGCCGCGCATCGAGAGCAGTCTGCAGCAGATGTTCTTTGAACAGCGGCCGGACTGCCGGGACGATGTGGCCGCCCGGGCTGTGTTCACGCTGATGATCTACGGCAGCTTCCATGCCTTTGAAAAACACCGCGCCCAAGGGGAGGACGCCGTGCTGGCGGCCCTGGCGCAGGCCGACCGGGAACTGGTCCGGCTGCTGGACTGAAACGCCGGGAACGGGGCAAAATTTGAATTTTTTGGCGGTCCGGCTTTGTATCTTGCGCCGTCTTATGCTATAATCATTCTGACAAAGAATGGACCCGGAATTTGTGAAAAATCACAGAGTGACCGAGGAGGGGTTCTGCCATGAGCCACGCAGACGTATTGGAGTATTATATCAAAGCCCAGAAGATGGGCCAGCGGGATTACCGTGAAAAAACGGCGGCTGGGGCGTCGCCGTATCTGCCGGTACTGGACGACCTGCTCAAAAACGTGCAGGTCGAAAACCAGCTTCCGCTGGGCCTGATCGAAGTGCCGCTGGATCTTCTGGTGGGCACCAAGACGGCGGGGCGCACGGCGGCGTTTGCCAGCAACTTTATGCCGCTGTTGGATTTCCGCACCGAGTTCGCCGCCAAGTGGACCAACCTCTGCAACGCCCACCTGGATGAAGGCATCCGCGACCCGGTGCGCTGCTTTGAGTATATGGGCAAGTTCTATGTGCAGGAGGGCAACAAGCGCGTCAGCGTGCTGAAGTTCTTCGGCGCCAGCAGCGTGATGGCCAACGTCACCCGCGTCGTGCCCAGCTACAGCGATGATCTGCAGGTGCGCCTGTACTATGAGTTCATGCACTACTACCCGCTGATCCGCACCTATACGCTGCGCTTTACCAAGCTGGGCAGCTTTGCGCGTTTGCAGAAGCTGATGGGCAAAGGCCCGGAGGAAGCCTGGGGCGACGATGACCGCGCCGACATCCTTTCGCTGTACAACTGGGTGGGCAAGGCGTTCGAGGCCCACGGCGGGGACCAGCTTCGCTGCACCACCGGCGACGTGCTGCTGCTTCTGCTGCGCCTGTATTCCCGGCGGGAACTGGCCGACAGTTCCCCGGCCCAGCTTCGCCAGAAGCTGGACGCCCTGTGGGACGACGTGCTGGCCCTGCAGAACGAGGACCCCGTGGCCCTCAGCGTCAAACCGGCGGAACCCGCCAAGCAGAAAGATACGCTGATCGGGCGCATTTTGCCGGGCATCCGCACGGCCCCGCCCACCCACCTGAAGGTGGCCTTCGTCCACGAGCGCACGCCGGAGACCAGCGCCTGGACCAGCCAGCATGAATTCGGCCGCAGCCAGCTGGAGACCGTCTTGGGGGACAAGGTCGAGACCAGCGCCTATTTTGACGCCGTCCCCGGCGAGAACGCCGACACCCTGATGGAACAGGCCATCGAGGAAGGCGCCGACATCGTGTTCACCACCAGCCCCAAGCTGGTGGGCGCTTCGCTGCGCGCCGCGGTCAAGCACCCCCAGGTGCGCATCCTCAACTGCTCGATGGAGATGCCCTACGCCAGCATCCGCACCTACTATACCCGCGTGTATGAGGCCAAGTTCATCACCGGCGCCATCGCGGGGGCTATGTCCCGCGGGGACCGCATCGGCTATGTGGCGGATTATCCCAGCTACGGCATGCCCGCCAACATCAATGCTTTTGCCCTGGGCGCCCGCATGGCGAACCCGCGCGCCCGCGTGGAACTGTACTGGACCTGCCTGCCGGAGAAAGAGGACCCCCTGACGACCTTCTCCCGCAAGGGGGGCACGGTGGTGTCGGGCCGCGATGCGCCCATCCCCGGCCATCCCCAGCGGGAGTTCGGCACCTTCCTGGTGGGGCCCGGCGGCGTCCTGCAGGACCTCGCCACCCCTTTCTGGCACTGGGGCCAGTTCTATGAGAACGTGGTGCGCAGCGTGCTGGACGGCGGCTGGACCCGCGATAAATCCGGTACCGACGGCCGCGCCGTCAACTACTGGTGGGGCATGAACAGCGGCGTCATGGACGTGCTGCTCAGCCGCGCCCTGCCGCCGGATGTGCAGCATCTGGCCCACATCCTGCGGGCGGGGGTCATCTCCGGCATGATCGACCCTTTCAACTGCCGCATCACGGCCCAGGACGGCACGGTCAAGAACGAGGGCAACAACGGCCTGGACCTGGAGGACATCGTCCACATGGACTGGCTGTGCGACGCCGTGGACGGGCACATCCCGGAATACGACGAACTGACGGAAGTTTCCCGCGCGATGTACCGCATGCAGGGCATCCACCGCGACCGGCTGCCTGCGGAGAAGGAGGCAGAACTATGAGACTGCTGGCTGTGGCCGATGAGGAGGACAAGGGCCTGTGGGATTACTACAGCCGTGAAAAACTGCAGGGCGCGGAGCTGATCCTGGCCTGCGGGGACCTGGATTACCGGTATCTGGAATTTCTGGCGACGATGGCGCCGGTGCCGGTGTTCTATGTGCACGGCAACCACGATGAAAACTACGACCACCACCCGCCGGAGGGCGTGACCTGCCTGGACGACCGGGTGATCGTCCATAACGGGCTGCGCATCGCCGGGCTGGGCGGCGCCTGCCGCTACCGCACCGGCGCCTGGCAGTTCACCGAGGCCGAAATGCGCAAGCGGGTCAATCGCCTGCGCGCCAAGATTGACCGCTGCGGCGGGTTGGACGTGCTGGTGACCCATGCGCCGCTGCACGGCTACGGCGATATGACCGACCTGGCGCACCGCGGGTTCACGGTCTTTCATGAATTGCTGGACCGCTACCGCCCGCAGCTCATGCTGCACGGTCATGTGCATATGAACTACGGCACCTGCCTGCAGCGGGAACACCAGTACGGCAGCACCCGAATCGTCAACTGCTACAGCCGCATGATCCTTGACGCGGAGCCGCCGCTTCCGCGGCCGCCGCGCCGCCGGATGCTGGGGCTCGGACAGCGATAAACAGTAAGGAGAAGTTACGATATGACCAAGATCACAGTCTTTGGCGCCGGCACCTGGGGGATCGCACTGGCCCGTCTGCTGGCCGTCAACGGACGGGACGTTACGGTGTGGAGCGCCATCCCGGAGGAACTCAAGTCCCTCAGCGTGACCCACCGCCACCCCAACCTGCCGGGGATGGAACTCCCCGCGACCATGCACTATACGGCCGACATCGGGGAAGCCTGCGCCGGCAGGGACATCCTGCTGTTTGCGGTGCCGTCGCCCTTTGTGCGCGCCACCGCCAAAAAGGCCGCGCCCTATATCCCCGAAGGGCAGCTGATCGTGGACGTGGCCAAGGGCATCGAGGACAAGACCCTGATGACCATGAGCGAGATCATCGAGGACGAACTGCGCAAGTGCGGCCGCACGGCCCGTGTGGTGGCCCTGTCCGGCCCCACCCATGCCGAGGAGGTCGCCCGTGATATGCCCACGCTGATCGTGGCCGCCAGCGAGGACGAGGAAGCCGCCAAAACGGTGCAGAAGATCTTTTCCACGCCGTCCTTCCGCGTCTATACCAACACTGACCGACGCGGTACCGAGCTGGGCGGCGCGGTCAAGAACGTCATCGCGCTGGCGGTGGGCGTCGCCATGGGCCTGGGCTACGGCGACAACGCCAAAGCGGCGCTCATCACCCGCGGCAACGCCGAACTGGCCCGCCTGGGCGCGGCCATGGGCTGCCGGGCCGAGACTTTCTCCGGCCTTTCGGGCATGGGGGATCTGATCGTCACCTGCACCAGCATGCACAGCCGCAACCTGCACGCCGGTATGCTGCTGGGCCGCGGCCGCACCGCCGAGGAAGCCAAGGCCGAGGTGGGCCAGGTGGTGGAGGGCATCAACGCCCTGCCCGCCGCCCGCCGCCTTGCCCGCAAATATAAAGTGGAAATGCCCATCGTGCAGAGCGTGGACGCCATCCTGAACGGCCGCCTGGCCGCCGGGGATGCGCTGGCCACCCTGATGGGCCGCGGCCTCAAGCGGGAGTAAAGCCCGCCCTGCCGGGGTGCGCCCGGCGGAAAAAACATACCATGGGAGCGGCCTGTGCGGCGCAGCGCCCTGCATACGGCCGCCTGCCCCCGCGTACACTATACGCGGGGGGATTTTTGTATGTCGTCTTATGTACAGCGCCTGCGGGGGCGGCTGGCCGCGCGCCCATCCCTGGATGTGCCGTTCCTGGCATTGCTGCTGGTCCTGCTTTGTTACGGGCTTATCATGCTGTTTTCGGCCGGGTATGCGGTGGCGCTCTACCGCCGCGGCGATGCCTACACCTACATCCGGCCCCAGCTTCTGTTCGCGGTGCTGGGGGTGGCGGCCATGTACGCCGCCAGCCTGATCGACTACCATATCTGGCATAAGCTGGCCTGGCCGCTGATGGGCATTTCTCTGGTGCTGCTGGTCGTGGTGCTGTTCATGCCGGAATATAACGGCTGCAAACGCTGGATCGTGATTCCGGGCCTGGGCACCCTGCAGCCCAGCGAGATCGCCAAATTCTCGGTGGTGCTGGTATTTTCCCACATCATATCGCTCAACCACGACCGCATGAAGAACTTTTCCACCGGGGTGCTGCCCTTCGGGCTGATCCTGGGCGTGGTGGCGGTGCTTATGCTGCTGGAACCGCACCTGTCCGGCACGCTGCTGATCCTGTCCATCGGCGCGGTGCTCATGTTCGTGGGCGGCACCGGGCTCAAATGGTTCGGCATCGCCGGGGGCCTGGGGGTGGGGGCCATCGCCGCGGCCATCATCGCCCTGCCGGAACTGGTACCCTACGCCACCGACCGTCTGGCTTCCTGGCAGGACCCCTTCGCGGACCCGCTGGGGGAGGGGCACCAGACCATCCAGAGCCTGTATGCCATCGCATCCGGCGGGCTGACGGGGTTGGGGCTGGGCAACAGCCGCCAGAAGTACCTCTATGTGCCGGAGCCGCAGAACGACTTCATCTTCTCGATCTTATGCGAGGAACTGGGTTTTGTGGGCGCGGCGCTGGTGGTGCTGCTGTTTTTGCTGCTGCTGTTGCGCGGCATCTCCATCGCCGTGCGCGCGCGGGATAAGTTCGGCGCGCTGCTGGTGGTGGGCTTTGTGGTGCAGGTGGTGCTGCAGGCCGTGCTGAACATCGCGGTGGTCACCAACACCATCCCCAATACCGGCATCAGCCTGCCATTTTTTTCCTCCGGCGGCACCAGTCTGATGATGCTTTTGGGCGAAATGGGCATTGTACTGTCGGTTTCCCGCCAGGCGGACATGGTATAGCGGCGGACAAATTCCGACAAAATTTCACAGGGCTGCGGTTGAAACCCGCGGCCTTTTGCCGTATAATAGAACAGTATTTGAAAAAATGGACGGAGGTGGGGACGTGCAGGCTGCCAAAAGCCGGAAGCAGCCCTTTGCGCTGCGGGCGCTGGCGGTGTTCGGCGTCACGCTGGGGCTGCTGTTTTTGTTGCTGCTGGGGGCCTGCGCGCTGCCCGGCGGGCCGGTGCGGGCGCACCTGGCCGATTCGGCCCGCACCATCCAGCAGGAGGGGCTGTACCCCGCGTACTTCGGTTTCAAGCTGTTCCAGATGGACAACTACACCGACACCCTGATGCTGATGGAGGCGGCCACCGCCGACGAGACCGGCCCGCTGATGGCCATGATGACCAACACCGTCTACAATGTGGATAACTTCGAGACGCTGGGGGACGATCTGGCCGCCTACCTGGAAGCCCGCGCAAGCGGCGACCCCGCCGCGGTGCAGGCCGCCGGGCTGGAGCCGTTCTCCTACGCGCGGTACTGGCACGGGTATCTGATCTGGCTGCGGCCGCTGCTCTGCCTGATGCCCTACACCGGGGTGCGGGCGGTGCAGTATGTGGCGCTGTTTGCGCTGCTGGCCGCCGTGCTGGTGCTGCTGCGCCGCCGCTGCGGCAGGCCCGCGGCCGTATGGTTCGCAGTCAGCCAGTTGTTGGTCACGGTGTTCTGGGTGCCCCACCAGATCCAGTATTTCACCTGCTTCGCGCTGGCCTATGCCGGCTGCGTCTGGGTGCTGGCAAAGCCCCGCCGCAGCGACGCGCTCTGCCTGTGCCTGGTGGCGCTGGGCGTGGCCACGGCTTTCTGCGACCTGCTGGTGACCCCGGTGCTCACGCTGGGGCTGCCCATGGCCTGCTGGCTGCTGCAGCCGCAGCAGCGGCTGCGCGCCGGGGGCCGCCAGTGCGCGCTGTGCGTGGGCGGATGCCTGTGCTGGGGCGTCGGCTACGGCTTGTGCTGGGCCGCCAAGTGGGTGCTGGCCGCCCTGATCACCGGGCAGAACGTGATCGCCGACGCGCTGCATCAGATCGGCGTGCGCACGGCGGCGGATACCTGGCACGGCATGACGCTGACCTGGGGGAACATCTTCCGCTTCGTGTACGACACATTGCAGGGGCGGGGGCTGTTCTGGCCGCTGGTCGTGGCGGCGGTGCTGGCCGTCGCGCTCTTTGTGTGCTGCCTGCGCAGCCGCGCGGCGCTGGTCCGCGCGCTGCCGCTGGGCTTTGCGGCGGTGCTGCCGCTGCTGTGGTTTGCGGCGCTGCGGGCGCACAGCATCCAGCACGGCTGGTTCACCTGGCGCGCGCTGGGGCTCACACTGTTTGCGGGCATGGCCTTTGTGTATTATGCCTGTGATCCTCGCACGGCGCTGCGCCGTTTGAAACAAAAAGGGAAACGTATATGAACACGACGGAAGAAAAAACCAAAACCACCACACAGCCCCAGGCGGACGAACCGAAGCCGCCGCGCAAAAAGCTGCCCCGCTGGGCCAAGATCCTGCTGGGCGTGGCCGTGGTGCTGCTGGCGCTGGGCGCCATGGCGGCGCTGTACGTCAACGGCAAGCTGGACCTGCTGCAGTATGATGACGGCAGCATCAGCGAAGTGGGCAGTATCGACGCGGGCGAGGACCAGGACCTGGACGCCACGGGCTTGGTACATAACGACGAGGAGATGGAGATGCCCGAGGGCAGCCCCTTTGCGGATGAGGACGTGCTCAACATCCTGCTGATCGGCACCGACGAGCGCACCGAGGCCGTCAACGACGCCGACGCCTTCACCCATCTGAACCAGCTTGACGGCACCGAGGACACCACGGAATTCAGCGCGGACGCCCGTGCCGACACGCTGATCCTCGTTTCGTTGAATATCAAGGAGGACACCATCAAGCTGGTGTCCATCGAGCGCGGCACCGGCGTGCCGATTTTGCTCGACGGGTACGAGGGCCAGTACGACTGGATCACCCATACCTTCCGCTACGGCGGCCCCAAGCTGACGATGGACACCGTCGAGGACTGCTTCAACATCCAGGTGGACCATTATGTGCGCGTGAACTTCAACTCCTTCGTGCAGATCGTGGACGCCGTGGGCGGCGTGGACATCGAGATCACCGACATGGAAGCCAAGGCCCTCAACTGGGAGGTGCCTTCCAACTCCATGCTGATCGTCGACAAGGTGGAACCGGGCCTCAACCATTTCGACGGCTACACGGCGTTGCAGTATGCCCGCCTGCGCAAGATCGACAACGACTGGAAACGCATCGAGCGCCAGCGCACCGTCATTGCGGCGGTGCTGGATCAGGTCCGCAACGCCAGCGTGGCGGACCTGGACAATCTGCTCAACACCGTGCTGCCGCTGGTGCAGACCAACTTCACCAAATCCGAGATCGCGGCCCTGCTGGTACAGCTTCCGGGCTTCCTGGGGGCGGAGATCGAACAGCTCTCGATGCCGCTGCAGGGGACTTACGGCGTGCGCACCGATATGGACGACCGCCTGATGTACGACCCCGACTGGACGGTGAACGTCAAGGCGCTGCAGGACTTCCTGTATAACGGCGAGAGCGCCGAGGAAGTGATCGCCGCCACGCCCGAAACGGCTGCGGCGGAGGAAGAACAGGCCGAAGATAAGCAGGATACCGGCGAGGATCCGGCGGAGGAAGATTCCGCCTGGGACCGCGAGAGCGACCCGGCGGAAAGCTACATCCGCCAGAATATGCACACGGTGGACCTGGAATATCCGCTGGATACCAGCGATTTTGGCAGCAGCGACTACCGGCTGTTTATGGCCGGGCTGGGCGGCGGCCGTAACGCCGACGTGCAGGGCACGCTGACGCAGTATCTGGCCGGGCAGGGCGTGCGTGTGCTGGCCGTGCCCGACGGCGCGGCCGCAGGCATCCTGCTGGACCGCTATCTCCAGACCGGGGACACGCTGGCGCTGGAACGCTACCTGCTGACCCACCCCGCCGCCGACCGCGCCAAGCTGCGCACCATGTGGCAGGACCTTTACGCCTGGTATCCGGGCGGGCTCCGGGCTGTGGGCCTGGGCGAGGATCGCAGCGCCGCCGTGGTGGGCTACGCCGTCAGGGACCTGACGGAACAGGCCACCGGCATGGCCGACAGCGAGATCTACACCGTGGTGGACGGCATGCAGGACAGCAACTTCCGCAATGTGCTGTACTGGTTTGAGCGCGGCATGAAGTCTGCGCCCGAACAGATGGAAGCCTACTTTGGGGACGTGTACCCGCTGGCGCTGCGGCTCTATCAGGGCATGACCGGCGCGGTGGATACCGGCGACGCCGGGGACCTGGTGGCCTACGACCTGCAGCAGGCGCTGGAAACCTACCCCGACGACCAGATCCTGGCCTTTGTGGATGGGGAACAGTCGCTCCAGACCGAGGGCAGCCTGGCCGCGCGGATGGCGCAGTTCCTGGACGAACAGGACGACGCGGAAGAAACCGCGGAAGAGGACGGCAGCGACGCTTCTGCCTGGGCGCCCGAAGCGCCCGAGGGCGTCTGCTCCATCGGCGTGCTGTACGGCCAGTGGGGCTTTGACACTACCTTTACGGCGGATGACCCCGACACCTGCTGGAACAGCGAGGCGCTGAGCAGTTGGCTGGGCGAGTACATCACCCCCGGCTGGGACGTGCTGCTGGCGCTGGACGGCGAGGACTGCCCCTTTGACGAGGGGGACGCCCTGGTGACCGGGAACGTGCCCGCCGAGGACGTGGCCCAAAAGCTGCTGATCCTCAACGAAAACAACATCGTGTACACCGGCACGCCGGAAAGCGCGGAAGCCGCTTCCTGAAAAAATACAAAAAGCCGTTGACAAACCGGCGGCAATGTGGTATAAATGCTCTAAACCAATGAAGCGAAAGTAAAACCGCAAGCGCGACCAAAGAGAGTCCCCGGCAGCTGGGAAGGGGATGTAAAGCGGGGCGGCACAATGGTTCGCAGAGGGCACGGGGAACGGGCGCAGGCCCCAGTATCCGCTGACGGAAGCCTCCGTTACAGGGCAGGGGAATGTTGGTTCCCTACAGAGTGGCCGCGGCAGCGTATCTGCGCGGCAAGCAAGGTGGCACCACAGATCGAATTTGTATCTGCCCTTGCACAGAAGTTTTTTCTGTGCAGGGGCAGTTTTGTTTTTCCCGCACAGAACGATTTGCCGGGAGGGGACATGATGAAAACGATCCTGCTGAAAGAACGATGGCGAGGCTCGCAGAACTGACCGGGCCGGGGCCTTGCCCCACGGCCGCCCTCTATTTTACAAACGCAAAAAAGGAGCTGCCTTATGAAAAAGTTGTTCGCTGTTCTGTCCGCCGCCGCCCTCATGACTTTCCTCGCCGCCTGCGGTTCCACCGCCGATACCGCCCCAGCGGACAGCGGCGCCGCGGCTGCCACTGCGGACGAAAATGCCGCCGACGGCGTGCGCATCGCCATCGTTCAGCAGATGGACCACGCCAGCCTGGACCAGATCCGCGCCGCCATCGAGGCGGAACTGGACGCCGAAGCCGCCGACCAGGGCATCACCGTCGAATATGAGCTGTTCAACGGCCAGAACGACGCTACCATCCTGAACCAGATCGGCACCCAGATCATGGCCGACGGCTACGACGCCGTGATCCCCATTGCCACGCTGGCCGCCCAGTGCATGGCGAACGCCGCCGCCGAGAGCGAGACCCCTGTGATCTATGCCGCCATCTCGGACCCGGCTGCCGCCGACCTGACCGATATTTCCTACGTCACCGGTACGTCCGACTATCTGGACACCGGCTTCGTGCTGGATATGATGTTCGCCGCCGACCCCGATATCCAGACCGTCGGCCTGCTCTACTCCAACTCGGAGCCCAATTCCGAAGCCGCCATCGAAGCCGCCAAAGCCTACCTGGACGAAAAGGGCGTGGCCTATGTGGAAGCCACCGGCAACACCAGCGACGAAGTGCTGGCCGCGGCGGTCACGCTGGCCGACCAGGCGGACGCCGTCTTTACCCCTACGGACAACGTAGTCATGGCCGCGGCGGGCGCTGTTTCGGCCACCTTCACCGAGGCGGGCATCCCCTACTATACCGGGGCGGACAGCTTTGTGACCTCCGGCGCGCTGGCTACCTGCGGCGTCAACTATGACGATCTGGGCGCGGCCACCGCCGACCTGGCGCTGGAAGTGCTGCAGACCGGCACGGTGCCCGAATACCAGATCGTGCCCGGCGGCATCGTTACCGTCAACACCGAGACCGCCGCGGCCCTGGGCATCGACCCCCATGTGTACGATGCGCTGGGCGGCCAACTGGTGGAAGTCACCACCGCCGCGGAATGACCGCAGACTTCTGATCTTACCTGAAAGGCAGGCGACCACCCGCTATGTTTTCACTTTCCATTTTGCAGAGCGCCCTGGAACTGGGGTGCATCTATTCGCTGGTCGCGCTGGCGCTGTTTTTGAGCTTCCGCGTGCTCAACATCGCCGATATGACCACCGACGGCGCGTTCACGCTGGGCTGCGCGGTATCGGCCACCGCCGCGGTGGCCGGGCATCCGGTGCTGGGGCTGTTTTTGGCGATGATATCCGGCGCGGCTGCCGGCGCCGTCACCGCGCTGCTGCAAACGCGGCTGGGCGTGCCGTCCATCCTGGCGGGCATCGTCACCAACACGGGGCTGTACACGATCAATCTGGCCGTCATGGGCTTTTCTTCCAACGTGCCGATGCTCAAGACCGAGACCGTGTTCACGCTGCTGCAGGGCGTCATGGGCAAGGACTCCCCCTATAAGCTCGTCATTGCCGTTCTGGTGGCGGTGCTGGCCTGCGGCGCGCTGACACTCTTTCTGGGAACGCGGCTGGGGCTTTCCATCCGCGCCACCGGCGACAACCCCGCCATGGTGCGCGCTTCCTCCATCAACACGGCGTTCACGATCCTGGTGGGGCTGTGCATCTCCAACAGCCTGACGGCCCTCTCCGGCGCGGTGCTGGCCCAGTACCAGCGCTCTGCCGATATCAACCTGGGCACCGGCATGGTCGTCATCGGTCTGGCGTCCCTCATCATCGGTGAAACGCTGTTCGGCCGGGGCCGCATGGGGCTTAAGATCGCGGGGGCGGTGGCCGGTTCCATCCTGTACCGCTTCATCATCGCCATCGCGCTGCGGGCCAACTTCCCCTCGGAATGTCTGAAGCTGCTGTCCGCCGTGATCGTGGGGCTGGCCATCGCCGCGCCCACCATCCGCAGCAAGGCGGCCTTTGCCAGCCGCCGCCGCGCAGCCAAACGGGAAGGGGGCCGCTGATATGCTGGATCTTGTAAACGTGGGGAAAGTTTTCAACCCCGGCACCGTCAATGAAAAACAGGCCCTGACCGGGGTGGACCTCCATCTGGAAGCGGGCGACTTCGCCACCATCGTGGGCTCCAACGGCGCGGGCAAATCCACGCTGTTCAACGCCATCGCGGGGGAATTTATCGCGGATACGGGCAGCATCACGCTGGACGGGCAGGACATCACCTTCCAGCCGGATTACCGCCGCTCCAAGGTCATCGGCCGGATGTTCCAGGACCCCCTGCGGGGGACGGCGCCCCATATGAGCATCGAAGAAAATCTGGCCCTGGCCTTCCTGCGGGCGTCCCGGCAGACTTCGCCGTTCTCCCGCATCACGAAGGCCGACCGCGCCCTCTTTGCCGAGAAGCTCTCGGCTCTGGGCCTGGGGCTGGAGGACCGCATGAAACAGCCGGTGGGGCTGCTTTCGGGCGGGCAGCGGCAGGCCCTCACGCTGCTGATGGCCACGTTAGTCACCCCCAAACTGCTGCTGCTGGACGAACACACGGCGGCGCTGGACCCGGCCACGGCGGACAAAG
Source organism: Subdoligranulum variabile (assembly GCA_003343905.1). Classification (GTDB taxonomy): domain Bacteria; phylum Bacillota; class Clostridia; order Oscillospirales; family Ruminococcaceae; genus Gemmiger; species Gemmiger variabilis_C. Next base: position 53,098 of record QAKI01000043.1, read on the forward strand.
TGCTGGAACTGACAAAGCAGATCGTGGCGGAAAACCACATCACCTGCCTGATGATCACCCACAATATGCACGACGCCCTGACCCTGGGCAACCGCACGCTGATGATGGACCGGGGCCGCATCGTGCTGGATGTGGGCGGGGAAGAGCGGGCCCATATGGGCGTGAACGAACTGCTGGAGCGGTTCGCGGCTAACGTGGGCCACGCGCTGGACAACGACCGCATCCTGCTCAGCAAAGACCAATGATGCAAAAAGGGACCGCCCAGGGGGCGGTCCCTTTTTTACATCGGTCTGTTATCCGGCGGGGCGGCCCGGCCAGCCGTCGGTGGCGGCGGTGGAGCCGTCGGGGTACATCCAAAGGGCCGAGAACCCTTCTTCCTGTTCCAGCAGGCGGCGGCCGTCCGCTTCCGGCAGGCAGAACAGCGCCGTCGAAAGCGCGTCCCCGGTGCCGCCGCGCGCGGGGGGCGGCAGCACGGCCACGCTGCTGCAATACCGGGCCGGGTAGCCGGTAGTCAGGTCGATCAGGTGGGCGTAACGCTGCCCCTCGTACTCAAAATAACGCTGGTAATCGCCGCTGACCACCAGGCTGCACCCGGCGGGCAGCGCCAACGTTTGAATATAAGCCGGGTCGCTGCCCAGGGGATTCTCGATGCCCGCGGTCCAGGGGCCTTCGCCGTTGGCTTTCTCCCCAATGGCGCGCAGGTTGCCCCCGATGTTCAGCAGCGCGCTTTCCAGCCCGCGCGCCTCGGCGGCCTCGGCGGCCCGCTCCACGGCGTAGCCCTTGGCTACGGCGCCCACGTCCAGCGTCATGGCGGGGTCCGTGAAAAAGAGCGTCCGCGCGTCCGTATCCAGCCGCAGGGCGGCAGGGTCACAGTGGGCGAGTGCCTGCTGGATGCGCGCGTCCTCCGGTGGGGCGGGGGCGTCGCTCTCCCGCGCGTCGTGCCACAGGTCCAGCACGGCCCCGGCGGCAATGTTCACGGCGCTGCCGGTCACGGGCTGGACCTCGCCGGTGTACCACTGGAAAAAGTCGAACAGATCGTCCTCCAGCGGCACCGGGGCTTCGGCGGCGTGGGCGTTTACATCGCACAGATTCGTCGTGCCGTCGTAACTGTGGTAAATATCGAACAACTGGTGGTAGTGCAGCAGGTCGGCGTGCAGGGCGTCCATCTGGGCGTCCCATTCCTCCTGGCTGCGGGCGTAGCCCCGCACCATCGAAACGGTGTCGAACAGGTCGAACCAGGTGGTGGTGTACTGCGTCTGCCTGGTAAGGGCGTGCCAGAACAGCGCCCCGCCCAGCGCCAGCGCCACCGCTGCGCCCAGCGCGGCCCGGCGGACGGCGGGCTTCACGGGTTGCCCCCGCCCGCCGCGTCATGTTCGCGGTTCAGTTCCAGCAGCAGTTGGGCCAGCGTCCAGCCCTTGCTGGTGGGGGTGACCATGGCCCGCAGGGGCAGGTCGGCGCCGCCGTCCTTCACCATATCCAGGAACCGCCCCAGTTCGCCGTTCTGGTGGCTCAATCCGCTGACGATCATGGCCGGGCGGCCGGGCACGGCGATCAGCGGCGCGGCGGGGGGCAGGGGCTTGCCGGCGCACAGGTCGCCGACCACAGCGCCCAGCGCGCCGTTGTCCACCGGGCGCAGCGTGACCCCGCAGGCACGGGCGGCGCGTTCCATGGCGCTGTACCCGGCGCTGGAAGCGTCGAAGCCCCACAGCAGCGCGCAGCGGGGTTCATGGACGATATGGGCTTTCATAGCAATACCTCGTTTCTGGCGTAAAATAGCGCGCACCGTCGAAAAGGGCGGCGCGCGCTTTTGCTTTGTGTTGTGCTTACGGGAAGGCTGCGGTGCCGGTGCGCCGGATCACAGGTCGGGGTGGTATTCCTTGCAGGTGCACTTCTTCCACTTCAGGCCGCTGCCGCAGGGGCAGGGATCGTTGCGGCCGATCTTCTGCACGCGGACCGGCGCGGCACCCTTGGAACCGGGGCGGACAGGCGCGCCCTCGCTGGTGGGCTGGGCCAACTGTTCGCGCTTGGGCTGGGCGTTCTGCTGCCGCACTTCGATGGTGAGCAGCATGTGGACGGCGTCCTCGCGGATGGAGGCGACCATCTCGTCAAACATGGCAAAGCCCTCGATGCGGTATTCCACCACGGGGTCGTGCTGGCCGTAGCCGCGCAGGCCCATGCCCTGTTTGAGCTGGTCCATGTTGTCGATGTGGTCCATCCACTTGGAATCCACGTTGCGCAGCAGGCAGATGCGCTCCAGTTCGCGCATCATCGGGGCGCCGTACTTGGCCTCTTTGGCGGTCAGGATGTCCATACCGCGCTTGTACAGCTCGTCGGCAATGCCCTCGCGGGTCAGGTCGCTGAGCTGTTCGGTGGTGTAGTTGAAGTCGCTGGGCAGGCACAGCCAGTTCATGAAGTGGCGGCGCAGCCCGGCGAAATCCCAGTCGTCGGGGGTGTCGCCGTTCAGATAGTTGGCGCAGGCGTCGTCGATGCTCTGGCGCATCATGTTGTGCAGGCTCTCGGAGATATCCTCGCCGTTGAGCACCGTCTGGCGCTGCTTGTAGATGATCTCGCGCTGCTGGTTCATCACGTCGTCATACTGCAGCACCTGTTTACGGATGGCGAAGTTGGAGGCTTCCAGCTTCTTCTGGGCGCTTTCGATGGTGTTGGTGATGAGCTTGTTCTCGATGGGCACATCTTCTTCCAGGCCCAGGGAGTTCATCAGGTTCTGCACGCGGTCGCCGCCGAAAATGCGCATCAGGTCGTCCTCCAGGCTCAGGAAGAACCGGGAAGCGCCGGGGTCGCCCTGACGGCCCGCACGGCCGCGAAGCTGGTTGTCGATACGGCGGCTCTCGTGCCGCTCGGTGCCGATGATGAACAGGCCGCCGGCTTCGCGCACGGCCTCGGCTTCGCGCTTGACTTCGGGCTCGAATTCGGCGCACAGTTCGTCAAAGCGCTTGCGGGCGTTCAGCACCTCGGCGTCGTCGGTGTCGGCGTGGCCGTCACATTCGGTCAGCAGGTGCTCCAGCCGGGCTTCGATATCCGCTTCGGGCGGGGTGGGCAGCTCGGTGCCGGTGGCTTTGGCGCGGGCCTTGGCGTGTTCGTACTCGTCCTTGCGCTGGTCCAGATCCTTCGTCAGCGTCTGGGTCAGTTCTTTCTTCAGGGCGGCCTTCGCCATATAGGAGGTGTTGCCGCCCAGCATGATGTCGGTACCACGGCCTGCCATGTTGGTGGCGATGGTCACGGCGCCCTGCTTGCCGGCCTGGGCGACGATCTCGGCTTCGCGTTCATGCTGCTTGGCGTTCAATACGTTATGTTCGATGCCGCGCTTTTTCAGCAGTTTGGAAAGGGCCTCGCTCTTTTCTACGCTGACAGTGCCCACCAGGACCGGCTGGCCCTTGGCGTGGCATTCGGCCACCTGCTCGATGACCGCATTATACTTGCCGTTGACGGTCTTGTAGACGCTGTCGGGCAGGTCCTTGCGGGCGCGGGGCTTGTTGGTGGGAATGCTGACGATCTGCAGGCCGTAGATCTCGCTGAACTCGTCCGCTTCGGTGGAAGCCGTACCGGTCATACCGGCCAGCTTGTCGTACATACGGAAGTAGTTCTGGAAGGTGATGGTCGCCAGGGTCTTGCTCTCGGCGGCGACGTTCACGCCTTCCTTGGCTTCGATGGCCTGGTGCAGGCCGTCGTTGAAGCGGCGGCCGTACATCAGGCGGCCGGTGAACTCGTCAACGATGATGACCTCGCCGTCTTTGACGATGTAGTCGGTGTCGCGGTGCATGACGCCGCGGGCCTTGATGGCACCGTCGATGTAGTGGCGCAGGGCCATGTTGTCGGCGTCGGCCAGGTTTTCGACGTTAAAGTAGGCTTCCGCCTTCTGCACGCCGGACTCGGTCAGGGTGGCGGTCTTGCGCTTTTCGTCCACCACGTAGTCGCCGTCCACCTGTTCCTCGGCGGTCACTTTGTCGTCCAGTTCCACGATGACGCTCTTTTTCAGCGTCTTGGCAAAGTCGTCCGCGCGCTTGTACATCACGCTGGAATCCTCGCCCTTGCCGCTGATGATCAGCGGGGTACGCGCTTCGTCGATGAGGATGGAGTCCACCTCGTCCACGATGGCGTAGGCATGGCCGCGCTGCACCATGTTCTGCTTGTAGACCACCATGTTGTCGCGCAGGTAGTCAAAGCCGAACTCGTTGTTGGTGCCGTAGGTGACGTCGGCCTCATAGGCTTTTTTGCGCTCGGCGGATTCGACGCTGTGTACCACCAGGCCCACGGTCAGGCCCAGGAAGCGGTAGACTTTGCCCATCCACTCGCTGTCGCGGCGGGCCAGGTAGTCGTTGACGGTGACTACATGCACGCCGCGGCCGGACAGCGCGTTCAGATATACCGGCATGGTGGCCACCAGCGTCTTGCCTTCACCGGTCTGCATCTCCGCGATGCAGGCGCGGTGCAGCACGATGCCGCCGATGATCTGGACCGGGTAGGGTTTCAGGCCCAGCACGCGCCAGTCCGCTTCCCGGCAGACGGCGAAGGCTTCCGGCAGCAGGTCGTCCAGCGTTTCGCCCTTGGCGAGCCGGTCCTTGAACTCGGTGGTCTTGGCCTGCAACTGTTCGTCGGTCAGCTTCTGCATCTCCGGCTCCAGCGCCAGCACCTTGTCCGCCAGCGGGCGGATGCGCTTCAATTCCTTATCAGAAAAGGTTCCGAACAATTTTTCAAAAAATGACATAGGAAAACTCCGTATTCTCCGCTGCATTCAGCCACGGCATCTTGGTTTACACACTCTACTATAATACACCCGCACAGGGGATGCTGTCAAACCTGTGCGGGTGTTTTTCAAAATTATTTTGATTATTTTGCCTATTCGGCCGGGACGGCGCGGCGCGTGGGCATGCTCAGCAGCGCCAGCATCACAAAGATGCAGCAAAAGCCCAGGGCGTCCCACAAGGTAAAGGGGAACCCCAGCACCAGCGTGCTGAGGATGGCGGCCGTGACCGGCTCGGCAAAGCTGTACAGGCTGGCGCGCTGCGGGCCGATCAGCACCACGCCGGACATATACAGGCTGAAAGCCAGCACGTTGCCCACCACGACCACCACGGCGATGCCCAGCAGCCCCATGGCGCTGGGGCGGTAGCCCATGTTCCAGGGGCGGAACAGCAGGCTGAACGCCACCCCGCCCAGCAGGAAGGCCCAGCCCTGCAGCATGGGGGTGGGGTACTGCGCCTGCAGGCGCTTGGGCCACATGGTGTAGATCACTACGGTACCGGCGCAGATCACGCCGGTGAACAGCGCAAGGGGACGGATGGCAAGGCTGGTCAGGCTGCCGTGGGTAGTCAGCAGAAAAACGCCCGCCAGCGCCAGCAGGATGCTGCACAGTTCAAACGGCCGGGGCGCGCGGTGCTGCCGCAGGCAGAGCACCAGCAGGATCAGCATGGGGGAAAGGTTTTGCAGGATCGTGGCGATGCCTGCGGTGGATAGCTGGATCGTCAGGAAGTACAAAAACTGGCAGCAACTCACGCCCGCCAGCCCGTAGATCAGCAGGTCGATGGCGTTGCGGGGGTCGGCCTTGAAATTCCACGGGGCAAAGAGCTGGCGGCGGTCCTTGAAAAAGTAGTAGCCGCACAGCAGCAGCCCCGCCAGCAGCAGGCGGATGGGCACCAGCCAGGCGGAGTCCATCTGTTCGCGGGTGAACAGGTACTGCCCCATACAGCCGGAGATCCCCCAGCAGGCCGCGCCGCCCATCGTCAGGCAGGCGCCTTTTACACGGTCAGGCATCGTTTTTCTCATCCTCCAGGATCATTTGTACGGCTTGCCGCAGACCGGCGGCCACGGGGGCCCCGGCGCGGCGCAGCACTTCCGGCGGCTGGTGGCCGCCGCTTTGCAGCACGCAGCGCACGCCCAGCGCCCGCGCCACCTCACAGTCGTGGGTCGTGTCCCCGATCATGACGGCGCGGCGCGGGTCAAAGCCCGCCCGCTGCAAATATTGCAGGCCCAGTTCCACCTTGCTTTTGGCATAGATGTCGCCCAGGCCCAGCAGTTCGTCAAAGTACCCGTCCACGCCCCGCTGTTCTGCCTGGGTGCGCAGCGTGCCAACGGGACTGGCGGAAAGGATCACCTGCCGCAGCCCGGCGGCTGCAAAGGCGTCCAGCGCCTCCCGCGCGCCATCCAGCAGCGGGCAGGCGGCGCTGGCGGGGATGTAATCGTCCATGAAGCAGCGGGCCAGTTTGTCAAAACTGTGGCGGGAAAAATCAAACCCGGCGCGGGCGTAATAGTCCTGCACCGGGAAACCAAAAATCGCCCGGTACTGTTCGCGGGTGTACCGCTGCGGGTAGCCGAACCGCGCCAGCAGACGGTTGAGCGCGTCCACGCACAGTTCGACATCGTCCAGCAGGGTACCGTTCCAGTCCCACAAAATCAGTTCCGGGCGCATAGGATTACCTCGTTATCGTTTACTTTTGGGTGAAGATCCGCCGAAGCGCGGCGTTGGATTCGATCAGCCGGACCAGCGCCACACCCAGCACCGTGCAGCTGATGATCTCCCCGATGCCCACGCTGATGCCGTTGGTCAGGCACAGCAGCCAGACCGGGGCGCTCATGGCGGTAAAGTCGGTGAAGAATACCGTGATCTCGATGCCCACGATGACGGCGTTAAAAAGCACCGGCGGCAGCGAAGCCGGGATCGCCAGCCCCTTGATGCGCACATTGCGCAGCCGGTAGGTGACCAGACAGGCCAGCAGGGTCGCCAGCGTGCCGAAGATCACGTCCAGGATCGTGGAACCGAACAGGTTGGCCAGGAAGCAGCCCAGCGTCACGCCCACGATGTACTCCGCCCCAAAGACGGGCAGCAGGCAGAGGGCTTCGGCCACGCGCACCTGCACGGCGCCGTAGCTGAAAGGCGCCAGCACCAGGCACAGCACCACATAGACGGCCGCGATCGCGGCGCAGCGCACCAGCCCCTGCACGGGGGCGCGCCCGCTGCCCTGCGGGAGCAGGCGCAGCGCCAAAAAAGCGACGGCGACGGCCGCCAGGGCCGCAACGAACACAGTAACAGAAAACATACAATACTCCGGCGGGATAGATTTTGACCGCGCGCGGGACCGCCAGCCCCACGCCGGTTTGTCGCCGTGCCGGGCACGGCGGAGCCTAAAATCCTAAGTTGCTCAACAAGGGGCTATTATAACAAAGGAAGCGTATCTTTGCAAGGGGGCGGGGTTGACTTTCTGCTCCAAAGCGTTTATAATAGCAACGTCCCTTGCCGGTGTGTTGGAATTGGCAGACGAGACGGACTCAAAATCCGTTGGTGGTGACACCGTGTGGGTTCGACCCCCACCACCGGCACTAGAAAAGAAGCGAAAGAACGTTGACGTTCTTTCGCTTCTTTTTTTGTTTGCGGGCTTAGAAAAGCCCCGCGGAGCGTGATTGTGGTATACAGGACGCTGGGAGAGAAAGATGGTCCCTGTGTGTACAGGAACAGAAACGGAGGGATGGTGTGGCGACCGTGCGGATGGTGACAACGTAAAAAATGCGGCTCTTGAATTGTAAGATTTGCACAAAAAAGCTGCCCGATTTCTTTAATGTGTTTACAAATAGCAAAAACTGTGCTACATTGAAGCCGATTCGTCGCAAGTTGCAGCAAGAAAGCCGCAGCAGATTATAAAAAATGAGGTGACCCTATGTCGTATGAACATTTGTGGGCCGATATGCACGCAAATCCGCACCACAATCAGGTTGATCAGTTGGAACAGTGGTATCAGCATGCCAAGCAGGTCATGGACTTCTGGCCGATTGCCTATTATCCGTTTGCTATTCGCCGTACCCCCACAGGTGCAGAGTTGGAGGATCTGATCCCGGAAACGGACCTGCGCGCCGACTGGGAAGCCGTGCTGGCGTTGGCCCGCCATGCAGAAGCGGAAGGCTGGCCGTTGTTCCCTGGGTATGAGTGGCAGGGAAATGGCAGTGACGGCGACCATAATGTGTTTTTCCCCACTACGTCAGCACAGATGATCCACCCCATGACGTATGAAGAATTGCGGGACGCGCTTAAGCCGTCCGGGGCCATCGGTATTCCCCATCATGTGGCATATCAGCCGGGAAGCCGCGGCAAGAACTGGGCGACCCATGACCCGGAATTTTCGCCTTTTGCCGAAATATATTCCAGCCATGGCTGCAGCGAAAATGATGACGGTCCTATCGGAATGGAGCGGCACGAGCACATGGGACCCCGCACCAGTGTGACCTGCTATGAGGCGGCGCTGGATCAGGGAATTGAAGTGGGATGCATCGCGTCCGGCGATAACCACGCGGTCCCTGGGGAATGCGACCACGGCATGATGTGCGTACTGGCGGCCAGCCGCAGCCGCGAGGACATCTGGCAGGGGCTGCGGGCGCGCCGGGTATACGGCGTAAGCCGCAGCCGTATGACGATCAATGCCACGTTGGGCGGTGCCGATATCGGCGGCCGGGTGGCACCGGGACCGGCAAAACTGGTTCTGGATCTGACAGCGGCCAATGCTATCGACCGCGTGGAACTGCTTAAGGATAATATTTTGGACACGATGCTGGTACATTCCGGCACTTGGGAGCGCGCGCCGCTGCCTGAACGCTTTGCCTTCAAATTCGAGGTGGAATTTGGCTGGGGACCGGAAACGAGTATCTTCCCGGATGCAGCGAAAAAGCTGTGGCAGGGGCGTCTGGATGTGCCGGGCCGTATTTTGAGTGTAGAAAAACTCTGGAACACCTTCGGCCAGCAGATCATCGATCAGCAGGATCGCAGCTGCGAATTCCAGTTGACCACCCATCGCGGGACCGAAAGCGGAAAATGGATGGGTCCCAGCCAGGTCCGCCGTGAAAGCCTGATCTTTGAGGTGGAAGGAAGCATAGACGATGTGCTGAAACTGACGGTAGATGGGGAAGTGTATGAACTGCCTGTGCGGCAGATCCTGCAGGGAACCCGCATCTATGCACAGTACAGCCAGAGTGAACAGCACATTACCGAAAAGTTCGGTCCCACGCCGCATTACCGCGACGATCTCATTTGGCATTGTGCATTCAAGTTCCGGGTGCGCCGTGGCGTACCGGCTTCTGCCTACACGCTGCATCACACGCAGCTCCTTGATTTGGAGCAGGGGAGCCAATACCGCCTGCGCGTTTGGCTCAAAAACGGGGATGCTGCCTGGGTCAGCCCGTTTTTCTGCCGGTAAGGAAAACCGTCCGGAATAGCCTGTAAAAAAGGCTGCTGTTGGCAAAGGCGGCCTGATAAAGCGGCGGAATGTATGTTCTGCCGCTTTTTTGCTTCTTTTTCAAGAAAAAGCGGGCAATGGGCGGGCGTTTTGCTTAGGAAATCATATGGCTTTTTGTGCAGAATCAATAAAAAGCAGGGGGATAAAAGTTCCCCCTTTTACAAAGTGCCGGATTCCATTATACTGGATACAACAAAACGAGGTATCCAAACAGGATCGCGCCGCGGTGGTGCGGTCCCCACAAAGCAAAGAAGGCAGGGTGATTCCGTGAACAAAAAGTCAGGCAGTCTGGCAGCCCGGATCCCGTCGAGGGTCTGGCTGCTGATCTCACTGGTCGCGGCGCTGATCGTCTGGACGATCCTTTCGATCATGCCATTGACCGCAAGAAGTTTCCCCAATTTGATCGTCACCATCCAGCAGATCGGCGTCATGTACGAGCGTGGCGTGCTGTTGACCGATATTGGCAGCAGCTTGATCTCGGTTCTGGCCGGCTATGTGCTGGGCTTCGTCATCGCATTGCCGGTGGCAATCCTGATGGCATGGTATCTGCCGGTGCGCAACATTTTGCGCCCCTGGATCATGTTCATCCGCAACATTCCCCCTCTGGCGTATGTGCCGCTGATCGTTCTGTCCGCCGGCGTTGGCCGCCGTCCCCAGATCATCACGATCACGATCGCCACGTTCCTCATCATGTGCATCACCATTTATCAGGGCGTTGTCAACATTGACGACACGCTGATCCGCGCGGCAAAGGTTCTGGGCGCTAAAGACAAGGATATCTTCATCCGGGTCATCGCCCCGGCCAGCCTGCCCTTCATCATGACGGCGATCCGGCTGGGCGCTTCCACCGCCCTGACCACCCTGATCGCCGCCGAATCCACCGGCGCTATGGCAGGTCTTGGCATGCGTATCGGCGTGTTGAACAGCAACTTCGACACCGATCCCATGCTGCTGTACATTATCATTATCGGCGTTATTGGCCTGATCGTTGAGAAAGTGATCGACTTTGCAGAAAGGAAGCTGACAGGATGGCAGGAGAAGAGAGAAGCGTAAAGGTCAAGATCGACAACGTCAAGATGGTCTTTAATACCCGCAAGGGGGAAATGACCGCTCTGAACGGCGTCAATCTCGACATTCACGAAAATGAATTTATCACCGTCGTGGGCCCTTCCGGCTGCGGTAAGTCCACGCTGCTTAACATCATCGCCGGGTTGCTCACCCCCTCTTCCGGCGAGGTGCTGGTCAATGGCAAGAAGGTCGAAGGTGTTGGCCGGGAACGCGGCGTCGTGTTCCAGCAGTACGCGCTGTTCCCCTGGCTGACCGTCCAGAAGAATGTCTGCTTCGCGCTGGAGATGCGCGGCATCAAGGGCGCGGAAGCAGAAGCGCAGGCCATGAAGTACCTGCAGATGGTCGATCTGGAAAAATTCGCCGATCATTACCCGAAGGAACTTTCCGGCGGTATGAAACAGCGTGTGGCCATTGCCCGTGCCTACGCCGCCGAGCCGGAGATCCTGCTGATGGATGAACCATTCGGTGCGTTGGACGCCCAGACCCGTGCCCAGCTGCAGACCGATCTGCTCAACACTTGGGAGAAAAAGAAGAAAACCTGCTTCTTCATCACCCACGACGTGGAGGAAGCAATCATCCTCGGCCAGCGCTGCGTTATCATGAGCGCCCGCCCCGGCCGCATCAAGAAGATTTTGGACATCGACATTCCGTACCCCCGCACGCAGGAGACCCGCATGAGCCCCCGCTTCAATGAACTGAAGAACGCAATCTGGGGCGAGGTTTATCAGGAATACCTGGAAGTGCGCAAATAATGGTCCCTACGGGCGCCTGACAGGCCCCGTCAAAGTTACATTATCTTATATGGAGGCAAACACATGAAAAAGCTACTTGCAACCCTGATGGCTGCGGCGATGACCTTCAGTCTGGCAGCCTGTGGCTCTACCAGCAGTTCTGCTGCGCCGGAAAGCACGTCGTCGGAAGCTACGTCCAGCTCCGCCGCCACTTCGGAGGAAGCGGCGGACAGCACCGCCAGCGCCGAGCGCATTACCATGAACGTGGCATATATGCCCAACTATTCCAGCCTGGTTGAGGTCGTTGCGGCTGACAAGATGGGCTACTTTGACGAAGAAGGAATTGACGTCAACCTGGTCCAGTTCCAGGATGGCCCCACAATCATCGCCGCTATGGAAAATGGTTCCATTGATGTAGGCTATATCGGCTCCGGTGCCCATAAGCTGTGCATCAACGGCCAGGCCAAGATCTTCTGCTTCGCCCATGTGGGCAACGGTGACCGTGTTATGGCCCTGAAGAGCCACGGCATCGAGACCGCCGCCGATCTGGCCGGCAAGACCATCGGCTATTCTGCCGGTACCTCCAGCGAGGCGATTCTGCAAAAGACTCTGGCTTCCGCCGATCTGACCCTGCAAGATGTGAACGCGATGGAGATGGATGCTTCCGGCATCGTCAGCGCCATGATCTCCGGCTCTCTGGACGCCTGCGCTCTGTGGAGCCCCAGCACCCTGGCCGTTCAGGAAGAACTGGGCGAGGATGTGATCGAACTGGCCGACAACCTGAGCTTTGCTGATAGCTCCGCTTCTGTTTCCAGCTGGATCTGCATGTCCGAATATGCTGACCAGAACTACGACAACCTGCTCCGCTTCACCCGTGCTTTGTACAAGGCGAAGGACTACCGCGCCGATCCCGCCAACGCGGAACAGATCAGCCAGTGGATCGCTGAGGAATGCGGCCTGGATTACGACACCGTTTACGCGCAGCGCGGCGACGCTGAATGGCTGACCAGCCAGGAGATGATGGACCAGATCAACGACGGCACCATTGAAGGCCTGTACAAGTCCCAGCAGGACGGCTTCATCGCCAGCGGCGAAGTGGAAGCGGAAGTTCCTGTCAGCGACTACGTCATGTTCGACCTGATGAAAGAGGCCGCGGCGTAAAAATAGCTGCTTCGGCAGCACGATCATCTGAACCGTGACAAAACGGGGCACAAAATCGTTTTGTGCCCCGTTTTGCCGCGCAGAGGAGGGAAAATTGGAATAATTTCATAAAAAACCTCCCCGAAGCCGGAATTTTATGGTATAATGCGATCGGTAACCAAATGGAAAACGGCCGCGGGACGGGAAAGGGGAGATCAGGAATGCCGCTGTTTGTCGCCGCCTGCCTGCTGGCTGTTTCAGCAGCGCTGGCGGTGCTGGTGGAGGATCGCCGTAAAAAGAGATATCTGCTGCTCTGCGGATTGTCGGCCAGCTTGCTGGTTTACCTCTGGTTCATGCTGACTTACATCGCCAAGAAGGGCGGCATTGCGGAACCCCTCAGCACGGTGCTTTTTGTTACGCCGGGCATCCGGCGATGGCTGCAGTATTCCGTGCTGACGCTGCAGCAGCTTGGCTACGGCGTAGCCGTGGGGCGCTTCCTGTTCCCGTTCCTTTTCCTGCTGACGGCGCTGGAATATTCCAGCAGCCCGCGCGCCTTCTGGCTGCGGCGCCACAGCTGGATGTTGGCAATCCTGCCGGCGGTGGCGCTGGTGTTGTACTTTCCCCCGGTATTCCAGCGCTTTGCCGATCAGGAAGCCACCCAGCGCGTGGCAATCTGGGGGTCCCTGCTCTGGATCGTCGCCTATCTGCTGGCCGGCGGCTGGCTGCTGATATCGGAACCTTCCCGCACCCGCATCCGTTATATCCGCAATTCCGTGGCGGTGCGCTGCGTGTTGCTGTGCAGTATTGCGGCGCTGTACGCCATCTACTGCCCCCAGGACCCTGCGCAGATCTATCTGTTCTACCGGGAAGACTATATGTTCTCCCTGGGGATCTGGTACATGAACCCCTACCTCTCGCCGGTGACGTATCTTGTTATCGTGGCGATCAATCTGGTTTCGCTGCTGCTGGGGACGCTGTCCATGATCAGCATGGCGCGCATCGAGTGGAGCGAGACCCAGGACGATATCCGCCTGCAAAACAAATACGATACCGTCCGCATGGGCGGCGGCGTGTTCCTGCACGGCATCAAAAACCAACTGCTGGCAAACCGGGTGCTCTGCCGCCGTCTGAGCGAGGAACTGGCGTCCCCGACGCCCGACCTGCAAAAGGCGCAGGCGCTGGCCCGCCAGATGACCGATACCAACGACGGCCTGCTGGAGCATGTGGGCGACCTGTACAACAGCCTGAAATCCAACGCTATCTCCATGCGGGAATGCCCGGTGGAAACGCTGGTGCAGGGGGCCGTGGGCGCATTGCAGAAAAAGTACCCGGCGGCCCGGGTGGAAGTCGAACTGCCGTCCGGTCTGGTGGTGCTGGCCGATGAGGCCCACATGCAGGCCGCGCTGGCCAACCTGCTGATCAACGGCTGGGAGGCCACCGTTGCGGCGGGGCGCGACGAACCGCTGCGGCTGTTCTGCTACGAGAAGCCCACCCAGATCGGCATCTGCGTGCAGGACCGGGGCGCGGGCATCGGGAAGTACGAACTCAAAAAGATCTTTGAACCGTTCTATTCCAGCAAAAATTCCAATTCCAACTGGGGCATGGGACTGTACTATGTGCGCATGATCGTGAAAAAGCACATGGGGTCCCTGAAGGTGGACAGCGAGTACGGCAAAGGCTCGGCCTTTTACATCCTGCTGCCCAAGCTGCTGCCGGAACGGGGCAAAAGGGGGAAAACATCTGTATGAATATCCGCATCCTGGTGGCGGAGGACAACGACATCCTGCGGGAGGACCTCTGCCAGCAGCTCAACGCCCAGCCGGATTTTACCGTCGCGGGGGAAGCCGCCACCGGCGCCCGCGCGGTGGAACTGGCGCTGGCGGAGGAGTTCGATGTGATCCTGCTGGACATCGAGATGGAGACCATCCAGGCGGGCATCGACGCCGCGGCCTGCATCCACCCCCAAAAGCCCCAGGCCCAGATCATCTACCTGACCGCGCACGACAATGACGATATGATCCTGACCGCCATGGCCACCGGCGCGGTGGACTACTTTGTCAAAGGCAGCGACAACGAGCTGCTTTTCCGCCATATCCGCATGGCGTACGCCGGTACGCCGATTATGAGCGCCCATACCCAGGAGATCATGCTGCGGGAGTATTCCCGCCTGCGCCGCAACGAGACCAGCCTGCTGTACTTTGTCAATACGCTGGCTTCCCTCACGCCCACCGAGCGGGAGCTGATCCGCTACCTGCTGCAGGGGCTGAATGCCCGCCAGATCAGCGAGATCCGGGTCGTTGGGCTGGACACAGTCAAAGGCCAGATCCACCGTATTCGGGAAAAGTTCGGCTGTACCCGAACGCGGGAGATCGTGACCCATATCCGGGACCTGGGGCTGGAACATCTGTTCCGGTGATCCCCGGCCCCGCCGCATCCGCAGTTTACCGTTCCATATCCATTCAATTTCAGAAGGGAGTTGCATCAATCATGGATAAAGCATACTATCACATCTCGGAAGAAGCACTGGGCGAGGGCGCCAAGACCCCGCTGGTCAAGATGAAAAGCTCGGAGGAAGTGTTCCGTGCGATGGCGGATAAAATGGCGGACTGCATCCTTGCCAACAACGCCGCCGGCCGGCACACGGCTTTCATCTGCCCGGTGGGCCCGGTGGGGCAGTACCCCTTCTTTGTGGAGCGGGTCAACAAGGAGCGCATCAGCCTGAAGAACGTCTGGTTCTTCAATATGGACGAGTATCTGGAAGACGATGACCGCTACATCGACATCAACAGCCCGCTGTCTTTCCGCGGTTTCATGAACCGTGTGGTCTATTCCCAGATCGACCCGGAACTGGTCATGCCGGAATCCCAGCGCGTGTTCCCGGACCCCGCCGCCCCCGCCCGCATCGACAAAATGATCGAGGACCTGGGCGGTGTGGATATCGCTTTCGGCGGCATCGGCATCACGGGGCACCTGGCCTTCAATGAACCCCAGCCGGAACTGAGCTGCGAGGCGTTCGCCGCGCTGCCCACCCGTACGCTGGACATCCATCCCGAGACCCGCGCCACCAACTCGGTGGGCGACCTGGGCGGCGCGCTGGAGTGCATGCCCAAACGCTGCGTCACCATCGGCATGAAGCAGATCCTCGGCGCGCGGGAAGTCTGCCTGGGCGTGTTCCGTGACTGGCACCGCGCGGTGGTGCGCCGGGCCGCCTACGGCGACCAGACGGCGGAATTCCCCGCCACGCTGGCCCAGAACCATCCCCATGCCTGCATCTATGTCAACGACGTAGCGGCCAAGCAGCCGTACTAAGGGGGTGGGCAGTATGGCGGATGTTCTGTTTCGGAATGCCCGTGTCTACCGGGACCATGCCTTTGAAGCTGCGGACGTTCTGGTCTGCGGCGGCGTGATCGACGGCGTAGGCCCCCATCTGGCCGCCCCCGCGGGCTGCCCGGTGGTGGACCTGCACGGTATGGTGCTGGCCCCCGGCTTTATCGACCTGCACACCCATGGCGGTGACGGCATCGACGTCAACGCCGCCACGGCAGAGGACCTGGCCCGCATCGGCGCGTTCTTTGCCCGCCACGGCACCACCGGCTGGCAGTGCAGTATCCTTACCGATACCGAGGAACAGACCCTCTGGTGCATCGACCAGGCCAAGCAGGCCATGGCCGCGCCGGTCAGCGGCGCGCGGCTGCTGGGCATCCATCTGGAAGGGCCGTTCCTCTCGGTGGAGTACAAGGGCGCCATGCCCGAAAGCCTGCTGCGCAAGGGCGACGCCGCGCTGTTCCGCCGCTATCAGCAGGCGGCCGGCGGCGCGATCCATTACATTACCGTTTCGCCCGAGGTGGAAGGCGTCAATGAGATGATCGCCGACATCGCCGGGGAAGTCACCGTTGCCATTGGCCATTCCGGCGCGGACTATGACACCGCCTGCCAGGCCATCGCCAACGGCGCCAAGGTCTGCACCCATACCTTCAACGCGATGGGGCTGTTCCACCAGCACCGTCCGGGCATGATGGGCGCCGTGCTGGAACATGACATCTACTGCGAAGCCATCTGCGACGGCCGCCACCTGCACCCCGGCAGCGTGCGTATGCTGCTGGCCTGCAAGGGCTGGGACAAGGTCGTTGCCATCACCGACAGCATCCAGGCGGCGGGCCTGCCGGACGGTCACTACAAGCTGGGCGTCAACGATGTGGTCGTGGTGGACGGCGACGCCAAACTGGCCAGCAACGGCGTGCGCGCGGGCAGTACCCTCTCGCAGGATACGGCGCTGCGCAACATCATGTCCTTCACCGGCCATCCCGCCGAGGACGTGCTGCCGCTGCTGACTGAAAACCCGGCCCGGCTGATGGGCATTTTTGACCGTAAAGGCAGCATCGAAGCCGGCAAGGACGCCGACCTGGTGGTGCTGGATGACGCCTGGCAGGTGCGCCGCACCGTCGTGGGCGGCGAAACGGTGTTCCAGGCCGAATAAGTTCGGTTGACGGAACGGGAATTTCGTGATACACTCGTGTTTACAGAGAAATAGAAAGGGGATACTCTATGCTGGTACCTATGCGCGCGATCCTGGAAGCGGCGGACAAACACCGCTACGGCCAGGGAGCTTTCAACATGAACAGCGTCGGGCAGGTGGAGGCCGCCGTCCGCATCCATGAACTGCTGGACTCGCCGGCCATCCTGCAGGGGGCCGAAGCCTCCAACGCCTATCTGGGCGGCGCGGCCGACTTTATGAACGGCAGCATCGAGAACAAGCAGAAGGGCGCCAAAGTCCTGGGCGACGCCGTCAAACAGTACGGCGGCAGCAGCCCCATCCCGGTGGCGCTGCACCTGGACCACGGCAAATCGCTGGAGAGCGTCAAAGCCTGCATCGCGGGCGGCTACACCAGCGTCATGATCGACGGCAGCAGCCTGCCCTATGAGGACAACGTGGAACTGACCCGTGAAGTGGTCAAGTACGCCCACCCCTACGGCGTAACGGTCGAAGGCGAACTCGGCGTGCTGGCGGGCGTGGAGGATCATGTGTTCAGCGCCACTTCCACCTACACCAATCCGATGCAGGCCGTGGATTTCTTCAAAAAGACCGGCTGCGACGCGCTGGCCATCAGCTACGGCACCTGCCACGGTCCCAACAAGGGCAAGGATACCCGCATCCGGCGCGAGATCGCCATCGCCACCAAGGAGTGCATGCTGCATGAGGGCATCCAGGGCTATCTGGTGAGCCACGGTTCTTCCACGGTGCCCCAGGAGTATGTGCAGTCCATCAACGCCCTGGGCGGCCAACTGGTGGACGCCTTCGGCATTGAGGTCGCCCAGTTGGTGGATGTTGCCCGCTGTGGCATCAACAAAATCAATGTGGACACCGACATCCGCATGGCCTGCACCCGGAACATCCTGCAGCTGTTCCACGATGAGCCTGCTTTGAAAGAAAGCCCGGCGCTGGCGCAGTTCTACCGTGACCTGACGGCCAACCCGAAGAACGTGGACCCGCGCAACTACTGCAACAGCATCATGGATACCATCGTCAAGGGCGAGATCCCCAACGAGGAAGTGGGCAAGATCGTCCAGTGCATGAAGGACGGCGTGGTGGCGGCCATCGCCCCGCTGCTGGTCCAGTTCGGCAGCTTCCGCAAGAGCCAGTATGTCGAGATGGTCACCTGCGAGCAGATGGCGGAACGCTACAAGAAAGAGGGCATCTGAATATGAAACATATCTTCCTGAACCTCAAGCGGTTCGACGTGCCGGTGGAATACGGCGGCGTCAACCGTCTGGCGGCCCCGGCCGATTGGGGCCGCGCCATCGTGGAGGGCACCCAGGCCGGGCTGACCCGCTACGACTCGTCGGAAGTGGAATTCGTCATGTACCTGCCGGAAGCCCACATCCCGGCGGCCGTGGCGGCCAAAGCCCCCGGCAGCCCGGTGCAGATCGGCTGCCAGGGCGTCTACCGGGACGATACCGCCCCCGGCGGCAACTTCGGCGCTTTCACCACCAACCGTCCGGCGTCTGCCGCCAAGGCCCTGGGCTGCGAAAGCGTGCTCATCGGCCACTGTGAGGAGCGCAACGACAAAATGGGTATCCTGGCGGCCGCAGGCATCACCGGGCAGGAAGCGTCCCGCATCGTCAGCGGCATTCTGAACCAGGAGATCAAGGCGGCGGTGGCACGCGGCCTGACCGTGCTGTACTGCATCGGGGAAAAGAGTGAAGAACAGGACGCCTGGCAGCAGGTGCTGGGGGACCAGCTCTCCATCGGGCTTAAAGATGTGGACAAGAGCAAGGTCACCATCGCCTACGAACCCATCTGGTCCATCGGCCCCGGCAAGACCCCGGCCGACAAACCCTACATCACCAAGATCGCAAAGTTCGTCAAGGAGCAGACCGGCGGTATGGACGTAGTCTACGGCGGCGGCCTCAAGACCGACAACGCGGCCATGCTGGCCTCCATCCCCGAGATCGACGGCGGCCTGATCGCCCTGACCCGCTTTGCGGGCGAGATCGGGTTCTACCCGGAGGAATACCTGGACATCATCCGCCTGTACATGGGCAAGTAAAGCAGCCGCAGGGCTGAGAAAAGGAGCCAACCAATGAAGCATTTTGAATTTGAGTACGGCGCGGGGACCATGGGGGCCGACCTGCCGGATTACACCGACGAATTTATTCCCGGCGTCACGGTGCCCGACCCGGCCTACATCCCGGAGGATCAGCTCGAAGCCGCCTATCGGGAAAGCCTGGACCACCCCATCGGCATGCCCACGGTCAAGGAACTGGCGCACAAGGGCAGCAAGGTCGTCTTTGTGGTGCCTGACCGCGTCAAGGGCGGCGAACAGCCCACCAGCCACCGCAAGCTGTCCATCAAGTACATCCTGCAGGACCTCTACAGCGTGGGCGTGGAGAAGAAGGACATCCTGTTCATCATCTCCAACGGCCTGCACCCGCGTTCCACCGACAAAGACGCCCTGGCGATCTTCGGACCCGAACTGTACAACGAGTTCTGGCACACCGGTCAGATCATCAGCCATGACTCCGAGGACCCGGACAACATGGTGGACCTGGGCTTCACCAAGCGCGGCGACCCGGTGTGGATGAACCGCATGGTCTATGAAGCCGACCTGCCCATCCTGATCGGCCATGTGAACGGTAACCCCTACGGCGGTTACTCCGGCGGCTACAAGCACAGCGCCACCGGCATCACCAACTGGAAGAGCATCGCCAGCCACCACGTGCCGTCGGTCATGCACCGGCCGGACTTCACCCCCGTGAACAACGGCAGCCTGATGCGCGACAAGTTCAACGAGATCTCCATGCACATGGAGGAGAAGATGGGCCATCCCTTCTTCTGCTGCGATGCGGTGCTGGACTCCAAGAGCCGCCAGATCGCCATTTTCTCCGGCTACGCCAAAGAGATGATGCCCGAAAGCTGGAAGGTGGCCGACAAGCGCACCTATGTGCATTGGGCCGAGAAGAAGTATGACGTGCTGGTGTTCGGCATGCCCCAGAAGTTCCACTACGGCGACGGCATGGGCACCAACCCCATCATGATGATGCAGGCCCTTTCCGCGCAGGTGCTGCGCTTCAAGCGCGTCATGAGCGACCACTGCGTCATTATCTGCTCCTCGCTGTGCAACGGCTTCTTCAACGACAAGAAGTGGCCCTACCTGCGGGAGTGCTATGAGTGGTTCCAGCATGACCAGATGAACACCCTGCCCGATATGAACCGCCTGGGCGAGTACTTTGCCACCAACGAGGAGTACATCCGCAAGTACCGCTTCACCAATGCGTTCCATCCGTTCCACGGTTTCAGCATGATGAGCTGCGGCCATATCGCTGAGATGAACACCAGCGCCATCTACATCGTGGGCGCCGAGGAACCGGGTTATGCCCGCGGCATGGGCCTCAAGACCCGCGCCACCTTCGAGGAGGCACTGGACGATGCCATGAAGAAGTATGTGGGCGACCACCCGAACATTCTGGCGCTGCCCCTGACTTTCAAGACCACCAGCGTGCACCTGTGCATGAAGGACCCCAACCAGGACTGCATGGATGAGTACGGCCACCGCCATGGCGGCTGCGGCTGCTGCTGATCCCCGCATGCAGGGCTGAACATTTCCCATAATGATCCCCCGGCAGCCGAAAGTTCCGGCTGCCGGGGGATCTTCGTTTTTGCTATTAAAAATAGGGGATGGCCCGCGTATGGCAAACGGGATGAACAACGCGGCGAATAAATCCCGCCCCGGGGCGGAATACTGTCCACAGGGAGGGATAGATTTATGTCTATATTCAAAAAACTGTTGCTGCTGCTCGCCATCGTGGGCGGCCTGAACTGGGGCATCTATGGCATCTGGGGCTTCAACGCCGTGGGTTGGCTGCTGGGCGGCAGCCTGAACTGGCTGGCCCGCACGGTGTTCATCGTGGTGGGCGTGGCCGCCATCTGCCTGATCCCCAGCCTGTTCATGGACGGGGAATCCCGGCCGGAGCCGCGGGCGGAGTAAAGCCCGGCGGGCTGCGGCCCGCCATACATAATGCTTACAGGATAGGCCGTGCCTGCAGGCGGGTGGTGCGGGCGTGCATCCCCACGCTCAGGACCAGCCCGACGCACAGATACATCATGACTACGCTCGACCCGCCGGCGGAGAAGAACGGCAGCGTCACGCCGATCACCGGCAATATCTGCAGGTTCATGCCCAGGTTGATGACACACTGCACGAACAGCGCGGCAAAGATCCCCACGCACAGCAGGCGGCCCAGGGTGTCGGTGCTCTGCATGGCGGTGCGCAGCGTGCGCAGGCAGAGCAGGAACAACAGCAGCAGGACCGCCGCGGCCCCCACAAAGCCCATCACGTTCGCCAGATAGGCGAAAATAAAATCATTCCAGGCGTTGGGCACAAAGATATGGTCCCCGGTGAACAGCCCCTGCCCGGTCAGGCCGCCGGTGCCAATCGCCATAGCGCCCTTGTTCTGCTGGTAGGTGATATCGGCCAGGGCGGGATCGTCCGGCGTCAGGATCGCCATGATGCGCTGGAACTGGTAGCCTTTGAGCAGGTCGGGCTTGAGCGCCAGCAGCGCCGCGCCGCCCGCTACACCGGCCAGCAGCGTGCCGCCCACCAGCCAGTGGGAAAGCCCGCCCGCATACAGCATGATGAGCCCGATGCCCAAAAACACCAGGGCGGTGCCGTCGTCGCCCTGCAGGTGGATCAGCAGGGGCGGCACGATGATGTGCAGCAGCAGGAGCAGCAGGTTTTTGGGCCGGTTGACCTGCCCGCGGAGCTGGCTCAAGTGCAGCGCCAGCGTCAGGATAAAGCTGATCTTTGCCAGTTCGGCGGGCTGAAAGGTCATGCCGCCCACCCGGTACCAGCTGTAGTTGGAGGTGCCGCCCGCATCGTAGCCGATGGTCAGCACCCCGGCCTGCACATTGTGGAAAAACAGCGTGGGCAGCACCAGCCCCCAGGACAGGGTGGCGTGCAGCGGCCAGGCGCGCGCCAGCGCGCGGTAATCGACGGTGGAAAAAATGACCGCCAGCAGGAAGCCCAGCAGGCTGGCGATGACCTGTACCGAAGCCTTGTTGTTGGAGCCGAGCTGGCTGTACCCCAAAGAGAGCAGCACCACCACGCTGATCGCCGAACACAGCAGGCACAGGGCCAGGTACGGCGCATCCACGCGGCGCAGGTAACGGCGGATCAGTGGATACATAGGGGGCTCCTTTCTGCGCGGCAGGGAGGGCCGGCGCGTATTTCTTTATATTATAGCGCAAGAAGGCGCCTTTGACCACGGCTGTGAATTAAATTTTACAAATCCCGCGTTGTGTACTATAATAAATACGATTCTACACCAAGGAGTATGACGGCCATGCAGGAATATACCACACATTCCCGGGAAGAAACGGTGGCCCTGGGGCGCACCCTGGCCCAAACGCTGCCGTCCGGCGCGCTGATCGCCTTTACCGGCGGCCTGGGCGCGGGGAAGACCGCCTTCTGCCAGGGGCTGGCCGAAGGGCTGGGCTGCACCGACCCGGCCAGCAGCCCGACTTTTGCCATCGTCAACTATTACCGCGGCCCGCGCCCGCTGGCGCACTTTGATCTGTACCGCATCCACAGCGAGAGCGACCTGGCCGCGGCGGGATTCTACGACTACCTGGATATGGGGGCCGTCGTGGCCTGTGAATGGAGCGAAAACTGCGCTGACCTGCTGGAACAGGAACACCCGATCCATATCGACATCCAGCGGGTGGACGAAACCACGCGCCGCATCACGATCCAGTGATACAGATCGGAAATTTTCAACAAATACTACATAACGTACAGGTGATTTTATGAATTTGCTGGCAGTTGATACGGCGGGCAAGAGCGCCGCCGTGGCGGTCCTGCGGGACGATACGCTGCTGTACGAGACCCAGTCCAACACCGGCCTGACCCACAGCGAGACCCTGCTGCCGATGATCGACACGGCCCTGCGCGCCTGCGGCCTGACGGTGGCGGATCTGGACGTGCTGGGGGCCACCAACGGCCCCGGCAGCTTTACGGGGCTGCGCATCGGGCTTTCGGTGGTCAAGGGGCTGGCCCTGCCGCGCCAGATCCCCTGCGCGCCGGTGTCCACCATGGCGGCGCTGGCCTGGGGCATGGCGGGGCAGGGGACGGTCATCGGCGCCCAGGACGCCCGCCGCGGCCAGGTCTATTGGGCGGCCTTCGACCTGGAAAGCCACGGCCGCCTGACCCCCGACCGCGCCCAGCCGGTGGAAGCACTGGAAGAATTTGTACAGCAATGCAAAAAACCGTTGTTTTTTGTTGGCGACGGCGCCGCTTTGTGTTACAATAGATACGGGCAGACGCCGGGTGTGGCGGCCTGCCCGGCCCCTTTGCAGGTGTTGCGGGGGGCGGGGGCGGCGCTGGCCGCCAAAGCCGTATGGGAAAACGGCGGCTGCGTGCCGCCCGCCGAACTGCTGCCGGACTATCACCGGCTGAGCCAGGCGGAGCGGGAACGCGCCGAACGAGAAAAACAACAGGGGGAACCAGGCAATGCAATTTGACAAACCGATCGCACTGGCAGCCGACCACGGCGGCTATGAACTGAAAGAGGCAATCAAGGCCCATCTGGAGGAACGGGGCATCGCGTGGCAGGACTTTGGCACCGATTCCACCGCCAGCGTGGACTACCCGGACTTTGCAGCCGCTGGCTGCAAGGCGGTGCAGGAGGGGCGCTGCGCGCTGGTGATCCTGTGCTGCGGCACCGGCGTGGGCATGTCGATGTGCGCCAACAAGATGCGCGGCATCCGCGCCTGCTGCTGCAGCGATACCTTCAGTGCGGAATATACCCGCCGCCACAACGACGCCAACGCCCTGTGCCTGGGCGGCCGCGTAGTGGGGGCCGGGCTGGCCTGCCAGATCGTGGACGCCTTCCTGGATGCGTCCTTTGAGGGCGGCCGCCATCAGACCCGCATTGACAAGATGATGGCCCTGCAGGGGCAGTAAACCGCGTATGTTACGGCCTGCGGCGCAGGCTGGCAATAAACTTTGTTTGATGATAAGGAGACTGTACCATGAGCGTAGTCGAGATCGTAGACCATCCCCTCATTCAGCACAAGATCAGCCTGCTGCGGGATCGCAACACCGGCACGAAGGAATTCCGTGACCTGGTGAGCGAAGTCGCCATGCTGCTGTGCTACGAGGCTACCCGCGACCTGCCCACCGAGGAAGTGGAGGTCGAGACCCCTATCGCGCTGGCACGCACCAAGGTGCTGGCGGGCCGCAAGCTGGCGCT
The DNA here is from genome assembly GCA_003343905.1 of Subdoligranulum variabile. Lineage (GTDB taxonomy): Bacteria > Bacillota > Clostridia > Oscillospirales > Ruminococcaceae > Gemmiger > Gemmiger variabilis_C. The sequence continues at coordinate 77,021 of QAKI01000043.1, forward strand.
GGTGCCCATCCTGCGCGCGGGCCTGGGCATGGTGGACGGCATGCTGTCGATGATCCCCGCCGCCAAGGTGGGCCACATCGGCCTGTACCGCGACGAGGAAACGCTGAAGCCCGTCGAGTATTACTGCAAGCTGCCCAGTGACATCAACGAGCGTGAAGTCCTGGTGCTGGACCCCATGCTGGCTACCGGCGGCAGCGCGTCCGATGCCATTGCGCTGATCAAGCAGCGCGGCGCCAAGCACATCAAGTTCATCGGCCTGATCGCCGCGCCCGAAGGCATGAAGGCGCTGCATGAGGCCCATCCCGATGTGGACATCTATGTGGGCACGCTGGACGAACGCCTGAACGACCACGGCTACATCGTGCCCGGTCTGGGCGACGCGGGCGACCGTATCTTCGGCACCAAATAAGAGCATACCTGTACACAGGCAGGGGCGCGGGCAGTCAGCCCGCGCCCCTGTTTTGTGTGTTGAAAGGGCAGGCCCCGCCCTCTGCGATGGCGGGCACGAAAAAAACCTTGACTTGAAGCGCACTTTAAGTGGTACGATAAAAGCGATCCCAATGGTCAGGAGGTTTTTTGTATGGAAGATCGTATCCGGCGCTGTGCCGAAACATACGGGGCGCTGTTCGGCGGCGCCCCGGCGGGGGACGAGGGAACGGACCCCGAATTTATGAAGATCCTGCAGCGGTTCATCTTTGGCGAAGTCTGCTATGTGGGTGAACTGAGCGAGCAGGACCGGGAGCTGGTGACCGTCGCCGTGCTGTCGGTCAACCAGACGCTGCCCCAGCTCAAAGCCCATGTGGGGGCTGCGCTGCACGTGGGATGCACCCCGGTCGAGATCCGGGAGACCGTCTACCAGTGCGCGCCGTTCATCGGCTTCCCCAAGACGCTCAACGCCATCGCGGCGATGAACGAAGCCTTCACGGCGGCGGGGATCGCACTGCCGCTGCCTGTGCAGGGCACCGTGCAGGAGGATACCCGCTATGAGGCGGGCCGCGCCATTCAGGAACCGCTGTACGGGTCCGAGATCGCGGAACGCTACGGGGACCTGCCGCCGGTCTATGCCGAGGCCATCCCCCGGTTCCTGACGGCTTTCGGCTTCGGGGATTTTGCCACCCGCAGCGGTCTGGACACCGCCCGGCGGGAACTGCTGACGGTGGTGGTGCTGGCGGCGCTGGGCGGGGCGGACCTGCAGGTGAAGGCCCATGTGCTGGGGGCCGGGAAGGCCGGCAACAGCCGGGACCGCATCCTGGCCGCGCTGGTACACGCCATGCCCTACATGGGCATCCCGCGGCTGTTCAATGCGCTGAACGCGATGCGGGCGGCCTGGGGCGAAACGGAAGAACAAGGGTAACAGAAAAAACGCCATCCCCGCGGGGATGGCGTTTTGCTGTCTGTGAAGAAAGAAAATCAGTTTTTCAGCGCCTGCATCGGGGCCGGGATACGGCCGCCGCGGTGGATCATCACGGCGGGGCTGTACTTGCTGATGGGCATGATGGGGGCGTGGCCCAGCAGGCCGCCGAAGTCCAGCACGTCGCCGGCTTCATGGCCGATGGCGGGGATCACGCGCACGGCGGTGGTCTTGCTGTTGACCATGCCGATGGCCGCTTCGTCCGCAATCAGGCCGCTGATGACCTCGGCGCTGGTGTCGCCGGGGACCACCACCATGTCGATGCCCACCGAGCAGACGGCGGTCATGGCTTCCAGCTTTTCCAGCGTCAGGCTGCCGCACTCGGCGGCCTTGATCATGCCGTCGTCCTCCGATACCGGGATGAACGCGCCCGAAAGGCCGCCCACGTGGTTGGAGGCCATGACGCCGCCCTTCTTCACGGCGTCGTTCAGCAGGGCCAGGCAGGCGGTGGTGCCGCAGCAGCCGCAGCTTTCCAGGCCCATCTCCTCCAGAATGTTGGCAACGCTGTCCCCGATGGCGGGGGTGGGGGCCAGGGACAGGTCGATGATGCCCGCGGGCACGCCCAGGCGCTCGCTGGCAAGGTTGGCGACCAACTGGCCCAGGCGGGTGATCTTGAACGCGGTCCGCTTGACCAGTTCGGCCACCTCGTCCATGGGGGCGTCCTTGGGCAGCTTGGCCAAGGCGGCGCGCACCGCGCCGGGGCCCGAAACGCCCACGTGGATCTCGCAGTCCGGCTCGCCGGGGCCGTGGAACGCGCCCGCCATAAAGGGGTTGTCCTCCGGCGCGTTGCAGAACACGACCAGCTTGGCGTCGCCCATGCACATGTTGTCCTTGGTCAGTTCGGCGGTCTGGCGGACCACCTGGCCCATCAGGCGCACGGCGTCCATGTTGATGCCGGACTTGGTGGAACCGATGTTGACGCTGGAACAGACGATGTCGGTTTCGGCCATGGCGCGGGGGATCGCTTCGATCAGGCGCCGGTCCCCGGCGGAAAAGCCCTTATGTACCAGCGCGCCGAAGCCGCCGATGAAGTTGACGCCCACGGCCTTGGCCGCGCGGTCCAGCGCCTTGGCGTAGGCTACCGGGTCGGCGTTCGGGGCCGCGCCCAGCAGCATGGCGATGGGGGTGACGCTGATGCGCTTGTTGACGATGGGCACGCCGTATTCGGCGCTGATGCCATCCACCACAGGCACCAGGTTCCCGGCCAGGCGCACGATCTTGTTGTAGATTTTTTCGCAGGCTTTGTCGCCGTCAGGGTCGATGCAGTCCAACAGGCTGATGCCCATGGTGACGGTGCGGACATCCAGATTCTCCGAGGTCAGCATCTCGATGGTTTCCAGAATGTCGCGGCTGTTGATGATTTTCATGGCTTTTCCCGTTCCCCCTGTCAGATGGTGTGCATGGCGTCAAAAACTTCCTGGCGGGTCAGGGTCACCTGCATGCCCATCTCCTGCCCCAGCGCGGCAAAGCGGTCCCGCACGGCGGCGGGGTCGATGGCGCAGTGGTCCAGGTTCACCAGCATGATCATGCAGAACATCTGCTGCATGATGGACTGGGAAACGTCCTCCACGTTGATATTCAATTCGGCGCAGACGGCGCTGACCTTGGCGATAACGCCCACGGTGTCGCGCCCGATGACGGTAATAACAGCTTTCATAATAAAACGCACCCCCTGTAATAGGCGGCGCCCCCCCGGCAAAGGGGCCTTTGCCCCGGCGCGCCGCGCTTATGCAATGACTGTATTATAGCAGAGTTCGCGGGTGGGCGCAACAGCGGGGCATAAAAAAGCAAGGGGGAGGCAGGGCCTCCCCCTTGTTCGTTTGCGGTTCGTTACGGCAGTTCCGGCTCGTAGGCGGCCAGGCTGCGCGGCTTGCCCTCAAAGGCGATGGCGATGGCGTCGGGGCCGGTGTTGGCGCTGACGGCGGCGCCCAGCTTGAAGCAGTATACCGGCGGATGGCCGAAGGTCTTTTTGCACAGCTTGAGCAGTTCGTCGCGCCGGACCTCGCTGGAGGTGTAGCCGATCATGTAGGGCATATCCCGGACGTTCTCCACGCGGGTCTGTATCCATTTGACCATGGCGGGGATCACCGCCGCGTCGCCGCGCACCTTGGCTTCTACCTTGGAAACGCCGTTGGTCAGGCTGATGACCGGCCGGATGCCCAACAGGTCGCCGACCACGGCGGCCGCTGCGCTCACGCGGCCGGATTTTTTCAACTGTTTGAGGTTGTAGGCCGACAGGCAGGCTTCCATGCAGTCCATCTTGTAGACCAGTTCCTTGACGCAGGTAGCCAGCTCGCCGCCGTTGCGCACCTTGCGGGCGCATTCGCACAGGTACCAACCGAACACCATCGAGTAGGTGTGGCTGTCCACCACCTGGATGTGCAGCTTGTGGCCGGGGCGTTCCTCGTTCAGCAGTTCCACGGCCTTGCGCGCGTTGTCGTAGGTGCTGGAACCGGTGCTGTTGATGCTTACGTGGATCAGGTCGGTGTAGCCCTCGTCCACATAGCGCGCGTAAATTTCGCACCACTGAAGCTGGGTGATGGCGGCGGTGGTGGGAACGCCCTGGGCATTGCGCATCATCTCATAGAACTGATCGTTGGTGAAGTCCCGGCGCTCGATGTACTCCTGCCCATCGACGTTGATGGGGAAGCCCACCACCTCGATCCCGTACTTTTCCGCAAGTTCCTGCGGAATATCGGCGGAGGAGTCGGTCAGAAATCCGATTTTGCTCATTTTGTCACATCCTCGTTCCATTCATAGCGTGTTAGTTGGCCCTGGGTCTCCAGGCCGGCAAAATCCCATTGCCGCAGTACCTCGTACACGCCTACCGCCACCGCGTTGGAGAGGTTCAGGCACCGCTCCCCGCGGCGCATGGGCATGCGCACGCAGCTTGATGGGTTTTGGACCAGCAGTTCTTCGGGCAGGCCGGCGTCCTCCCGGCCGAATACCAGATAGGCGCCGTCGGGGTAGGCGACGTCCACATGGCGCTGCCGCCCCTTGGAGGTAAAGTAGAAAAACGGCCCCTTGTTGCGGGCAAAAAAATCCGCAAGGTCCTGGTAATATGTTATATCAAGCTGGTGCCAATAGTCAAGCCCGGCCCGCTTTAATTTTTTGTCGTCGATGGTGAACCCCATCGGCCCCACCATATGCAGCCGTGCGCCGGTCACGGCGCAGGTGCGGGCTACATTGCCGGAGTTCTGCGGGATCTGGGGTTCCACCAGTACAATATTCACGCTTGGCATACTTTCACTTCCTGTTTTTGTCAGTGCCCCGGCAGGGGTCACGGGGTCATCAGTTTCGGCAGCGCGGCTTCCAGCCAGACGCCCAGGCGCTCGTCGGTGCCCTCGGGGGTGGCGCGGATGCAGTCGGCTACAAAGGCGGCAGCGGCCTGTACGGCTGCCTGCGGGGCGTTGCCCTGCAGGATGCGGCCGATCAGCACCGCGCCGAAAATATCGCCGGTGCCGTGGTACATGCGGGCGATCAGCGGCGTTTTGACCAGATACCCCTGCCCGCCGCGGGCTGCGCCCACGCAGCCGATGCACCGCCCGGCGGAAAAGCCCGTCACGCCGGTAAGTACCACTTGGGGGGCAACGCGGGTCAGGCGGGCGGCCTGTCCCGCCGCCTGTTCGGCCCCGGCGACGCCGGGCAGCGGGTCGCCCAGCAGCAGGGCGGCCTCGGTCACGTTGGGAACGATCAGGTCGGCCTGGCTGCACAGCGTGTACATGGCGGGGACCATCTCGGCCCCCAGCCCGCGGTAAAGGTGGCCGCCGTCGCCCAGCACGGGATCCACCACCTTGAGCGCCTGCGGCCACAGAGAGAACGCCTGTTCCACCAGCTTGGCCTGGGAAGGATCGGATAAGTAGCCGGAGTAGATGCAGTCAAACCGCAGCCCCAGGCGCTGGTAATGGGCCAGCGCGGCGGGGCCGTACCCGGGGTTGGAAAGTTTGGCAGGGGTGCCCAGCCCGCCCGAATGGGTGGAGAGGACCGCCGTGGGCAGGGCGACGGTCTGCACGCCCAGGCAGGACAGTACGGGAACGATCACAGACAGCGCGGCCCGGCCGAAGCCGGGCAGGCTGTGGATAGCCAGAACGGTTTTGGGTGCGTTGGACATAGACAAGGTCCCTTCTATAGATTCGGTTCGCTACGATTCTACCACAAACCGGCGCACAAAAAAAGGCGTATCGGGGCGAAAGAAAACTTTTCCTTGCTTTTTGGCACGCTTCGCTGGGAAAACCGCGCCCCCGCCGCGCCGTGCGCCGCCCGCCGCGGGGGTTTTGCGGGCCCCGGCGGGGCTGCCGCGCACGTTTGCATAAAAGGACGGTACAGGGGGAAAACTGTCTGTGTACCCAAAAACGAAGGAGGTGTGTTTCATGAATGCTTCCACAATGGCGACTGCGGCCGTCGGTCTGGCGGTCGGCGCGGCCGTGATGGGCCTGGCTACGCAGGACCGGCGCAAAATGCGCAAGACGGTCCACAAGCTGGCCAAGGGCGCGGAACGGACCCTGGTGGACCTGGATAAGGCCGTGCAGCAGATGCACTGGTAAAAAGCTCCCGGCACAGAACACGGGGCTATGCGAAAACCGGGCGGCTGCCGTACAGGGCGTGAAAAAGCGGGCAAGGAGCGAATGGTTCCTTACCCGCTTTTGTTCTTTTCCGCTCAACAGAAAAGGAAGTCGGTTATCTTCTGCTGTTTATGTGTGCCGCCTGTGGGGATGAGTGGTTTCCCTGTGATGCATGCGCCCGGCCGGGCGTCTTGGCGTGCCGGCGGGTCACAGGATGCGTACGCGAATCATGGGGGGCAGACCTTTGAGGTCGTCCGCCAGGAAATCGGTGATCTCGCCGGTCACATCCAGCAGCGTGTAGGCAATGTCCTGTTTGCTCTTGTTGACCATGTTCTCGATGTTCAGCCGCGCGGCGGTCAGCACGCCGGTGATGCCCGAAATGGCGCCCGGCATGTTTTTGTGGATCAGGCAGATGCGCCGCCCGCTCACGCGGGGCTGGCTGACGTCGGGCAGGTTGACGCTGTGGGTGATGTTGCCGTTTTTCAGGTAGTCGCTGAGTTCGGCGGCGGCCATCACGGCGCAGTTGGTCTCGCTTTCGGGGGTGCTGGCGCCCAGGTGGGGCGTGCATTCCACGCCTTTGACGCCCAGCAGGTCCTCGGTGGGGAAGTCGCAGAAGTAATGGGCGACCCGGCCGCTGTCCAGCGCGTTGCGCAAAGCGGTGTTGTCCACCAGTTCGCCGCGGGCAAAGTTCAGGATGCGCACGCCGTCCTTGCACATGGCGAGCGTCTGCTCGTTGATGGTATGGCGGGTGGTGGGCAGGTAGGGCACATGGATGGTCAGGTAGTCGCAGCGGGGCAGCATGTCGCTCAGCGCCACGCAATGCTGTACGCTGCGGGAAAGGCTCCAGGCCGCGTCGATGGAAATATAGGGGTCGTACCCCAGCACTTCCATACCCAGCGCCACGGCGGCGTTGGCGACCCGCGCGCCGATGGCCCCCAGGCCGATGACGCCCAGCGTCTTGCCGCGCAGTTCAGGGCCGACGAACTGCTTTTTGCCGGTCTCTACCTCGCGGGCGATGGCGTCGTGCCCTTTAAGCCCCTGGGCCCACTGCACGGCGGCCGCCATGTTCCGGCTGCCCGCCACCAGCGCGCCCACGACCAGTTCGGCCACGGCGTTGGCGTTGGCGCCCGGCGTGTTGAATACCACGATACCCGCGTCGGTGCAGGCCTCAATAGGGATGTTGTTGGTGCCGGCCCCTGCGCGGGCGATCGCCAGCAGGCTGTCCGGCAGGGTCATGGCGTGCATATCGGCACTGCGCACCAGAATGCCGTGGGGCGCGGCGGAACTGTTGTCGATCTCAAACTGGCTGGCGGGCAGCTTGGCAAGCCCGGCGGGCGAGATGGCGTTCAGCGTTTTTACTGTGTACATATCGTTCGACCCCTTCCGTTATCGGTGTTCGGCGCGGAATTTTTCCATGAAGGCGACCAGCGCATCCACGCCTGCGGCGGGCATGGCGTTGTAGATCGAGGCGCGCATGCCGCCCACCAGCCGGTGGCCTTTCAGGTTGACGAGCCCGGCCTCGGCCGCCGCGGCGCAGAAGGCTTTGTCGGTCTCGGCGTCGGGGCTGGTGAAGGTCACGTTCATCAGGCTGCGGTACCCTTTCTGGACCGGGTTGCGGTAGAAGTCCTGGCTGTCCAGATAGTCGTACAGGACCGCGGCCTTGGCGGCGTTGCGGCGGTGCATCTCCTCCAGGCCGCCCACCTCATGCTCCAGGTAGTCCATCACCAGCCCGGTCATGTAGATGCACCAGCAGGGCGGGGTGTTGTACATGCTGTCGGCGTTGAGCAGCGTGGTGTAGTTCATCATGGTGGGGATCTGTTCCGGCGTCAGCCCTTTGGCGCTGTGCCCCAGCAGGTCCTCGCGCACGATGGCGACTGCCATCCCGGCGGGGGCGATGTTCTTCTGCACGCCGAAGTAGATCACGCCGTATTGGCGCACGTCCACCGGCTCCGAGCAGATCATCGAGCTCATGTCCGCGATCAGCGGGATGCCCGCCACCTGGGGGATCTCCGTGTAGCGTGTGCCGAAGATCGTGTTGTTCTGGCAGATGTGGATGTAGCTGGCCTGGGGATCGTACTCGACGGCGCGCACATCGGGGATATAGGTAAAGTTTTTGTCTTTGCTGCTGGCCGCGATGCGGGCAGTGCCGAACTTGGCGGCTTCTTCGGCGGCTTTCTTGCTGAAGTTGCCGGTCACCAGGTAGTCCGCTGTGCCGGTGGTCATAAAGTTCAGCGGGACCATTGCAAATTGCTGGGTGGCGCCGCCCTGGAAAAAGCCGATCCTGTAATTGTCGGGGATCTGCAGCACGCGGCGCATGGCGGCCTCGGTATTTTGAAGGATCTCGTCAAACCACTTGCTGCGGTGGCTCATCTCCATCACGCTCATGCCGGAACCGTGGTAGTCCAGCAGTTCCGCCTGGGCGATTTTCAAAACGGACTCCGGCAGCATCGAAGGGCCGGCGCTGAAATTGTAGACTCTTGCCATTTTCTTCTCCTCCATCCTCCTGCGGTCGCGGGCCGCAGCGCCTTCGGGGCAGCCTTGGGGCTGCGGCGCTGTGGAATACCTCTATTATAGGGGCGGCGCGAGGGGGCGGCAAGCGGCAAAATCCCGAAAAAGATGCCGGCAGGGAACGGATTGTTTTTGTAAAACGGCAAAATGTAGCCAACACAGCTACAATATATACTACAAATGTAAAAGAATCATGCTGGCGATGCCAAAAAATAGATGGGAAGTTTGTGCAGTATGCCATATAGGCAAAATACTTACTACAAATGTAAAATAATAGGTAGAAAATTACGACAAATGTAGAGGTATAACCTATGGAACAGCTTTCCCACAGTGAAGAACAGGTAATGGCAGCCCTCTGGGACTGCGGCGGCCCCGCGACCCGGCGGGAGATCGCGGCCCATCTGCCGAAGGAATGCCGCTGGGCCGATACGACGCTGTTGAACTTTCTGCTCCGGCTGGAGAAAAAGTCCTTTGTCCGCGCCGGGAAGCAGGGCAACCGGAACCTGTACACGCCGCTGGTGCGCCGCCTGACCTACTGCGGGGCTGTCAGCGAAGCCCATCTGCGGACGTTATACGGCGGCGACCTGCGCGCCATGGTGCGGGCGCTGGCCGACACCGGCCGCCTGGATTATGCCGGGATCGAGCGGCTGCTGCGCTGGCTCGTCGAGTATCAGGCAGCCCACCCGGAATATGACTATGAGTGAGGGGCGCTTTCCGCAGCCTGCGCCTGCATTTCGCACATATCGGGCCAGAAGCGTTTGAATACGTGGGACGCCTGGGCGCGTTCGTTGCGGCGTTCCTCGATGGTCAGCGCGCGGAAGAACCGCTTCCATAAAACCTGCCAGTTTTCTTCCTCCTCGTCGGGGGCCGGGGCATAGTGTTCCATGGCCAGGTAACGCACCTGCCCGTTTTGCCGCAGCAGCGCGGTGCCGTGGCTGGCATCGAAGATCAGGAAATCTTCATCCGGCAGGCGGCTGCAAAAATGTCCGCGCAGCAGCGGCAGCACAAAATGCTTGGGGTGGATGACCGCACCCAGCATGCCGTCGCGTTCCTCAAAACGGATGAACTCCACATAGCGGTGGGCTTCGCCTGCCACGGCGCGTTCCAGTGCAAAGGCGCCCGCGGCGTCGGCGTCCCCCAGCATCCGGGCGGCACGCGGTCCCCGGTCAAAGCAGAGCCGGGCAAAACGAAGCAGGGTCAGGTCCTTGCCCGGTGTGGCGGAAAGGAACCCCGTGGCGATGCGGTCGCGCACTTCGGGGCCAAGGCGCTGCAGCCCGTTGGCCACGCGGCGCGCGTGGGCCGGGTCGGTGGGGATCTGCTGCACGCCGAACAGCGTCAACTGCCCTTCTTCGGGCGGGCAGACCGCCGCGGGAATCTCCCTGCGGGTGAAACTTTCAAAGATACAGCACAAAAAACCGGCATAGCTGCCGTCGTAGTGGTAGGCTGTATCGGTCACATGCGCCGGGTAAGACATGTCAGCGCCTCCTCCCGTACCAGACGGGCCGCCTGGCGGGCGGCCACGCCGTGATCGGCCAATTCCTGCACGGCGGGGGCGGCCGTGGGCAGGGGCTTGGCGACAAAATCATCCAGACTCATCTGCTGCACCCCCACGCCGAAGGCTTTGGGGTCCAGCAGGGCGCCGGCGATCTCCGCTCGCGTGCCGTGGGCGGGCAGGTGGCCGCTGCAGGTGATGAAATACTGGGCGCGCTTGAGCACAACGCCGATGCGTTTGAGTTCGGCCATGCCCAGCCGCTGCATACGGCGCGCCTGCACGATGCGCAGGGCGCTCTTGGGGCCGACGCCGGGCACCCGCAGCAGTTCCTGCCGGGTGGCGGTGTTGACTTCCACCGGGAAGAACTCCGGGTGGCGGATGGCCCAGTTGCATTTGGGGTCAAGGTAGGGGTCAAAGTTCGGCTCGGCTTCGCTCAATAACTCCTGGGCGGAAAAATGGTAGTACCGCAGCAGCCAGTCCGCCTGATATAGACGGTGCTCCCGCAAAAGCGGGGGCCGGGTGGTCAGGGCGGGCAGGCGCTCGTCCTCCACAATGGGCAGATAGGCGGAGAAGAAAACGCGCTTGAGCGCGTATTTTTTGTATAGGGCTTCGGTCAGGTTCAGAATGTGGCGGTCGCTTTCCGGGGTGGCGCCAATGATCATCTGGGTGCTTTGCCCGGCCGGGGCAAAAGCAGGGGCGCGCTTGTACACGGCCAGTTGGCGGCGGCTCTCGGCGCTTTGCACGGCAATCTGCCCCATCGGGCGCAGGATCGCGCTCTTTTTCTTGTCGGGGGCCAGTTGGGTCAGGCTGCCTTCGCTGGGCAGTTCGATGTTGACCGAAAGCCGGTCGGCCAGCAGGCCGATCCGCTCCACCAGCAGCGGGTCGGCGCCGGGGATCGTCTTGGCGTGGATGTAACCGTTGAAGTGATATTCTTCCCGCAGGATGCGCAGTGCTTCGATCATCAGTTCCATCGTGCGGTCGGGCGTGCCCAGCACGGCGCTGGACAAAAACAGCCCTTCGATATAGTTGCGCCGGTAGAAACCGATGGTCAGTTCGGCCAGTTCCCGCGGGGTGAAGGTGGCCCGCGGGCGGTCGTTGGAACGGCGGTTGACGCAGTAGCGGCAGTCGTAGGCGCAGGCGTTGGAGTACAGCACCTTCAAGAGCGAGATACACCGCCCGTCCGGCGTGAAGGCGTGGCAGATGCCCGCCGCGGCGCAGCTTCCCAGACTGCCGCGCCGTCCGGGACGGTCCACCCCGCTGGACGTGCAGGCTACGTCGTATTTGGCGCTGTCCGCTAAAATTTCCAGTTTTTTCCCCAGGTCCATCGTGCCGCCTCCCGAAAAAAGGGTATAAAAAATACAGCCCGCCGCATTGGTTTGTAAAACAAACGTGCTGCGGGCAGCATTATATCCAGCTTGATTTGAAAGTCCGAATTATCGGATAAAGGCTCTGTTACAATACAGATATGGGCGGCAGGCTCACCACTTGGCTTTGGTCTCTACGACTTTGCCGGCAATGTACAGGTGGTCCAGCTCTTCGCCCTTGATGACCAGTTCCTCGTAGTCGGGGTTGAACGGGTGCAGGATCACGGAATTCCCGCGCTGGATGTACTTTTTCAGTGTGCCTTCCCCGTCGGTGCCGTAGACCAGCACGCCCAGGTCGCCGTTTTCCAGCGTGTTCTGGCGGTGTACCAGCGCCAGGTCCCCGTCCGAGATGCGCGGTTCCATACTGTCGCCCTTGACCACCAGATAAAAGTAGTTCTGTGGGTCCTTCACGCTGGCGTACTCTTTGCCGTAGTCCTCCTCAAAGGCCAGGGCGCCGTAACCGGCGCGCACGGTGCCCACCACGGGGATCAGGCATTCAGTATAGCGGCTGAAAGCGTTGCGGCCCACCGCGGGGGCGTCCTCCGGGCTTTGCTGCAGCCCCAGCAGAACGTCCGCCGTGGTGTCCAGGATCTCAGCCAGGCGCGCCACAGTCTGCGGATCGGGGGTGGAACGGCCGGTCTCCCATTTGCCGACGGCCTGCTGGGTGACGCCGAGTATGCGGGAAATCTCCGCCTGGCTGTATTTCTTGGCTTTGCGGGCCTGTTTTAAGCGATCTGCAAACATGGTCGTGCTCCTTCATTGGGTGACAGGGAACCTGCACAGGGTAAACAAAACAATATAAATGGTATTGAACTTGCTACCATTATACAACCGCATGTAGTCCTTGTAAAGAGAAAAATACAAAATATTTCTAAAAAAAGTTGTTAAACTGCCCTTGACAACAACCAAAAGTAGTATTATAGTAGAGCTACTGAACAACGACAAGTTGTGACAAGAGGTGTGGAGCGGGCTGCGGCGCCCGCCGGAAAAGGAGAGAATACAATGAAACAGGCATGGATCAAGGCATTTGTGGGCAAGCTGGCGGCAACCGGTGCGCTGCTGCTGTTTCTGATCCTGGTCCCCTCTGCGGCGTCCGGCGTGCTGCCCCTGTGGGCGGCGCTTTTGCTGGGGGCGGCGGGGGTGCTGATCCTGAATGCAGCCTGCGGCGCGCTGCTGCCGAAAGAGCAACCGGCACAGCCCGCGGCGGCCGCACCCCGTCAGGTGCCCCTGCGTGTGGTGCGCGGCGGGCGTGCGGCCTGACGGCGGGGATTGCCGTTTGCGGCTGTGTGTGCTACAATGCCTTCTATAAAGGAGGCATCGGCCATGAAGAACGTGTTGGAAGTATGTGTGGACAGTCTGACGTCCGCCAAGGCAGCCGCTGCGGGCGGTGCAGACCGGCTGGAGCTGTGCAGCGCCCTGGCGGTGGGCGGTTTGAGCCCATATGTAGAACTGCTGGAACAGATCCGGGAAGTGTGCGGCCTGCCGGTGCGCTGCCTGATGCGGCCGCGGGCCGGGGACTTTCTCTATGAGCCGGAGGAGATCGAGCTGCTCTGCGCGCAGATCTGCCGCCTGCGGGAAGCCGGGGCCGATGGTTTTGTGCTGGGTGCGCTGACCCCGGACGGCGATCTGGCGGAGGACGCCGTGGCGCGCATGATGGAAGCCTGCGGCGGGCGGCCTGTCACGCTGCACCGGTGCATAGACGTGTCCCGCGATCTGGAAGCGACCTACCGCGCAGCGGCCCGGCTGGGGGTGGATACCGTCCTGACCAGCGGCGGCGCGGCGGCCTGTGTGGACGGGGCCGATATGCTGGAACGGCTTCTGGCCCTGCGTGATGCGGAACAGGGGCCGGAAGTGCTGATCGGTGCGGGCGTCAACGCGGCAGTGATCCGCCGTATGCGCGGCCGTCTGCCCGGAGCCAGAGCCTTCCACATGAGCGGCAAGGTTCTGCGGGAAAGCGGGATGCACTTCCGCAGAGAGAGCGTCCCCATGGGTCTGCCGGGACTGGATGAATGGCATATCCAGCAGACGGACGCGGACGCTGTGCGCGCGGCAAAAGCGGCGCTGGAAGCGCCCGAACCGTAAGGGGGCGCCGTATGCAACTGCGGAAATGGACGCTGCGGGATACAGCGGCGCTGGTGGCGATCTTTGCTGAAGCGGACCGGAGGTTTCTGTCCGACCGGCTGCCGGACCCCTACACCGAGAAAGACGCGGCGTTCTGGCTGAATATGGTCTGTGAAAAGGACAGCCGGACCGGCATATACCGCGCGGTCACGCTGGATGACGGTACAGTGGTCGGCTCGGTCTCCATCGAACAGAAAGAGGACGTCTACCGCAAGGACGCCGACATCGGATATTTTCTGGTGGGCAGCCAGTGGTCCCGGGGGATCATAACCGAGGCCGTCGAACAGGCCTGCGCGGCCGCGTTCCGGGAACTGGACATCCTGCGGATCACGGGCGCGGTCTACGCGCCAAACCTTGCGTCGCGCAGAGTTCTGGAAAAGAACGGCTTTGTGCTGGAAGGAACGCTGCGGAACGCGGTCATCAAGAACGGGCAGGTCCAGGACCTGTGCCTGTATGGCAAATACAGGCCCCTGTGATTTTTTGTAAAATGATAAAAACCTCCCGGTTGAAGGGGTTGCCTTCAACCGGGAGGTTTCGTTTTGGGGGAAAATAAGGAAAGGTGCGGGTCATTCGTCCGCGTAAGGGTCGTCGAACAGACTGACCACAGAGGTGGCGGCCAGGTCCGGCGCGTCATACTCCCGGATCGGTTCCACCGGGGCAAAGTCGTCCGGCGGCGCGGGCGCCCGGCGGCCATGCCGTGCGCGGCGGGGGTGTTCCCGCGGGGGCTCTTCCTGCACGGGCTGTACGGGGTCCTGCGCGCCGTACAGGTCGCGGAAAGAATCCGGCACGTCCGGGGTCAGGTCCAGTTCTTCCAGCAAACTCTGGATGGAAGCGCAGTCCTCCGGCACGTCGGTCAGGCTGGCGCCGTAGTGGCAGAACAGTACGGTGCCGTCCCGGTCCAGGATCAGCGTCAGTGGAAGCTGCTGCGGGGTCCCGCGGGCCGCGCGGTAGCCCTGCTTCTTCGCCTCCCGCAAAATGCGCCACCCTTCCAGCGAGTAGGTCATCAGGGCGCTGCTGTTCTGCGGAATGTCCAGATAGTCATACAGCACGCCGTCAGCGTCGCACAAAAGGGGATAGGGGAGCGAGTCGGGGCCGATGCTGCGGGAGAGCTTGTCCGCCCGGGAACGCACCACAAGGGCCAGCGCGCCGTCCTGCAGCGCGCCGAAAGTCTCGGCATAGCGGCTGGCGAAGGTCCGCGTGATGGGGTGGCCGAAGTTGGCCATGAAGATCAGTACCAGCGGCGATTTGACCGCCAGCAGGTCCCGGAAGCGATTCTGGGCGCTGTAGGGGGTATCGTACAAAAAGAAAGGCAGTTTCTCCCCCACGGAAATACGTTCGCCCATAAAATTCCCTCCCTTCCGTTTGGCGACCACCCAAAAACCCGGACAGGAAAACCCCCGTCCGGGTAAAATCTCAAAAACCCCGCGCGGCCGTCTGCAACCAATCAAAACCTACCGGTACAGGCAGGTGGGTGCCCTGCAGGCGCGTTCGCACTCCCTTCGTCCGCCGAAGCGGGAGGTCTGCGTTCCGGCGTCTGACGCAAGCTCCCAATATTTGATTAGTAGGATTCTATAAAGGCCGCAACAAATCGAACCGCGCAGGGATGCGTCAAAGATCAGTCCAGTTCCGAATCGTCGATGTCGTACATCGCGCGCAGGCGTTCCTCAAACACCTTGCCGACGGTGAGCAGTTCCTCGTCGTCGTCCACGATGTCCATATATTCGCCTTCCTCGTCGGTGCCAATGCGCATCAGGATCAGCTCGGCATCTTCCTGCAGGCTGTCCGGGTCCGCCTGATAGGGGATCACGGCCAGATAGCGCGTGCCGTTGACCTCGGTGGCGTCGATGACTTCAAAGGTGACTTCCTGCCCGTCCTCATCCTCAAGGGTCAGCAGATCGGGGGAAGCTTCTTCCAGCATTTCGGGGCTCAGTTCGTCA
Organism: Subdoligranulum variabile; assembly: GCA_003343905.1. Taxonomy (GTDB): domain Bacteria; phylum Bacillota; class Clostridia; order Oscillospirales; family Ruminococcaceae; genus Gemmiger; species Gemmiger variabilis_C. The sequence goes on from QAKI01000043.1 coordinate 92,416, forward strand.
GACATGGTCGGTCCCTCCTGTGTGGGAATTTTTACTGCCTTTAGTGTACCTTTTTTTTCTCAAAACGTCAAGGGTGTTCACGGGGAAGAAAATGTGGTATACTACAAATAATTAGAATTTTTTGCACTCCGGGAGGATCTGCCATGAAAAAGACCGTCTGTGTGGCGTTAGCCCTGCTGCTGGCCCTGCTGTGCGGCTGCGGCGGCAACGGAAAATCCGCCCCGTCCCGCGCCGAAGTCACCAGCGAGGAACGCCAGTTCACACAACCGGCGGACGGGGACCTGATCGCGGTCTTTACCACCAGCCTGGGCGAAGTGCGCGCCGTGCTCTACCCGGACGCCGCGCCCATGGCCGTCTACAACTTTGTGGGGCTGGCCCGCACCGGGTACTATGACGGCACGAAGATCTGGCGCAGCCAGTACGGCTTTGCGGTGCAGGGGGGCGACGCCACGGGCACCGGGACGGGCGGCTCCACGATCTGGAGCAACAACCCCTACCCTCTGGAAGCGGACGCCGGGCTCAAACATTACGCGGGCGCGCTGTGCGCGGCCTTTGCCACGGGCGGCGATGTGAGCGGCGGCAACAGCCAGTTCTACTTTGTGGCGGCGCTGCCCGACAGCGTGGACGAAGCCCAGCAGGAACAACTGGCGGCGCAGGGCTACAGCGAAGCGCAGATCGCCGCGTATGCCGCGGCGGGCGGCCTGCCCTACCTGGACAATACCGATACGGTGTTCGGCCAGGTGTATCAGGGCATGGATGTGGTGGACGCCATGGCCTGCGTGGACACCGTGCAGGACGAGGAAGGCAACGAGACCTGGCGCCCCACCGACGAGGCGGCCATCACCATCGAGCGCGTGACGATCGCCACCTATCCCGGCCCCACGACGGAGGAACTGGATGCCCAGAGTTCGGCGTCCTCGGCCCCGGTGGACGAGGATGCGGTGGGCTGATCCCACCGTTTGTCCTTAGGGCGTATCTGAAAAATCCCCAGCACTTTTGATTTATCAGATACACCTTAGAATATGCAGCAAGATCCCCGCGGACCCTTGGCAGACCAGCCAAAGTTCGCGGGGATCTTTTGGTAAAACTGCTGTTATTTCTTGGTGTTCCCGCCCATGCGGCGGTCGCGGCGGGCGTATTCCTCCAGCGCCTGGTCGAAGCACTCGTTGGTAAAGTCGGGGAAGAGCACGGGGGTGAAGTAAAATTCCGCGTAGGCGCACTGCCACAGCAGGAAGTTGGAAAGGCGTTCCTCACCGCTGGTGCGGATCATCAGGTCCACCGGGGGCAGGTCATGGTACAGGTGGCTTTCAATGGTCGCTTCGTTGACGGCGTCGGGGTCCAGCGCGCCGTCCCGGACCTCCCGCGCGATGCGGCGCATCGCGTCGGTCAGTTCGGCGTGGCTGCCGTAGTTCAGGCAGAAGTTGACGATGCCCTCCTGGTTGTCTTTGGTCAGGTCCGTCATATAATCCATCGCGTCCAGCACGCGGGGCTGCAGGCCCTCCCGGCGGCCGCTGAACAGGACCTTGCAGCCGCGTTCGTTCATCTCCTCCGCGATGGTGCGGAAGTTGTTGGTGAACAGGTCCATCAGGTAGTTCACTTCTTTGATGTCACGGGCAAAATTTTCGGTGGAAAAGACATAGAGCGACAGCACATGGATGCCGCAGTCCTCCAGCGCATGGCGGGAGATCTCTTTCAGCCGGTCAAACCCGGCCTTGTGGCCGAAGCTGGCGGGCAGCATGCGCTGGCGGGCCCAGCGGCGGTTGCCGTCCACGATGATGGCGGCATGGGTGGGAATGCGGGAAGCAGTTTCGTTGGGCATGGCGGGACTCCTTTGGGTCACAGTGTTTCGGGCGTCTGGGGCTGCACCTGTTCCGGGGGTTCCTGCCCCGGATGGTGCGCGCGCCAGTTGAGGAAACTTTCCAGAATGACGGCGGCGGAAACAGAATCCAGCCGTGCCTTGCGCTTCTGGCCGAAGGTGTCGTTTTCGGCCAGGATGGCGGCGGCGGAAACGGTGGTGCGCCGCTCATCCCACAGCACCACGGGCAGCCCGGCGGCATTGGCCAGGCGCTGGGCGAACCGGCGGCTTTTGGCGGCGCGGCTGCCCTCGGTGCCGTCCATGTTGCGGGGCAGGCCGCAGACAAGGCCCTCGACGCCGCGCTGGGCAGCGGCCTGCGCCACAGTGGCGGCCGCCTTGTTCATGCTCTTTTCCTCGATCTGCGGCGTGATGGGGCTGGTGATGGTCTCGGCGGCATCGCACCCGGCCAACCCGGTGCGGGCGTCGCCATAATCAACGGCAAGCCATTTCATGGAAGGTCTCCTTTGCATATTTATATACAGTATAGCACGTTTGCGGGGGCAACGCAAACAAAAAACCGCCCCCGCGGGGCGGTCAGGGTCAAACGGGACGGTGGGGCAGGCGGTGGTCCAACTGCAGCACCAGCACGGCGGCCAGCGCGATCTTGATGGCGTCCGCAGGCAGATAGGGCAGTACGCACATGGTCAGCGCGGCGACCAGGGGGCTGTGGGTCAGCAGCATGAACCAGACGGTGCCCAGGGCGTAGCAGGCGGCGCAGCCCGCGGCCATGGCCATGCACAGGGGCAGGAATCTGCGGCCCGGCTTCCGGGTCAGCAGGCCGACGATCAGCGCGGCCAGGATGTAGCCTACCGCATAGCCGCCGGTCTTGCCGAAGATGGCGGCGGGGCCGCCTTGGAACCCGGCCAGCACCGGCACGCCGATGGCGGCCAGCGCCACAAAGACCACCATGCTGGCGGTGCCCCATACCGGGCCCAGCATGGCGCCAGCCATACAGACGGCGAACAGGGCCAGGTTGATGGGCACGCCCCAGGGCATGGGAACGGCGATCTGGCTGCAGATGGCAGTCAGCGCGGCAAAAAGCGCGCACAGTACCATGTGGCGCACACGGGCAGCAGAAGCAGAGGACATCATAACGACTTCCTTTCCGGCAGGGCGTAGTATGTGCCCTGGTTTTGTATTTAGTATAGCGGGTGGCGGAACGGCTTGTCAACTACATTCGGCGGCGCGCGGCGGCGCGAAAAAAGAGGTCCGCGGGTGCGGACCTCTTGAAAAAGGCAGGGGAAAGATCAGCGCTGGATACGGCCGGAACCGTCGCCGCCGGCCAGCTTCTCGACCTCGGAAACGGTGACCATGTTGAAGTCGCCCTCGATGGAGTGCTTCAGCGCGGAAGCAGCCACCGCGAACTCAACGGCGTCCTGGGTGGACTTGCCGCTCAGCAGGGCGTAGATCAGGCCGCCGCCGAAGCTGTCGCCGCCGCCGACGCGGTCCACGATGCGCAGCTCGTACTTCTTGCTGAAGCAGTACTCGTCGGAAGCAACGTCGTAGAGCATGGCGCTCCAGCCGTTGTCGGAAGCGGAATGGCTCTCACGCAGGGTGATGGCCACCTTCTCGAAGTGGAACTTGTCGGCCAGCTGCTTGGCGACGCTCTTGTAGCCTTCGCGGTTGATCTCGCCGGCGTAGATGTCGGTGGACTCGGCCTCGATGCCGAACACGTCCTTGGCGTCCTCCTCGTTGGAGATGCAGACGTCCACGTACTCGCACAGCTTGCTCATGGCTTCACGGGCCTGCTCGCGGGTCCACAGCTTGCCGCGGTAGTTCAGGTCGCAGCTGATCTTGCAGCCGTGGGCCTTGGCGGCCTTGCAGGCGGCCAGGCAGATCTCAACGACGTTGGGACCCAGGGCCGGGGTGATGCCGGTGAAGTGGAACCAGTCCACGCCCTCGAAGATGGCGTCGAAGTCGAAGTCGGCCACGGTGGCGTCGGCCATCGCGGAATGGGCGCGGTCATAGATGCAGACCGAGCCGCGCTGGGAAGCGCCCTTCTCGTTGAAGTAGATGCCCACACGGTCGCCGCCGCGGGTGATCTTGCTGGTATCGACGCCGTAGCGGCGCAGGGCGTTGACACCGGCCTGACCGATGGCATGGGCGGGCAGCTTGGTCACGAAAGCGACATCGGCGCCATAGTTGGCCAGGGAAACGGCCACGTTGGCTTCGCCGCCGCCGTAGGTGTACTGCAGCGTGTCGGTCTGCACAAAGCGCAGATGATCGTAGGGCTGCAGGCGGATCATGATTTCACCAAGAGTAACGACTTTCATGGGGAACTCCTTTATTTTGAATATTTTTGAAAAACAACGGGGAAGGGGCAGGCCCGATCAGCGCTGCACCAGATGGATGGCGAACCCGGCGATCTCGTCGGCCAGGTAGATGGCGATGGTCTTGCCGTCCTTGACGTTCTTGCTGTCCATATCGAACTTGACGCCGCGGCGGCCCAGGTGATAGATGGCGCGGTCCACGTTGTTGGTCAGGATGGCGATGTGGCCATGGGTGCCGCGGCCCGGCTTCTTCATGATCTCGAATTCCTTCTTGCCCACGAAGATGCTGCTGTTGCCCGGCTTGACGGCCATGCTCAGCAGGGCGCCGATGCTCTCGGCGGTCTTGGCGGCCTCGGCCTCGTCGGCGCAGTTGATGCCGATGTGGCCCAGTTCCAGGCCCAGCATGGTATCCACGGCTTCACGGCTCATGGCGGTGATCTCGTCCCAGGCGCCGGCCTTGATCTTGTCGCTCTTGCACATCCAGGTGCCGCCCACGGCCACGATCTGGCTGTAGCCCAGGTAGTTGTTCACGTTCTTGGCGTTGACGCCGCCGGTGCACATCCACTTGCAGGTCTTGAGCGCCGCGCCGATGTTCTTGAGCATGTCCACGCCGCCGTTGGCTTCGGCCGGGAAGAACTTGACCACTTCGCAGCCCATGTTCATGGCCTGCTGCATCTCGCCCGCGGTGGCGGTGCCGGGCATCATGATGCCGCCCTTGTCGATGACGTGCTGGCAGACGACCGGATCAAAGCCGGGCGCAACGATGAAGGAAGCGCCCGCGGCCATGGCGCGGTCCGCCTGGTCCACGGTCAGGACGGTGCCGGCGCCCAGCAGCATCTCAGGCAGTTCCTCGTGGATCTTCTTGATGCACTCTTCCGCGCAGGCAGTGCGGAAGGTGACCTCGGCGGCGGGCAGGCCGCCGTCGATCAGGGCCTTGCACAGGGGCAGGGCTTCATCCACGCTGTTGAAGGCGATGACCGGGATAATGCCGATCTCGTACACACGCTGTAAAACAGAATTCATAACAATTCTCCTTCACTTGTTTTGTGGGCGGTCCGCCGGGGCCCGGCGCATGACCGCACACGTGGTTACTATAATTATATCCGCCCCGGCGGGGGGCGTCAATCGGTCAAAATAAACAGCGCGGGGTGGACAGTTTTAGGTGCCTGTGCCGAAAATTCCGCAATTCGGCATGGAACTTGAAAAAAAGGGCGATTCCTGTTATAATCGTTCCATCATACGGAACGATTATACGCGCGAATGGAACGATGACAAAATATGAACAAAATGTTAAATTTTGAAGGGCGCGACTCTGCACAGGAAAAAAGCGGCGTGCAGAGCGTCGAGCGCATCTTCGCTCTGATCGAGCATCTGGCGGCGCACCCCGGCGGCGCCAGCCTGCAGCAGCTTGCGCAGGACACCGCGCTGGCCAAGAGCACCGTACACCGCCTGCTGGGGAGCCTGGTCAGCCTGAGCTACGCCGAACAGGACGCAGTCACCGGCCATTACCGGCTGACGCTGAAAATGTTTGAACTGTCCAGCGGCATCGTCAACAGCATGGACATCATGAGCGTGGCGAAGGCCCATCTGGAACGCCTGGCCCAACGCACGGGGGAGGCGGTGCATCTGGTGATCCGGGACCGGCGGGACATCGTGTATATTTATAAGACCGAGAGCGGACCCATGCGGATGTCCAGCCGGGTGGGGCTGCGCAGCCCGCTGTACTGCACGGGGGTGGGCAAGGCCATTCTGGCGACCCTGCCGCCGGAGGAGGTAGCCCGCATCTGGACCGAGAGCCGTCCCCGGAAGCTGACGGGCCGCACGGTGGCGGACCTGCCCCACCTGCAGGCACAACTGGATGAAGTGCGCGCCAACGGCTATGCCATCGACGATGAGGAAAACGAACTGGGCGTGCGCTGTGTGGCGGTGGCGATCCCCGGCGCGGACGGCCGGGCCGAAAGCGCCTTCTCCATCAGCGGGCTGACGCCCTACATGACCCCGGAGCGCATCCGCCGCATCGCGGCGATGGCGCTGGATTCCCGCACTGACATTCTGGCGGACCTGGGCATTGCCCGGCGCAGCGCCAGGGAGTAAAGCAGACGCAACCAAAAAGACGAAGGCCCCCGGCCTGCTGTTCCCCGAAAGAACAGCGGGCCGGGGGATTTTTGCGGTATGGCGGCGGGTCACAGGTCGGCGTGTGCAAACGCGCGGGACGCGGTGCGGTAGGCCAGAAGGTTCCCCGCGATATAAACGAGGATACCGGCCGCAAGCAGGGGAAGCTGGCGGACCAGATCGCCCGGCTGGATGCCGTCCAGCCAGGCGAAAGACGGCAGATGGACCAGACATTCCATCGTGAAGATGACCGCGCCCGCCGGAAGAATGGCGATCAGGAAGGCTTTGCCCACCTGATAGACGGACTTGAACAGCAGGGTCAGGAACGTGAAGTTGAACAGGGCGTAGGCAATCAGGCCGAAGCCGAAGAAGGCCGCGTTGGCTTCGATCCCCACCGGGTTGCCCTGGGGCAGAAGCAGCGGGCGCAGCAGCGCGAACGGCAGGCAGATCACAAGCTGCAGCAGTTGTATGCTGACGAACAGCAGGCACTTGCCCTTGACTACATGGCGCTTGGAGATGGGCAGCGAGGTGGTGTAGAAAATGTCGCAGCTTTCCCGGGCGTACAGCGAGGTGAAATACAGCGCCAGACAGCCAAAGAAAAAGATCATGCCGTAGGGGTAGGCGGGCACCAGCACCAGCGCGCCGATCAGCACGAATATATACACGACCGGGTGTACGGCCAGCCGCCATTCTTTATACAGCAGGTCAAACATCGTAGGTCCTCCTTTCATTGCGCACCATGATGTCCTCCAGCGTCAGGTCGCCTTCGCCGGGTTGCTTCAGGGATTGGAAGGAGCGCAGGAAGGCGGCCTTTTCGGCGCTGGCAAGGACTTTGCCGTTTTTGATGTAGGTGATGGCATCGGCGCATTTGTCCAGATCCGAGGTGATATGCGTGGAAAACAAAATGCTCCGTTCCCCGCCCTTTACCAACTGTTGGAACAGTTCCAACAGGTCCTCACGGGCTACGGGGTCAAGGCCGCTGGTCGGTTCATCGAAAATAAGCAGTTTGGCGTTGTGCGAAAGTGCAAGAGCGATCAAGTATTTCACCTTCATGCCTTCGGAAAGCTGGCGGACGGTCTTTCGCTCGTCCAGCTCAAACAGGGACAGGTACTTCCGGTAGGCGGCATCGTCCCATTCCCGGTAAAACCGCTTCGTCACATGGGTGATCGTTTGCAGCTTTTTATCCAGATAGAACTGGATGCCGCCCAGGACCACGCCGATATTTTGCTTGCACGCTTCCTCGTCGTGCCGGAAATCCCGGCCGAACATGCGGATCGTCCCGCTGTCCGGGCAGACCATGTTGAGCATGGATTTCAGGGTCGTGCTTTTGCCCGCGCCGTTTTTGCCGATCAGCCCCATGATCCGCCCCTGTTCCAGCGCGAAAGAAACATGGTCCAGTGTAAAAGAGGGGTACTGCTTGGTCAGGCCCTCCACTTCCAGTAAACGCATAGGCGCCTCCTTTGGAATGGCCGCCCCGGCGGGCGGCAAAATTCTTGAACGAGGTATTACAAGTAAAACAAGTAATACCTATGTGCGCATTATAACGCACCATGTAGAACAAGTCAATACATGTATTACAAGTTTTACTTTAAGAAAAAAGAGAAAGCCGCATCCCGTGGGGAACGCGGCTCAGACTGTCGAAAAAGATTCAAAATCTGTTGCCAGCGGCGGACCTGTGCCGATGCTGGCAACACATACAGGGAAATTTTGCGGCAAATTGTGTAGGAGGCCACAGGCCGATTGCGCGATTTGCCGCAAAATTTTGTCGAAGGGGGGAATCCAAAGGGCTGCGGAGCCGCGCGCCGCCTGCGGCGGATGCAGCAAGGCGGAGCAGGGGCAGCGGTCGCAGAACGCAAGCGCCGCCCCAAGGCGCGCCGCGTGATGCGGGAACCGCAACCCGTTAAACAGGAGCGTCAGGCACCGCCGGTCTCCGGCCTAAGTGCCGCCGCTTGCGCGGCGGTTGGCCTACGACACGGCACTGCGGTGCCAGTGCGCGACTGTTGCCCTTTTTGGAGCATGTCGAGTTTCTCGACATGCTCAACCGCGTTCCTAACGGAACGCGGCTTTCTGCGCAGGATTCATTCTTTGGCGGGGAACAGCCGTTTGAACATTTCGTCGGCGTTGTCAAAGGTCTGGAGAACAACGCCCCGGTCCGCGTCTGCCAGCATCAAAAGCATATCGCCGGGCTGGACGTGGAACATATCCCGCACTTCTTTGGGCACGATGATCTGCCCCTTGGGGCCGATCTTCACGGTGGTAAGGAACTTACCGTCCGGGGATGTCATTTTCATGAGGGGGCGCTCCTTTCTGGCAAATCAGTATTACTTGTAGAAAAAATTCTACCATATACCGCGCTCAAAGTCAAATACAGACCGCCTGCCCCCGCAGTGTGCGGCAGGGGGCAGGCGGCGGACGTTCAGGACGGGGAGAAATTTTCGAGGATGCGCAGCATTGTGTCCAGGCTGCGCTCGTTGAATTCCAGGATCAGGATGTCACAGGACGGGTCGTTGACGATATCGGGGTTGAAGGTGTCGATGTGTTCCCGCCAGCAGCCGGAAAAGCGGGCTTCCAGGTAGGGCATGTAGGCTTCGCTGAAGGAATCCCCGATCACCCGGACCACCCGGTCGTCCTTCTCGAACAGCGTTTCATAACCGGGGACCGTGTAGTAGGTTTCCGGCGGCAGAACGGCATACAGGGCGGCTACGTTGGCCATGTCGCCGGTGGTCACGCCATCGGCGGCTATCGGGTACTGTTCGGGCGGCAGGGTGGGCATATCCAGCGCCTGGAAGATGCCGTCCAGCCCCACCAGCGCGCCCAGATTGTTCCAGTGGGTGTCGGTCTTGTAGTAAAGCAGCCGTTCCGGGTACAAACGGGCCTGGCTGCGCAGCGTTCCGTACTGCCAGACCACCGGCACCGTCGTGTGCAGGCGCAGGTATTCCACCATCCGGTCGGTGCGGTTCTGCTTGTTCACGATGGGGTAGCCATCGGGCATATATTCGCGGTAGATGCAGTCCTTGCTGGGGGTCAGGTCCAGAATGAGCTGGCAGCCGTTTTCGGCCAGGTCATCGTGCAGGATCTGCAGGGCGGCGCTGGCGTTCGCCAAAGTGGCGTTGCTGTCGTTGATGCAGTCCAGGCCCTGATAGTTGGCCATGGGCTGGGCGGCGGTGGGGCCGTCCTTGTAGAACAGCCAGCCGTCTTTGCCGGGCAGGACCTGATCGCTCTGGCTGGTGCCGAACAGTTTGTAGTCCAGCCCGGCGTCCAGCAGTACGAACTGGTAGCGGAAAGGGGAATTGTCCACAAAGAAGTTGTCCAGGTTCCGGGGCAGTTCGGCCAACGGGCTTTGCAGCACCTGGGGCAGGCCGGTCATCAGGCGGTTTTCGTGGCTGTCCATCGAAAGCTGCTTGGAAAAAATGTTGAACACGGCGAAGGAAAGCCCCAGCACCGCGCAGAAGATCACGGCAAACGCCGTCTGGATGGCTTTTTTCACGGGCGTATCCTCCTTGTCAGAACTGGAAGTAGATGAAGGCGCTGTAGGTGCCGGCGGTGATGCGCATAAGCCCCAGGAACAGCAGCACCAGCAGCCAGAACATCATGGCGATGCCGGGGGCTTTCTTGCTCCACAGGGCTTCACGCAGGCGCGGCAGAGCCGCCTGCACCGGGCCGCAGAGCAGCGCGCCCAGCAGCAGGATCAGCAGCAGTTTGCCGTCGGCAAAGGCGGTCAGCGTGTAGCCGGGGTCGCCCTTCTGCCAGCGGAAGATCCCCGCCAGCGCGGCAAAGCCTTCTTTCACGCCCGGCGCGCCGAACATGATCAGCGTCAGGTAGATCATCACGAGCGCGTATAAATGCTGGAAAAGGGTGGGCAGTTTTTCCAGCAGGCTGCGCAGGCCCAGCCGTTCGGCGCACAGGATCAGTCCGTGCGCCAGGCCAAAGACCACATACTGCCAGGCCGCGCCGTGCCACAGGCCGGTGAGCACAAAGACGATGAGCAGGTTGCGGCAGGTGCGCGCGGTGCCCCGGCGGCTGCCGCCCAGCGGGATGTAGACGTAATCCCGGAACCAACTGGACAGGGAGATGTGCCACCGGCGCCAGTATTCGCCCACGCTGCGGGCGAGATAGGGATAGTTGAAGTTTTCGGGCAGTTCCAGCCCGAAGAACGCCCCGATGCCGATGGCCATGTCGCTGTAGCCGGAAAAGTCAAAGTACAGTTGCAGCATGAAGGCCGCGTACCCCAGCAGCAGAATGGGCGCGGGCAGCGTCGAGGCGGGCACCGAGGTCACCCGCTGGTAGATCAGCGCAAGCTGGTCCGCGATGATGGCTTTTTTCGCCAGGCCAAAGACCAGCCGCTTGATGCCGTAGCAGAAGCGGTCCAGCGTGACGCGGCGGGCTTCCGCGCAGGGGTCCAGCTGCGGCAACTGCTGCCCGTACCGCACGATAGGGCCGGAGGGACCGTGCCCGAAGAAGGCCAGAAACAGGAAAAACCGCAGCGGGTTGCGCGCCGGCTGCACGCGCCCGGCCGCCACGTCGGCACAGTAGCCGATGGAGGTGAACAGGTAAAAGCTGATGCCCAGCGGCAGGGCGGGACGCAGTACCGGCAGCAGGCCGGGGAACAGGGCGTTGACGCTCTCGGCAGCAAAGCCCGCGTATTTGAAAAGCGCAAGCACCGCCAGGTCGGCCGCGACCAGCAGGACCAGCCAGCGTTTTTTGTGCGCCGTGCGCCCCAGCACAAGGCCGCCCGCCCAGTTCAGGGCGGCCAGCCCGGCCAGCAGCAGCGCGCCGCGCAGCCCGGCCCAGGCAAAGAACAGGAAGCTGAACGCGCACAGTACGACGTTGCGCGTTCGCCGGGGCAATACATGGTAAACGCCTAGTGCCAGCGGCAGAAAAACAAAGATAAATTGTACCGACGAAAATGCCATACAGGTGCCCCGCGACTTTCATAAAAATTTTACATTTGTTTCCATTATAAAGCGTCGCGGCCCGTTCGGCAAGCGGCCCGGGCAAAGATTTTCGCCTTTTTTCGCGCCGGTTCGCCAGCGTGCCGGGCGGCGGCCCCGCAAGGCCATGGACAACCCGCGCCAAAGGGGCTATAATAGGGGCAATGACCCTATATTTCAGGACAGGAGGTTCCCGATGGAAAACCTGATCTTCGGCGCGTTTGCCGCGCTGGACGGTTACCGGGAAGGGGACGGCGCCAACCTGGGGCGGGCCGCCTACGACCGCTGCACCGTGGTGGCGCTTTGCAGCGCCAAAGTCCAGAACCCCGGCTGCACGGTGGCGCTGGTAACGAACGCGCCGCCGCCCGCGCCCTTTTTGGGGCAGCTGCAGGCGGCCGGGGTGGAGATCTGGGACTGCCCCTTTGCCGCCTACCGCGTACCGGCCCAGGCCAACTGGGCGCTGGCGTACTATAAGCTGTGCGCTATGGAGTGGGTGCTGGCCAACCGCACGTTTGACCGGGCGGCCATGATCGACCTGGATACCTATACCCAATACCCGCTGGACGACCTCTGGCGGGAGGCGGACGAGGCGGTGCTGCTGTACCAGGTGCCCCACGCGGCAAGCCAGGGCATGGCGCAGGCGATCTCCCGCATTTATGATACCGTCAGCCCGGCGGGCGCGCCCCATGTGCTGACCCACTTCGGCGGCGAACTGGTGGCGGGCAGCAAGGCCCGCCTGCAAGACCTGATGGAACGGTGCCGCCGCTATTTTGACGAGATGCAGCAGGCGGGCGTCACCCCGCGGGAAGGGGACGAAGCCGTCTGGTGCGGCGCGGCCTACCGCAGCCTGCTGGCCGGGCAGCCCGTGCGGGCGGCCAACGCGTACATTTTCCGCTACTGGCTGGGTGGGCGGTTCTATTTCGTGTCCACCAACTATGTGCTGGACCCGGTATGCATCCTGCACCTGCCCGGCGCAGCCAAAGAACGCCAGCTCAAACTGCTCTACCGCAGCTACAGCCGGAAGGGCGCTTTCCCGCCGCCCGCCCGGGTACACCGCCTGTGCGGCCTGCCCGCGGCCCATCCGCCGCTGCTGGCCACGCTGCGCGTGCGCCTGCTGGCCCGGCTGCCGGGATAAACGACAGGAGGGGGTACTATGCCCAAACGCAAGACGAAAGACCTGACCCAACGGCTGGAGACCGTCATCAAAAATCTGATTCCCCAGCGCGGCCAGAACGCCGACGAACTGGGCCCCATGATGCGCGCCATCAAGGCTGTGCACAGCGTCACCGACCATACGTCCACTTCGCCGGAGGACCTGGAACGGCAGCGCGCCGGCCAGGAACTGTTCGGGCGGCTGGTAACGCCCAGCCTGGGCATCCGCAACGACGGGCTGACCGTCGGCACCATCCCGGCGGAATGGGTCAGCCTGGAACACGGCCATGACCGCCGCCATGCGGTGCTGTACTGCCACGGCGGCGGCTATACCTGCGGCCAACTGGGCTACGCCCGCATTCTGGCCAGCAAGCTGGCGCTGTGCACCGGGTTCGACGTGCTCTCGTTCGAATACCGCCTCGCGCCGGAAAATCCCTACCCGGCGGCGCTGGAGGATGCGCTGGCCATGTGGGATTACATGATGTATATGGGCTACGGCGCCCGCGACGTGATCGTGGCCGGGGATTCCGCCGGGGGCAACCTGGCGTTGGAACTCTGCCTGAAACTCAAAGCCCAGGGGCGCGCCCAGCCGCGGGGGCTGCTGCTATTCAGCCCCTGGACCGATATGACGGCCAGCGGCAAAAGCTACCGCACCCGCCGGGACCTGGACCCCATGCTGACCCAGGAATATGTGGAGGCGGTCCGCGCGGCCTATGCCGGACCGGACGCCGACTGGGCCGACCCGTGCTACAGCCCGCTGTTTGCGGACCTGCGCGGCCTGCCGCCGGCGCTGATCCAGGTGGGCACCAACGAGATCCTGTTCTCTGACAGCGAACGCCTGGCCGAAGCCCTGCGCAAAGCGGAAGGCTACGCCAAGCTGGAGGTATATGAGGAATGCTGGCATGTGTTCCAGCAAATGCCCATCCACCGTGCCGAAACGGCGATGGAGTCCGCCGGGCGGTTCGTGCAGCGGCTGATCTGAGCCGCCGCCCCGCCGGGCAAGAAAAAGGGGAGTTCTATGGCCCAAGCATGGTATAAAGTTGACAACGTCGCCAAGGTCTTTCTGGCGACCACGACCCGCCGTGACCCGCGGGTGTTCCGTATCTCCTGCACGCTGGACCGGGAGATCGAGCCGGACATCCTGAACGAAGCACTGCGGCGCACCGCCCGCGAATGGCCCCAGTTCCAGGTCACGCTGCACCGGGGGCTGTTCTGGCATTATTTTGAATCGACGGATCAGGTCCCCACCGCCACGCAGGAACACAAGACGCCCTGCGCGCCCCTGTATGTGCCGGAACGGCGCGACCAACTGCCGTACCGGGTGAGTTACTTCGGCGCGCGCATCAACCTGGAAATGTTCCACGCCATGACCGACGGCAACGGCGGGTTCCTGTTCCTCAAATCCATCGTGCGCAACTATCTGGCCCTGCGCGAACCCGGCAAGCTGGATCAGGTGCCCACGCCCAACAGCGCGTCGGAAGCCGACCTGGAACAGGACAGTTTCCGCAACTTTTACGGCGGTGCGCGCCGCGCCCGCCCCGCCCGCCTGCCCAAAGCCTACCACCTGCACGGCGCGCGGCTGCCCTATGACCAGTTGCAGTATTTTGAGGGCCACCTGGACCTGCGCCAACTGCTGGACCGCGCGCGGGGGCTGGGCGTTTCGCTGACCAGCTACCTGGGGGCGTCCCTGATGCTGGCCGTCTATGCCGAGATGCCCGCGCTGGAACGGCGGCGGCCCATCTCCATCAGCCTGCCGGTGAACCTGCGCCATTATTACCCCAGCGCGACGGCGCGCAACTTTTTCAACTCGGTCTATGTGATCCATACGCTGACCGACGCCGACACGCTGGAAACGGTGGCCCCGGTATTTGATGCCAAACTGAAAGAGGTGCTGCACCCCGACCGGGTGAAGGCCCAGATGGACGAATACGAAAAGCTGGAACATATGCCCGGCATCCGGCCGGTGCCGCTGTTCATCAAGAACGCGGCCGTGCGCTTCTTCACCAAGCTGGAGGAACGGCACGTCACGGCGGTGCTGTCCAACATGGGCCGGGTGGATGTGGACGAAGCCCTGCGGCCCTATATCCGGCAGTTTTCGGCTTTTTCAAGCTGCGACGGCCTGTTCACCTGTGTGTGTTCCTATGGGAACGACCTGGTGCTGGGCACCGCGTCGTCCCTGCGCAGCACTAACGTCCTGCGCAGGCTGTACCGTGGTTTCGCCGCGGACGGGTTGTACGTGACGCTGTATGCGACGGAGGTGGAAAAATGAGGACCTGCCCGCATTGTCATATCCAGATCGGCGGCGACGCCGAATACTGCCCGCTGTGCCAGAACCGCCTGACCGGCCCGGCGGAAGAACCCTGGTGGCCCCACCTGACCGCCCCGGTCCACCGTTTTGCCATGCTGTTCAAGGTCGTGGCCTTCCTGCTTTTGGCAGGCACCGTGGTGGCGGGGGCGGTGGACTTTTTGCTGATCGAAACGCCCCACCGCCACTTCAGCCTGCTGCTTCTGGTGTGGGTGCTGGCAATCCTGCTGGTGCTGCGCGCCGTGCTGCGCCGCCGCTACAACGGCCCGCGGCAGTTCTTTCTGCTGTTGCTGCTGGTGTCGGGCCTGCTGGTATTCACCGACTGGTTCAACGGCTACACCGGCTACAGCGTCGATCTGGTGATCCCCATTCTGTGCAGCGTCACGCTGGTGTGCAATTTTATCTTTGCCTTCTGGCACAGCCGCTTCACCCGCAATGCGCTGGTATATCTGCTGCTCAACATCGGCGTGGGCGTGCTGCCGTACCTGCTGCTGGCTTCCCGCATTGGGGCGGGGCAGGTGGACACCCACAGCATCCCGTGGGTGATCTGCCTCATCATCAGCGTCATCACCTTCCTGGGGCTGCTGATCTTCCAGGGGCGCGCGCTGCGCAGTGAACTGGAAAAGCGCCTGCATATGTGATTTTTTGGCGCGGTAAGGTGCACGAACCGTTTGTGCCGCGCGCATGTTGCCCGCTTCTGTAAGCGGGGAAGAATCCATTCAAATCTTGGGAAGGGCATATATGAGAAATGTAGAACTGTTCATCGCCATGAGCCTGGACGGATATATCGCCGACAGCAACGGCGGTGTGGGTTGGCTGGCCGGGCAAGGCGAGGAGGACGCCCCGGATGTCTATGCTGAATTTGTAAAAGGGATCGACACGGTCGTCATGGGATGGAACACCTACCACCAGATCGTCACCGAACTCTCGCCGGATGAATGGGTCTATGACGACTTTACGACCTACGTTGTCACACACAGAAAGCAGACCTCCTCAGACAAAATACGGTTCGTGGAGGAAAGCCCGGTCGAACTCGTGCAGAAACTCCGGCAGGAAAGCGGGAAGGCGATCTGGATCTGCGGCGGCGCCGATCTGATCCAGCAGTTGGTGAGGGAAGATCAGATCGACCGCTATTTTATCACCGTGATCCCGACGATTCTGGGCGCGGGGATTCGGCTGTTTGGAAACGCCGGCCATGAGATCAAGCTGAAATTGCTGCAAACACGGGCATATGACGGCATGACCGACCTGATCTACACAAGAAGAAGCGAGGACTGAGCAAAAGCTGGCCAAACAGAAACCACCCCCGGACGCCGCAGGGCGTCCGGGGGTGTGCTTTTTTATAAGGATCAACGCTCGTCAAAGGCTTCGCGGCGGCGGGTGGACAGGCGGAACATTTCCTCCAGCCCTTCCCGGTCGTCGTCTACCAGCTTTTGCCGCAGGCCGGAAAGCGCGTCGGTGAACATGTCGATCTCCGAGATCAGGTTGTCCTTGTTCCAGAGGAACAACTCGGCCCACATTTTGTCGTTGATACGCGCGATGCGGGTCAGGTCCCGGAAGGAATCGCCGGTATAGCGCGCCAGTTCCGAATTGTCGGAAGCGCACATCAGGCTGACGGCGATGGCGTGGCAGAGCTGGCTCACATAGCCGATCATGTGGTCGTGGGCGGCGGGACTCAGTTCGCTGATGCGGCGGAACCCCAGCGTTTCGGCCAGCTCCCGGCACCAGGCGATCCCGGCGGGGGTGTTGCGCGGGGTGGGGGTGATGATGAAGTTCGCCAAGGCAAAGTCCACTTCGGCGCTGTGGGTGATGCCACTGGTCTCCCGCCCTGCCATCGGGTGGCTGGCGATGAACTCCACCCCTTCGGGCAGAAGGTCCTGCACCGGCTCCACCACGCCGCGCTTGACGCCCGAAACATCGGTCACCAGCGTGCCGGGGCGCAGCAATGCGCCGTACTGGCGCACCCAGTCCAGCAGCACTGCGGGGTACAGCCCAAAGATCACACAGTCGGCCTCCGCGACCAGGTCGGCAAAATCTTCGGTCTTGCCGGTCTGGATATAGCCGTGGCGCAGGGCGTAGTCCAGCGTGCCCGGCCGGTGGGCGATGCCGGTCACACGGTAGCCCTTCTGGCTCAATACCTGGGCGTACTTGCCGCCCAGCAGCCCCAGCCCCACGATCAGGTACGTTTTGCTTTTATCCAACATGGCGTGCAGCCCCCTTTACTCCCATTCCATTTTGGCGCCCAGGCCGCGCAGCACGTCCCAGAAAGCGGGCCAGCTTTTGTTCACGGCGTCGGCCCCCAGGATCAGGGCGGGCACGCCCGCCGCGCAGGCGGCTGTCGCCAGCGCCATGACGACCCGGTGGTCGTTGTGGCCGGACAGCGGCGCTTCGGGCGCGTGCAGGGCGGTGCCGGTGATGCGCACGTCGTCGCCGTCCACCTGGATGTGCGCGCCCAGCTTTTGCAGCTCGGTCTGCATGGCGGCGATGCGGTCGGATTCTTTCAGCCGCAGCCGCCCCGCGTTGTGTATGACGGTCTCGCCGCTGCAAAAACAGCCCAGCGTGAACAGAACCGGCCCCAGGTCGGGGCAGTCGGCCAGGTCGATCTCGGTGGCGCGCAGCAGGCTGCGGGCAAACGTATAGCCGTCGGGTGTGGGCTTGATCTTGCCGCCGCAGCGCTGCAAAATGTCCAGAATGACCTTGTCGCCCTGGCGGCTGTCGGGGTTCAGCCCTGTGACCGTGATGCCGCCCGCCACGCAGCCCAGCACCGCCAGGAAGGCGGCCTGGCTGTAGTCGCCCTCGATGGCAAGGTCGCTGGCGGTATAACGCTGGGGCGCGGCGACACGGTACAGCACGCTGCCGTTCTTGCGCGCGCGGGCCGTGACCTTGATGCCGAACTGCTGCAGGGCGGCCAGCGTCAGGTCCACATAGGAGCGGCTCTCGTAGGGGGGCAGCACTTCGATGGTGCTTTCGGATTCCATCAGCGGCGCGGCAAACAGCAGCCCGCTGATGAACTGGCTGGACACATCCCCCGGCAGCGTGAAGCCGCCCGGGCGCAGCCGGCCAAAGATCGTGATGCCGTCGGGGGTCTGCTCAAAGCGCAGCCCCTGGCGGTTGAACAGCATCTGGTAGACCGCCTGCGGGCGGTCGAACAGGCGTCCCGCGCCGGTAAAACGGACTTTCTGGGCCGTCAGGCTGAACAGCGGGATCATGAACCGCAGGGTGGACCCGCTCTCGTTGCAAAAGACCGGGCGCGTCACGGTGATAAAACCGCTGGCGTTGCCGCGGCCGGTGATGGTCACGGCGTCGGGGGCTTCCTCAATGCGGGCCCCAAGCTGGGCGGCCGCCTGCAGCGTGGCGCGGATGTCCTGGCTGTAGGCAATGTTGGAAATATGGCTCACCCCGTCGGCCAGTGCGGCGCACAGCACCGCACGGTGCGCGGCGCTTTTGCTGGGCGGGACGGCCGCCGTGCCGCCCAGCCGGCTGGCATACAGGCGTGCGTCCATCCTTACATCTCCCGCCCGACGGCGGCGGCGACCTTGCGGCACATGGCGATGGTCTCGGCAAATTTGTCGGGCTTCAGGCACTGGGCGCCGTCGCTCCAGGCACATTGCGGGTTATCGTGCACTTCGATCTCCAGGCCGTCGGCGCCTGCGGCCACGGCGGCCAGCGCCATGCTCTGGATGTATTTGTAGTCGCCGGTGGCGTGGCTGGGATCGACCACGATGGGCAGGTGGGTCTTTTCCTTGATGACCGGCACGGCGGACAGGTCCAGCGTGTTGCGGGTGGCGTGCTCAAAGGTGCGGATGCCGCGCTCGCAGAGGATGACGTTTTCATTGCCGCCGGCCATGATGTACTCGGCCGACATGATCCATTCCTCGATGGTGTTGGCAAGGCCGCGCTTGAGCAGCACGGGCTTGGTCATTTTGCCCACGGCTTTCAGCAGTTGGAAGTTCTGCATATTGCGCGCGCCGATCTGCACCACGTCCACATACTGCTCAAATTCGTCGATGTGGGCTTCGTCCATCAGTTCGCTGACGATGGGCAGGCCGGTGGCTTCCTTGGCCTTGACCATGTCCAGGATGCCCTCGGTGCCCAGGCCCTGGAAGGAGTAGGGGCTGGTGCGGGGCTTGTAGGCGCCGCCGCGCATCAGGGTGGCGCCGCCCTCCTTGACAAGGCGGGCCATGCGCAGCATGTGTTCCTCGCCCTCCACGCTGCAGGGACCGGCGATGACGGCCACCGGCGCTTTGCCGCCGATCTTCACGCCGCACACGTCCACCACGGTGTCCTCGGGGTGGAACAGGCGGTTGGCGCGCTTGTAAGGGGCCGAAACGCGGGTGACGTTATCGACCCAGGGGTTCGCCAGCACGTCCTTTTCGGCGATCTTGGTGGTGTCGCCCACCAGGCCGAACACGTTGTAGTCGGTGCCGCGGATCAGCGTGACCGAAAGGCCCTGCTTCTCAAAACTGTCGATGATGCGGTCCAGTTCGACCTGGGGCGTGCCTTTTTTAGTAGAAATGATCATAGGGGAAACCTCTTTCTGAAAACATTGTGTGATCCCATGGACCTGTCACAGCAGATTTTGGGAAGCGACCAGTTGGGCGGCGGCCTGTGCCACGCGGTTCAGGCTGCCGGAATTGTCCAGCACGGCGTCGGCCGCCGCGCGGTACAGGGGCGTGCGCTCGGCTTCCAGCCGTTTGAGGGCCGTGCCCCCGCGGGACAGCGGCCGCCCGTAGGTGGCCAGCTTGTCCAGCGCGCGCTGGACCCACAGTACGGTGCCGTTCTGGCGCAGGGCGTGGACGTTGGCGGGGGTCTTGATGATCCCGCCGCCGCAGGCGATGACCTGCCCCGTGTGCAGGCATACGTCGGCCAGCGTTTCGGCCTCGTAGCGGCGGAAGGCTTCCTCGCCTTCGCGGGCGAAGATGTCGGGGATATTGCAGCCGGTGCGGCGCTCGATCTCCTCGTCCAGGTCCACGAAAGTCTTGCCCAGCCGTTTGGCCAGTGCCGCGCCGATGCTGGATTTGCCGCAGCCCGGCATGCCGATCAGCGAAACGTTGGAAAGTTCGCTTTGCAGGCGGCGGCAGGTCTCCGGGATGATGCGCCCGGCGTCCAGGGAACGCCCGGTAAAGTGCTGGGCGGCGTAGACCGCCTGGGCCACCAGCATTTCAAACCCGCCCGCCGCGGTGACGCCGCATTCGGCGGCCCGCAGCACCAGTTCGGTGCGGAAGGGGTTGTACACCACGTCCAGCACCGCTTCCAACGCGGGGAAGGCCGTGGGGTCCAGCATGCACTGGCCCACGTTGGGGAACATGCCGCAGGGCGTGGTGTTGACGATGATCTGCACGTCCCGCCGGTGGGCGGCCTCGCTGTAGGTCAGCGCGCCGCCGCGGCCGGTGCGGCTGGCGGCCAGCACCTGGGCCGCGCCGCCGTCCCGGCAGACGGCTTCCACCGTGGAGTGGGTGCCGCCGGTGCCCAGGATCAGCACGGTCTTGCCGGCAAAATCTACGCCGTGGGCCTGCGCCAGATAAGCGAACCCGGCGTAATCGGTATTATACCCGTACAGCCGGCCGTCCCGGTTGACGATGGTGTTCACCGCGCCGATGGCCCGCGCTTTGGGGGCGATCTCGTCACAGTAGGGGATAACGAGCTGTTTGTAAGGAATCGTGACGTTGATGGCGGCGAACGCGCGTTTTTCCATAAAGGCGCGGGCTTCGGCCTCGGTGGGCAGCGGCAGCAGTTCATAGGTATAGTCCGCCAACTGCTCATGGATGATTTTGGAATAGCTGTGGCCCAGTTTGCCACCGATCAGACCATACAGCGTTTGCTCCATACAGGGTCACATCCTTTCAGGCGAAGAATCGGGATCGTTCCGGGGCAGGCCGTGCTTCTGTGCCAGCGTGCCGTAGCGCACCGTCAGCAGGTCCAGCAGGCCGAAAGCGGTCAGTGTGTTCTGCACGACGGCAGCCCGCGGCACGATGCAGGGGTCGTGCCGCCCCTTGATCTGGAGCGGCGCGTCCCGGCGGGCCGTATAATCCACCGTGTGCTGCTCTTTATAAATGCTGGGCGTGGGTTTGATGACCGTGCGGAACACCAGCGGCATACCGTTGGTGATGCCGCCGTTGACGCCGCCGTTGCGGTTGGTGGCCGTCACGACCCGGCCCTCCCGCATGGTGAAGGGGTCGTTGGCTTCGCTGCCGCGCATCCCGGCAAAGCGGAACCCGGCGCCGAACTCCAGCCCCTTGCAGGCGGGGATCGCAAACATCAGATGGGCGAGTTCGCTCTCCACGCTGTCGAACCAGGGTTCGCCGATCCCGGCGGGCAGCCCGGTGACGATGGTCTCCAGGATGCCGCCCACGCTGTCGCCGTCCTGCCCCGCCGCGCGGATGGCCTGCTGCATGGCGGCCTCCCGGTTGGGGTCCAGCAGCGCAAAATGGCCGGGCTGCGGTTCCGGCAGCACCAGCCCGGCGGCGCTGGAAAGGGGGGCGTCCTCCACGCCTGCGCAGGCGGCGATGTGGGTGTACACCCGCACGCCCAGGCGGCCCAGCACGCTTTCACACAGCGCCCCGGCGGCCACGGACGCGGCAGTCACCCGGCCGGAAAAATGCCCGCCGCCCCGGGCGTCCTGCCAGCCTTCGTATTTGGCGTAGGCGGCAAAGTCGGCGTGCCCGGGGCGCAGCAGGTCGGCGGTTTTGGCATAGTCACCGCTGCGGGTGTTCAGGTTGCGGATCACCAGCGTCACGGCGGTGCCGGTGGTGTGGCCCTCATATACGCCGGAAAGGAACTCCACTTCGTCGGCCTCGGTGCGGGCGGTGGAAAGCCCGTCCCCCCGGGCGCGGCGGCGGTCCATGGCGGCGGCGATGGCGACCTCGTCCACCGGCAGCCCGGCGGCCAGACCATCCAGCACCGCGCCCACGGCGGGGCCGTGGCTCTCGCCGAAGATCGTCAGGCTGATCGCGTTGCCAAACGTGTTTTTCATCCGAAAGCTCCCCCCTACAATGGAAAAAGCGTGCGCCGCAAAAACAGGCGGCGGAAAAAGCGGTACATGCGCGGCGCGGGCGGCTTGCAGCCGGGACCCGCCGGCGCGCAGGCGTTCTTACTCGATCCCCAGCAGATGGGGCAGTTCGCTGGTGGGCAGCGTTTCGGCGCGCCAGCAGCCCAGACCGGGGCATTTGATCACGGTGATCTTGTCCCCGCAGGTCTTTTTGTCGTGCTGCATATATTCCAGCACCTTGGCCTTGTTGGCCCCCGCGCGGGTGGGCAGGCCCAGGGCGCGGTAGACGGCCCGCACCCGCTTGAGCAGCGCCGGGTCCTCGATCATGGGCAGCATGCCCAGGGCCACGCATTCCCCGTGGTACAGCCCGGTGGTGCGCCGCCCGCGCACGCCGCGCACGGCCTCGATGCCGTGGCCGATGGTGTGCCCGAAGTTCAGGCAGGCGCGCACGCTGCCCTCCCGTTCGTCCTGTTCCACGATCTTTTTCTTGAATTTCAGGCTGCGGTAGACGATCTGCTCGATGTGCTCTTCGGGGCGTTCCTTCTCGAACAGGGCGAACAGTTCGGCGTCCCCGATCAGCGCAGTTTTCAGTGCTTCGGCCAGACCGTTGACCATGTGGCGGCGGGGCAGGGTGGCCAGGGTATCAAAATCCACCAGCACCACTTTGGGCTGCCAGAAAGCGCCCACGATGTTCTTGGCCGCGCCCAGGTCGATGGCGGTCTTGCCGCCGATGGAGGAATCCACCTGCGCCAGCATGGTGGTGGGGCAGTTCACAAAGTCGATGCCGCGCATATAGCTGGCGGCGCAGAACCCGCCCAGGTCGCCCACCACGCCGCCGCCCACGGCCACCAGCAGGTCCCGGCGATCCATGCCGAAGTCCAGCATGGCCTGCAGGACCTGGCCGTAGACTTTCAGGCATTTGCTGCCCTCGCCCTGGGGGATGGTGTAGATGGTGCTGTTGGGGCACTGGCCGGCCACCGCCCGGGCGTACTGGGCGGGCACGCCGGAATCCGTCAGCACGAACACCCGGCGGTTCTGCACGTTGGTGAACTGGTGCAGGTTGGCCAGGCAGCCCGCTTTCAGGATGATGTCATAACTGCGGCTTTTGAGTTGCATAGTCAGTTTCATGCTTGCACATCCTTTTGTTTTGGCTTATGGTTCGGCGGTGTCCAGCGTGAAGGCCCCCAGCACGCGCAGCGTGCTGCAGGCGGCGCGCAGGGTGTCCAGCAGCGCATCGCAGTCGGCGCGGGCGCTGCCTTTGGGGCAGACGAGCTGGACATAAAAATAGTATTCAAAGGGAACATGGGGCAGCGGGCGGCTCTTGATACATTCCATGTTGAAGCCCCGCGCCCCGATCTGGTCCAGCACGGCGGCCAGTTGGCCGGGTTCGTGCCGGGCGGTGAACAACAGCGCCAGCCGCTGGCCTTCGCCGGTGGGGACCGGCGGTTCGGCGGCGCGCTGGATCACGATGAAGCGGGTGGTGTTGTCGCCCTCGGTGTTGACGCCCTCGGCCAGGATCGACAGGCCGTATAATGCGGCGGTCTCGGCGCTGGCGATGGCCGCCACCGACGGGTCTTTCTGCTCCGCCACGGCGCGCGCGGCCTCCGCCGTATTGCTCCAGGAGCGGGTGGCAAGGCCGTGCTGCTGCAAAAAGGCGTTGCTCTGCGCCAGGGCCTGCGGGTGGCTGATGACCGTGCGCACCTGGGCCAGGCTGCTGCCCGGCATGCCCAGCAGGTCCTGCCGGATGGGCAGGTCGCACATGCGGGCCACGATCAGGTCCGGGTGGGTGTAAAGCAGGTCCAGCACGGCGGAAACATCCCCGGCGCTGGAATTTTCAAAGGGCAGCACGCCGAACTCGGCGTCGCCGTTCTGCACGGCGTCGAACACCTCGGCCCAGGTGGTAAAAGCCAGCGGCCGGGCAAAGGGGAACAGCCGCCGCAGGGCGATGTGGCTCCAGGCGCCCTGCACGCCCTGGTAGGCAGCGGTGCCGCGGCCCAGGATCGCCCGCTGGTATGCGCGGGAGACCGCCATGGCCTGCTCCAGAAAGGCGCGGTAGTAGGGGCGCAGGGCGTCGTCCTGCAGGCGGGCGGTGTTTTTTTCCACCACGGCGGCCTCGCGCACGGCGTCGAACACCGGCTTGCCGGTCTGCGCCTTGTAGCGCGCCACATGGGCCACCGCCTGCATCCGCTGTTCAAACAGCGCCGCCATCTCGGCGTCGATGCGGTCGATCTCCGACCGGGCCTGCTGTAAAAGATCCATACCCGAAGGCTCCCTTCCCGCTGCGTTCTTGATTACAAAAATCCAGTATCAGTATACCATAACAAAAGGGCCGCCACAAGAGCGGCGGCTGCAGACTGTCGAAAAAGATTCGAAATCTGTTGCCAGTGGCGGACATGCGCCGACGCTGGCAACACATACAGGAAAATTTTGCGGCAAATTGTGTAGGAGGCCACAGGCCGATTGCGCGATTTGCCGCAAAATTTTGTCGAAGGGGAATCCAAAGGGCTGCGGAGCCGCGTGCCACCTGCGGCGGATGCAGCAAGGCGGAGCAGGGGCAGTGGTCGCAGAACGCAAGCGCCGCCCCAAGGCGCGCCGCGTGATGCGGGCACCGCAACCCGTTAAACAGGAGCGTCAGGCACCGCCGTGCGCGACTGTTGCCCCTTTTGGAGCATGTCGAGAAGCTCGACATGCTCGTGCCGCCACAAGAGCGGCGGCCGGAAAAAAAGGCGAAGATCAGCCGTGCAGCGCGCTGCGCAGCGCGGCCAGCAACTCGGCCTGGTAATCGGGGCTGAACGTGCCGTGCAGCAGCTTGGGCAGGGCTTCCTCCTGCAGGCGCTGCCAGCTCTGCGCTTCGCGCCCGGGCAGGATCGGCACAAAGGCGACCCGGTTGGCGGCGGCAGCCTGGGCGTCCCCCATGGCGTCGCCCACCATCATGACCTTGCGGCTCTCATACCCGCAGGCCAGCATCGTGGCGATGGAGTTGGCCTTGCTGCCCACCTCCTGCCCGAAGATGATGTCGGCGTGCTGGGCCAGGCCGTAGCGTTTCCACTCGCTGGCGATGGCGCTCTCGTTGGCGGCGCTGACCACGGCCAGATCGGCCACGGTGTGCAGTTGGCGCAGGCTTTCCTGCACGCCGGGGAACGGCTCAAACGTGGGTTCCAGCGCCTGGATGCGGCGGTTGCAGGCGTTGCTCCATTCCAGCAGTTTGCGCAGCGCCAGGCTGCCGGTCTTTTTCAGTTCGTGCTGCAAGCTGGCGGAGGACAACTCGCTCGAAGTGTTCACCCAGGCGGCGATGTCCTCGCTGCCCGGTACCTCGATGCCGCGGTTTTTCAGCCGGTCGAACACCAGAATGACGCTCTCGAACCGGGAAATCCCGCGGGTCAGGGTGTGGAGGTTGATCTCCTCCCAGGCGGCGGAGATGAAGTCCGCCTGATCCTCCAGCGAAAAAACGCGGATCAGTTCGGGGCACATGACCGTCGTGTGCTTGATGCGCATGGTGTCCATCACACAGCCGTCCGAATCCATACAGACCAGAAATTCGCGCTTTTTGGTAAAATCCGTCAATGCGTTTGCCATGCTGTCATAACCCCCCTGTAGCGTTTGAAACAGAAATCCTGTACCTATCCATCATAGCAAAAGGGGACGGCGTTTGGCAATGGTTTTTTTGAAAAAAATCATGCATTTGTCTAAATTTTCACCCCCAGAACCACCTCAGGGGGCGGTCTGCGCCCCAAGCGCCTGCCCAATGGGCAGGTTCAGCACCAGCGTGGCGCTGCGGTCGGCCGGGGTGGGCTGCTTGTTGATGACCACCAGTTCGTCGCCGCGGAAGAACCGCAGCAGCCCGGCGGCCGGGTAGACGGCCAGACTGGTGCCGCCTACGATCAACGTGTCGGCGGCTGCGATGGCGCGCACGGCGTCCTCCATCGTCTGTTCGTCTAGGCCCTCCTCATACAGCACCACGTCCGGCTTGACGATGCCGCCGCATTCGGTGCAGCGGGGGATGCCGTCGCCCTGCCCGGCGGCCTGCTCGATAAATTCCACCGGGTAGAACTTGCCGCAGCGGGTGCAGTAGTTGCGCAGGGTGGAGCCGTGCAGTTCATAGACCGTGCGGCTGCCGGCGGCCTGATGCAGCCCGTCGATGTTCTGGGTCACGACGGCCTTGCAGACGCCCTGGCGCTCCAGTTCGGCCAGCCGCAGGTGGGCGGCGTTGGGCTTGGCCCCATGTACGATCAGTTTGCTGCGGTAGAAATCGAAAAATTCCGCTGTGTGGCTCTCATAAAAGCTGTGGGAGAGCATGACCTCCGGCGGGTAACGGAATTTCTGGTGGTACAGCCCGTCCACCGAACGAAAATCCGGGATGCCGCTTTCGGTCGAAACGCCCGCCCCACCGAAAAATACAAGGTTTTTGCTTTTTGCCAGGATCGCTTCCAGCTCCGGTACCATACAAACTTCCCCTTTCGTTTTTGCTGTGAATGGATTATAATGGAACAAACCAAGGGTCCTATCCCTATCATAACAGGCTTGGCAAGGAGGATGCAAGATGCAGGAGATCACACGCAGCGTTGTACGCGAACGTCTGCCCGAACGCCGGGCGGATTCCAACAAGGGCACCTATGGCAGCGTGCTCACAGTGGCGGGCAGCATGGCCTACCGCGGGGCGGCTTCGCTCTGTGTGGAAGGGGCGCTGCGGGGCGGCGCGGGGCTGGTGTACCTGGCCAGCGTCGAGCCGGTGATCCAGCTTGTGCTGGCCCGCACGCCGGAATGCTGCGCCTGCGGCTGCCGCACCGATGCGGACGGCGGCATCCGCCCGCAGGACACCGCGGCCCTGCGCGCCTGGTTCGCGGGCAAGAACACCGTCCTGCTGGCCGGTCCCGGTCTGGGTGAAAGCGCGGGCGCCATCTGCAGCGTGCTGCTGGGGCGCCGCCGCCCCTGGTCGGCCGCCGTGCTGGACGCCGATGCGCTCAACGCCCTGGCCGCCGGGACGCTGCGCGGCGGCCTGCCGGAACATACGGTGCTGACCCCGCACCCCGGCGAGGCCGCCCGCCTGCTGCACACCACCGTGGGGGAGGTGCAGGCCGACCGGGAAACGGCGGTCTGCCGCCTGGCCGAAGAATACGGCTGCGTGGCGGTGCTCAAAGGGAACGAAACGCTGGTGGCGGAACCCGGCGGGGAACTGTGGCGCAATACCACGGGCAACGCCGGGCTGGCCCGCGGCGGCAGCGGCGATATTCTGGCGGGGCTGCTGGCGGGGCTGCTGGCCGCCGGGTGGCAGCAGGGCCGCAGCGAACTGGACGCCGCCCTCATGGCGGTGTGGCTGCATGGGGCGGCCGCCGACCGCTGCGCGCGCCGCCGCAGCCGGACGGCCATGCTGCCGCACGATATTTTTGCGGACTTGGGCGCGCTGCTGGCGGAACTGGAAGGCTGAACCGGGCAGCGCGCGGTAAATTCAAAACAACGAAAGGGGAATCCTGTATGACGTATCAGGAAGTGTTTGAAAAAGTCAAGGCGCTGTTCGGCAGCGCAGACGTGAGCGGTTTCCGGGAGCATCTGGCCTACCAGTTCAACATCACGGGGGACGGCGCGGGCGCGTTTTATGTGGAAGTGCGCGACGGCCGGCTTTTCATTGAGCCTTATGAGTACCACGACCGGGACGCCTGCTTCACCTGCTCGGCCGATACGCTGATGAAGATCGCCGCCCGCAAACTGGACCCCGTCACGGCGGTCATGACCGGCCGGCTGAAGGTGGAGGGCAGCATCGAAAAGGCGCTCAAACTCAAGGACTTCCTCGCGGCCCGCAAGGGGTGAGGGGGACCGGCCAAAGCGGCGCGTGCCGTGGTCCGATCGACAGAATAAACGCGGGCCTTCCCGGTGTGGGAAGGCCCGCGTTCGTTTTTGCCCGCCCGGCGGAACGCCGGATAGGCAGAAAATTTATTTCTTGTGGTACATGCGGTCCTCTTCCTCGTAGGCGGGATCGCAGGTCAGGTACATACCCAGTTTGTTGAGGGTGTCGCTGTCTACGCTGGACAGGATCACCGTGGAATGTACGTCGCACCCTTTGAGCTGCGGGAGCTGGTGCAGGGCGGCCGCGGCCAGTTCGTTCTCCGACGCCGAGCTGGACAGGGCGATCAGGATCTCGTCGGTATGCAGGCGCGGGTTCCGACTGCCCAAGTAGTTGGTTTTCAGCGTTTGGATGGGTTCGATGGCCTGGGCCGATACCAGTTCCAGTTCCTGGTCGATCCCGGCCAGCTTTTTCAGCGCATTGAGCAGCGCCGAGGACGCAGCCCCCAGCAGCGGGCCGGTCTTGCCGGTCACCACGGTGCCGTCGGGCAGTTCGATGGCAGCGGCCGGCAGCCCGCCGGTTTTGGCCGAACGCTCGTGGGCCTGCTTTTCCACCGCGCGGCTGCCCACCGCAAGGCCCGCCTGATTGAGCAGCAGTTCCAGCTTGAACCGCTCGGACTCTTTGCCGGTGGCGCCCGCTTTCAGTTCGCACAGACACTTCAAGTAGCGGCGCAGGATCTCTTTGCGGGCGGCCTCGCAGCAGACTTCGTCATCCACGATGCAGTTCCCGGCCATGTTCACGCCCATGTCGGTGGGGGACTGGTAGGGGCTTTTGCCTGCGATCATCTCGAACATCGCGTGCAGCACGGGGAAGATCTCGATGTCGCGGTTATAGTTGACGGCGGTCTTTTCGTAGGCTTCCAGATGGAACGGGTCGATCATGTTCACATCGTTCAGGTCGGCGGTGGCCGCTTCATACGCCAGGTTGACCGGGTGCTTCAGCGGCAGGTTCCAGATGGGGAAGGTCTCGAACTTGGCGTAACCGGCCTTGATGCCGCGCTTGTGTTCATGGTACAACTGGGACAGGCAGACCGCCATCTTGCCGCTGCCGGGGCCCGGCGCGGTGACCACCACCAGCGGGCGGCGGGTCTCGATAAATTCATTCTTGCCGTAGCCGTCGTCGCTGACGATGTGGGCCACGTCGTTGGGGTAGCCGGAGATCTTGTAATGGTGGAAGGTGCGGATGCCGCGGGAATGGAGCCGGTTCTCGAAAGAACGGACCTCCGGCGCGTCGGCGTACATCGTCACGCACACGCTGCCCACCAGCAGCCCCACGCCTTGGAATGCGTCGATCAGGCGTAGCACGTCCATATCGTAGGAGATGCCGTAGTCGCCGCGCATCTTGTTTTTCAAAATATCCTCGGCGCTGATGACCACCACCACTTCGGCCTGGTCCTTCAGTTGCAGCAGCATCTGCAGCTTGGAATCCGGCTGGAAGCCGGGCAGCACGCGGGAAGCGTGGTAATCGTCAAAGAGCTTGCCGCCGAATTCCAGATAGAGCTTGTTGTCGAACTGGGCAATGCGCTCCCGAATATGGGCCGACTGCATCGCCAGATACTTGTCGTTATCAAATCCGATCTTCATACATTCCTCACTTCTCTTGCTACGATCCAGAACGGGCACATGCCCGTACACAGCTTCTTAAAAAGTATAGCATACCTGCGCCCGCCGTGCAATGGGAAGTGTAAAGAACCGGCAAAAAACCGCGCCGCAAAAAAGTGAAAACGCCGCCCGGCGACCCGGCGCGGCGTTGGGAATATGCGTGTTGCACTTTAGAATATATCTCATAAATCAAAAGTGCGGGGGATTTTTTCAGATACACCTTAGGCAAAGTAGGCGGCCAGACTGTCGGCGGCCGCTTCCGGTAGGGAAAAGCCCATGCCGATCCCGGCCATGTTCAGTTCCAGCAAGCCGCCGTCGTACAGCGTCAGGGTGGCGATGTCGTGCAGGGTATCGTCATGTTCGGTCTCGCCCGGATGCCGGGTGGCCTCCTGCGCCAACTGGAACGACCCGATGGGCTGGGCGCCGTCGGGCAGGGACTGGGGGAGCCAGCCCGATGTGTCCAGCACCTGCACAAAGTCCTCGATCTCCTGCCGGTCGGTGATGGTTTCGATCGCATCGGTTTCCCCGGCGGGGATGACCTCGATCTGCTGTGCCTTTTTCAATTCCTGCGCGTCCACGGCCGTGTCCGCCGGGGACTGGCAGCCGCAGAGCAGCAGCGCCAGCATGGCAGGCAGGGCAAAAAACAGCTTTTGCATAGTGTCCTCACTTTCGCTTCCGATGGGTTTCTTCGTTCGGAAGGAGCAGACGGCAGGCGCGCAGAAGCCCGCCCGCGTAAATGCAGAGAAAAAGTCCGATCCCCGCCATGACCATGCCGCCACCCAGCGCCAGCTTGTTCGCTACGGCCGCTTCGGGCGGGAACAGCAGGGGGCAGAACAGCAGCCCCACCGCCGTCAGGGCGGCGCCGGTCAGCGTCAGGGCTTGCAGGCGGCCTGTCACTTCGGTGCAGGTGGTGTCCAGGTAGGCTTTGGCGCTTTCATCCAGTTGCAGCGGTCCCTGCCGCAGCCTGCGGTACGGGTCGCCGCCCAGCCGGACCGAGAGCAGAAGCACGGCCGCCGCAATCCATACCAGCATGAACAGCAGTTGCGCCGCGTCGTTGAAGGTGAAAGAAAGGGCCAGGCTGGCTACCATGCCCCCGATGGCCAGGGCGATTTTCCGCAGCTTCCGCTTCTGGTAGAAAAGAAACCCTTCCGCTGTTTCCTGACTGACCGGGCAGCCGGGGCCTTCGGGGGCGGGGGCTGCTTCGGGGGCAGGGGACCCGGCGGCCTGCGCGGGTCCGGCGGGGGCGTCGGGCGCATCCTCGTTGAGCAGATAGTCCATCGTCACATGGAATAGCTTGCCCATGCGGACGATCTTATCCGTTTCGGGGTAGCCGCCGTCGCGCTCCCATTTGCTGACGGCCTGCCGGGATACCTCCAGCCGGGCGGCCAGTTCCTCCTGCGACATACCGGCTTCTTTGCGCAGCTTTTGGAGTTTTTCGCCAAAGGTCATGGTCTGCTTCCTCCTTGGGGGCATCATAGCACATTTCGGCGCAGCAACGCCACCAAAATACGGTTGCAACTGCGCAACGGCAGGTTGCAACGGCTCAAAAGTCGGGCAAATCGGGGATTTTGGCGCGTCAGACCACGTCCAGCGGCGTGGGGCCGCCGGGCGCGGGGAAGGCTTTGTCCAGGGCGTTTTGTTCTTCAGCTGTCAGGCAAAGGTCCAGCGCGGCGGCGTTGTCCAGTGTGTGCCCGGCGGAAGAACTGCGCGGGATGGGCACCACGCCCGGCCTTGCCAGCAGGAACGCCAGCAACACCTGGCAGGGGGTGGCCCCATGGGCCTGCGCGGCGGCCTGCACGGCGGGGTGGGCCATCAACTCGCCGCGCAGGGTCCCGCCCTGGGCCAGCGGGCAGTAGGCCATCAGCGGCAGGCCGTGCCGCTGCAGCCAGGGCAGCAGGTCGTATTCGACGCCGCGGCTGCCCAGATGGTACAACACCTGGTCGGTCAGGCAGCGGTCGCCGCCTGGCACCCGGAACAGTTCTTCCATCCAGTGCCGGTTCAGGTTGGAAACGCCCCAGGCGCGGATGCGGCCGCGGGCTTTCAGTTCCTCCATACATTCCACGGTCTCGGCCAGCGGCACGGCGCCGCGCCAGTGCAGCAGATACAGGTCCAGATAGTCGGTCTGCATCCGCCGCAGCGAATCCTCGCAGCATTGGAAGATGTGCTGCCGCCCGGCGTTGTGGGGGTAGACCTTCGATACCAGATACAGGCGTTCCCGGTCAAGGCCGCGCAGGGCATGGCCGACCAGTTCCTCAGCCGCGCCCTCGCCGTACATCTCGGCAGTGTCGATCAGCGTCATGCCCGCTTCGACCCCGGCGCGCAGCGCGCCGCATTCCTGGGCAAAACGGTCCGGGCGGACGCCCAGTTCCCAGGTGCCCTGCCCGATGCGCCCGGCCGGGGCGCCGCACTGTGTGATAAAATCCATGGGGATTCTCCTTTGCGTGCTGTGTTCCATAGGGCTATTGTAATACACGGGGGCGGTTCCCGCAATAGGCGCGTTTGCAGGGCGGGAACATGCGCGGGGTCACTGGGCGGTCAGGCGTGCCAGCAGCGCCCGGCAGCCTTCCAGCACGTCCTGCCAGGTGCGTTCAAAATCGCCGGTGTACCAGGGGTCGGCCACGCTGCCGGGGCGGGCGGTGTAGTCCAGCAACAGGTGGATCTTGCCCTCCGGGTCGCCCCCGCAGATGCGCCGCATATTGTACAGGTTCTCCTGATCCATGCCGATCAGCAGGTCATACCGGCTGTAATCCGCCCGCTGCATCTGCCGCGCCGCATGGCCCGCACAGCCGATGCCGTGTTCGGCCAGCTTGCGCCGCGCGGGCGGGTAGACCGGGTTGCCGATCTCCTCGGTGCTGGTGGCGGCGGAGTCGATCACAAAGCCGCCGTCAAGCCCGGCTTTCTGCACCAGATCTTTCATCACGAACTCCGCCATGGGGCTGCGGCAGATACTGCCGTGGCAAATAAAAAGCACTTTTATCATAGTCTCTATATTCCTCCATAAGCCTGAAAACCCTTGATATTACGAGGTTTTTCGGACTTTCGGTTTTTCTTTAATTTTTCGTAAGTCTCCATAAATCTATGTAACTACACCACCAAGTGGTGTAGTAAATGGTGTAGTAAATGGTGTAGTAATCTTTAAGATACTGCCACCATATTTGCTGCTCATCCGGCAGCAAAATCCCCGTCTTTGGGGGAGGAGCCAGAGGACTGGCGAAACTGAGAAATTTTCGCCATCTGCTGTGCAGCGTGTGCATAGCTTGCATGGGTGTAAACATTGAGTGTAACACCCGCATCGGAATGACCCATCAGATACTGAAGGTTCTTGATGTCCATGCCGTCGTTTGCATAGTTGGTGCAGAAAGTGTGCCGGAACACATGAGGGGTAATGTGGGGCAGGGGGCTGTCAGGATACAGCTTCTTATACTTCTTCATCGCCCAGCGCATCTCGTTCTCGATGTGCAGCGCCACCTTGGGATTACCGTTCTTGTCCAGCATGAGGAAGCCACTGTAGCCATCCACCATAGGCTCGCTCTTGACCTTGGGACGGTGTTCCAGTATCTTTTTCAGAGCATCATAGACGGCATCGGTCATGGGCAGAAACCGGCATCCGCTGCTGGTCTTGGTTTCCTCCACATAGTATTTGCCGCCACGCTCCCGAACCAGCTGATGATCCACACGGATTCTGCGGTTCTTGAAGTCCAGATCCTTGCGGGTAAGACCGCAGAACTCGCTGACTCTCATGCCCGTTTCCAGAAGCACCACAAATTCGTCGTAATACTTGGAGTAGGTCTTGTCACCTCGAATGAAATCCATCCAGACAGCCAGCTGCTCCTCAGTGAGCGCCGCTCTTGCCACCGTATCGTTCACCACAACATCGGTCAGTTTGAATATAAACGGGTTCTTTCTGACGGCATCCTCATCACAGGCCATTTGAAACGCAGGCTTTACCACACCTCGCACACTGGTGATGGTGCTGTACCCTCTGCCGTCCTTTTGCAGCTTTGCAAACCACTGTTTGGCATCAGATACCTTGACGGTGCTGATTTTTCGACGGCCGAAGTCCTCTTTTCTGACCAGATTTAAAACAAACTGGTAGCCGACCTGTGTATTATAGCGCACACCTTTCTTCAGGCTGATGTACTTCTCCAACAGTTCTATTACCGTAATCTGTCCTGCCTCATAGTCAAGGCCATCATCCACCTGCTTCTGAATCGCTTGTTCTTTCTGACGCAGTTCCTGCAAAGTAGGGGCATAAACAGTTTGCCGTTTACCACGGACATCGGTGTATCTGTACTGATAAATCAAATCCTTTCTCTGGCTTTCTCCTGTTTTCAGGATTCGCCCTTTATGATCTTTTCTTTTATCGCTCAATTTCGATCTCCTTTCGTACAAAAGGAGCCTCGATGTGACATTTCTATGATACCACATCGAAACGTCTTTTTCCACGGGGAAACAGCAGATATCAGATGGAAAATACCTGCTCGATAAACTTGTCGAACAGCCGCTTTTTGATCAGACGCTTGTTTCCGACCCACAAAACAAAATTACAGTTCTTGTCGTTGGTGATTTCCCGCAGCTTTCCGGTGCCGATGCCAGAGTATGCTGCCGCTTCTTCCAAGGTCAAATTAGCCTTCTCCCAGATAGGAACTTCTTTCATATAATCCCTCCAATCGTTATATCCAAGTGGCAAAGTGGCAATCTTAGGTATCTATCAAACCTTTGCCACTTCACGCAAATTTCCGTTTCACAGGTTATTTCTTAAACCAGATCCACCAGTCCTTACCCTGACGCTCGCTTGCGATTTTATCTCCCATGGAATTTCTGGCCAGACGGACAGTGCGTTCAGAAATTCCTCGTTCCGCTGCTTCTTTGTTGATCTCCGCAATGGATGCTTTTCCGCCATCAGACAAAAAATCCTCAATCAGTTTTGCGGCCTGTTCCTGTTTCAGTTCTGTTTTGCTGCCTTCGCCACCGGCAAGCAGATCTTCTGCGCTGATGTCATAAGCACCAATCCAGCGGAATCCCTTTTCGTCCCCCAGAGAAAAGGCCAGAGACTGTCCTGGCGGTGCCAGAGAGCTTTTCTCATGGACAATCACCCTTGTGGTGGGATCTGCTTTCACCTTACCGATAAACAGCAGACTTCTGACTACGGCAGTGATGTCAATGGAGCCCAAACCACGATAGGCGCTCTGTGTGCCGGATGCCTTATTCAGGTGCCCAATCATCACAATGGCGCAGTTGGTGTCCTGTGCCACTTCTGCCAGTCTGCGAAAGATAGGTCGAACCTCATTGGCACGATTCATATCTACATTGGCTCCGAGAAACGCCTGCAATGGGTCAATGATGACCAATCGGGCACTATTTTCCCGGATGGCTTTCTCGATGCGCTCGTCAGCCAGCGTCAGCGGATTGTCGGCATCGTCAATCACCAACACCCGTTCAAGGTCAGCTTCGGCAGAAAGCAGCCTCGGCTTTACCGTATCTCCCAGACCGTCCTCCGCCGTCTGGAAAATCATATTGAAGGGTTCAAAGGGTTCCATCTGGGGCAGATATTTCCGGTTGGTGCAGGCTGCCGCCAGCTGCATAGCAAAGAAGGTTTTGCCCTCACCAGGGTTGCCCTGAATGATGGTCAGTTTTCCAAAGGGAATGTACGGGTACCAGAGCCATTCCACCTCCGTCTGTTGAACTTCGCTCATGCGGATTACAGGAACCGCTTTCTTTTCTGCTTTCTCCCGCAGTACGATGGTCTTGGAAATATATTTGCTGTGGGTCAAATCGTCCCTGTGCTTCAAAACCTCGTTCCAGTCTTTATCACAGGGAACCAACCGAATCACCGCCATGTGTTCTGGAATGCACGCCAAGAGACGATTGACCGCTTCATTGCCGGCTTTGTCAGAGTCGGTGCAGATATAAACGGTTTCCATGTCCTTGCGCTCAGAGAGAAAGCCATCCAGTGCTTTTGCTCCTACACCACCCAGGGACAGATAATTGCGAGTTTTCCAGTCCTTCGGATACAAGGCGATAAAGGACATTAAATCAATGGGTGCTTCAAATACAAACAGGCTTTTCCCATCACTGCGGCAAGCAAAATTGTGAGCCTTGTCCGAACCGAGCACATCCATACGGAAGCCATCACTGGTTCCTTTGCAGTGGGCATATCTGGGAATCCCAGCTGCATCCTTGCCCACAAACACAATGTTGTGGTGCTGTGCATCCTCATAAATCAGCCCTTCCCGGCAGAACTCCTGTACCAGTTCTTCTGGAATATTTCTTTGTCGTAAGTATGCCATCGCCCGTTCCATATACCGGCTTCTGGGCGGGAGACGAAACTCAGACGATGATGTTGCATTGATCTTATTTACCGGAGCTTCTCCAATCAGCAGTTCCACCGCTTCGGGGAAGCTCTTGCCGAAGAACTCCATGACAAATTCCACGGGATAGCCGCCTTTGCTCTGGCTGTGACGAAACCACTTGTTTCCTTTGACGGTCATACTGTCGTGCCGTTTCCAGCGCCACTCGCTTCCGCTTTTGATTAACTGCTCTCCCTGGGAGCGTAAAAATTCTTCCAAGTTGACCTGATTGGCTCGGTCAATCTGCTCCTGTGTATAACTCATATTCCACCTCCTAATTACAAAGCAGCTTCCTGTTCTTTGACTTGATGAGAATGTATCCAGTTGGGATGGGTTTCACGCAACACTCGATCCACATCCCCCTTGATTCGATACAGAAGCGTCAGCTCCTTTTGTATGAGCTTGTACTCCTGATACTCAGCTTCCCGTTGCGCCGACAGTTCCGAAAACTCATTCTGCCACGCTTTCAGCGGAAACGGTTCTTTATCAAATCCTTTTTCTTTTAATTTCCGTTTTGTCATATAAAACCGGCGAAGTTCTCCTTCATGTTCTACCTTGTACTTTTCTCTGGCTTTGGCAAAGCGGTATTTTTCTTTTTTCATTTCGTCTGCTATCGGCTTTAATTCGCCATAGGTTTTTGCATCCTCCAGAAGCTGCTGAAGCTCTTTCAATCGCTGCTGTTTCTGATTCATGGAAGATTTGCTGGATTCCACTTTCTTGTCAACAGAGGAAAGGTGCTTTTCAAAATCACTGAGTGTCAATACCCCATGCCGATTTAGATAATTACAGGCATCCATAAACCGCTTCAGATTATTTTTCTTGGCCTTGGTTTTACCCCGATCGTAGGTCATAGCCGTTTGATTGCGCATGATGTGGGCTTCACTGAGCAGCTGTGCCAGATAGATTTCCTGCGGTTCTTTCAGCATTTCTTTGGCTTCCTGAATCCACTCTTTCAAGGCAGCAATGGTCGCTCTCATACTGCGAACCATGCGATTGGTAGCCTTGATCCAGCGGTTCAGTTCGCCTTTTTCGGTGCGTATGCCTTTCTTCTCCATTTTTCGGATATGCGGCCCTTCATGCACGGTAGGAATCAAATCCAGCCCCTGATCCACATAAGAACGATGGTCGATATGACAGCTAAGCCCTTTTTCCTGAAATTTTGCATTGACCATATCTGCCCAAGCTGCACGCCACTGCTCCAATACTTCTGACTTCCCCCAATTTGTGGTGGGGACTGCATCAAATGCCCATTGACCGTTTTCCTTTTTGATGCGGTTCCCATCCTTGTCCAAGTGATACACTCGGCGCTGTTTGGCTCCCCAAGTCCCATCTGCATTCAGAGGACGAATGGGAACGAGAACATGAAAGTGAGGATTCGGAATGCCGCCTTTTTCCCGGTCGGGCTGATGCACTGCAAAATCACAGATCATTCCATCAGAAACGAAGTGCTTTTGAATAAATACTCTTGCCAAAGCAATGTTTTCCTCCAAAGAAAATTCATTTTGCAGGGCAAGATCAAAGCTGTAGGCAAGCTGGGCGTTACAATTCTTTTCCACCTGTTCCACCTCGTTCCAGAGTGTGTACCGGTCTAAAAGTCTTGCCGGTGCATGTTCCGGTAGCAGGATTTCTGTCAGGATAACTCCGCCCTTTTTGGTGTAATCATGGGTTTCACCGTCCCAGAGATTATGAAGTTTTTCTCCGGCACGGTAGGCAGCACTGGCAACGGCGGTTCGCCCCTCACTGCGTTTGATCTGCGTAACATGGAAGTGATATAGTGCCATCAGCAATCACCTCCCATCTCATGGTTCTGAATGGCTTCTGCCACCAGTTCCTGCACAGCAGTCAGGGCAAAGATCTGTTCCATCAGAGCGTAGAACTCCACTTTTGTCAGGGAATCTGCTTCTTTGGAAATGCTTTGGATCGCACCGCCCATGTTGCAAAGATGGTGTGTGCGCTGACGGTCGGCTTTCTTTTCCAGATGTTTTTTGCGGTTCTGCAACAACTGAATCTTGTGTTCATATTGCTGCACTTTTAATTGGGCAGCTGCCAGCTGTTCCAGTGTTTTTTCTTTGTTTTCCATTTCTTTTTTGCTCCTTATCTTTGACTCATCCTTGCTGCAGCAAGGTATGTAATAAGAGATAGGCGTCAGCCGCAAGAGCTTGCCTCTTGACCGGAATGTAATTCCGCACTATGTAATGTGTTCAGACACAGGAGCATTGGCCTTCGGAGAACGCACATACCGGAATGGAATAACCGGTATAGAAGTGCGCCCTTAGTTCCTAAGGGAATTTGGCTTGTTTCACTCCATGAGAAAATTGTAAGTCATTCTGCCGTTCACTTTTATTGCCTCCCTGGTAGATTAATTTTATTTTATCATCGTCTTTGCACGATTTTTATGACCTTGTACGGCAGATTACCCACCGTGTCACTCCCTTGACAAAGAGCTGAATCTATGATAATCGGCTATCATTTTTCGGGGTAAAAAGAAGAGCACCCAACTGTTAAAGTTGGATGCTTCCTGTCAACCATATTGAATTTTAATTGTTTTTCTGAAAACGCATAGTTTTTGTCAACGCCAAACAGAAGCCGAACGGAATACGCCCCATTAGGAGGGAAAGGTTACTTCCTTTTGAACTACCTGCTGCAATTTTGCAGACTATGGCCACGATTGTATAATTGGTGATCCGCTCATACCCTGCACAATTCCATT
Organism: Subdoligranulum variabile; assembly: GCA_003343905.1. Lineage (GTDB taxonomy): Bacteria > Bacillota > Clostridia > Oscillospirales > Ruminococcaceae > Gemmiger > Gemmiger variabilis_C. The sequence continues at coordinate 130,529 of QAKI01000043.1, forward strand.
TATTCTAAATATGAGATTTATTTTTTATCCCAAAAAGTAAGATACATTTGTGCAACGGACTCCAGCAATACAAGAAGAATATGAAGTATGATAAAAATACAGATTGCCGAAATATACTTCAATAATTGGAGTGGGAAAATTGATTTGGTCAGAGCAACAGCAATCAAGAAAATCAGATAAACCGTTTCACAAATAATGTTATATGCTATATTAGATAATAAAATCTGGAATAATGATAGTTGCTTTCCGTTTACCGAATTATAGAGTTTCTCATTCGACAATGTGTTTTTAAGCTCCTGTATATTACGATTATCTGCTGAAACCAGTATCGTAATAATTGCAATAGAGAATGATATTAAAATGGCGATAATATTTATTTGGGTGCTAATAAATTCAGAAAAAACTGCATTGAGTTTTTCACCATCGCCAAAATTAAAGAAAAGAGTTATTGCCAGAGCTGTTGCTGCAACCACTATTGGGAATACAAACTTGACATACAGTTTTTTTCTGGATTTTATATAGTCTTTAACTGGGACAAAAACGATTGACTTCATTATCACCGCCTCGTTTCATCTATAAAAGTTTGAGCCTTATGGAAGAACTCAGAACTACACACTTCGTTAGTTAATCCTTCGGTTTCCACTGTAAGATAGTGTTTCATCTTAATCAAGTCTGTGGCTGCTTCAAATGTTCCAGATTCATTTGTTCCCTTGACTGCTATTTTCTTAATTTTGTTATTGCTTTGCATATCCTCATAATATGCTTTTATCAAATTTTCCGGAAATTTCTTGGCCTTTCTCGGCTTTTTTACAAGAATTTGCACTTCATCACTGATATCTGTTCGATTTGCAAATCTCATAAAGTCATCATTCAGATCATCTTTGCTAACGGTCAACGTAATAAAAGACGTAGTTTTAGCTTTCTTGAGCGATGTTAAAAAATCATCTCCTGGCATTATCTCATGTGTAAGCGTATATAAATAATTATCATCGCACTCCTCACTGTATTGCTTAAATTTGGCATTAAGATAATCAATAATGCACTTTATCGAAATGCCATAGTGATTGCTTTCATGTACAGCTAAAAACCGATGTTGCCCTTTCGCTAACCGAATACAAAGATGAGTTTTTTCTTCGTCACCATCCTGCTGCCGTTTCCGAAGTCCAAGTTCCTCCATCGTTTCAGTATCAATCTCTTTCCGCACATGATTATATTTAGCAGATTTGAAAATAATGTCATAATTCCCCGGTGTCAGTTCTTTAACGGAATCCAACCATACAATTTTCTCTGAAGTTGCGAGATTACGTTTTCTATCACTCAAGTTTTTGGAAAGGATATGCTGCAACATTGCCGAAAAAGATGCAACGATTTGCTCCATGCTGTATTTGGAGCCATCCTCGGCATTTTTTTGCTTTGCAATGGTTAAATAGTAAAAATAAATAGGAACATTTTTCCTTTTGGTCTCTGTGCCCATTTCTATCCTCCTTAAAGCACGTCAGAAAGCAGTGACCAGCAGTCGCTTCCAATGTCATCAGAATACTGGTCACTACAAATACAAAGCTCCCCACTTTGCTTATCTTGGCGTACAATTCCACCTTTAAGATTGTAGCGATCTACATATTTTTTTAATACGCCAAATTTTTTAGCCGTGTATTTATCAATGTCTTCACTATCTCCAAACTTTGTAAAGCCACCCTTTGTCTCAATAATCCAAACTGAACCATCGGTCGATCCAACAACATAGTCTGGATAAAAAGACTTTTGCTTTCCGAAGTTGTCCACATACACAATGGAGAAATATTCGATGCCCTTATCTCCGTTTTTATAAAACCACGAAACTTTAGAACTATTTTGGCAATGGCGTTCGAAAAGTTTCTCTGGAAGAGAACGTCTTTCTGCAGAAGCCAAGTAACGCTTATATACGTTCTTTGTCATTTCACTCTGAGATTTTCCGGTTATATCATATGTAAATAGTGTTTCCTGCGGGAAACCAATCGGCTTTTCCGTGACTTTCGGTATATCCAAACTAAGTTGAAGTGCTTCATCGGACATTGCACTTCTTACATCTTCAATCAAACGATGCTTATTATTGATAACAAAAGCATACAGTGCACGAGTGTCAATTTTTAAGATTTTACAATCACAGTGCAGGCCCTGCAGAAATAACTTTCGTATAATTGCATTGATACTGCTGTAATCAAGGTTTATTTTAAATCCAATTTCTGCTACGCAATGATGATATGCCTTACCATGCTTGTGAGTATTCAAAGGTTCATGAATTGCAACATCATTCAACCCAGAAATATTCTCTTTAGATAAAATGGAAACCTCACCAGATTTGGTGTAGTCAATAATATCTTCAGCAAACGAATATCCATGGGCTTCAAGCAATGTCTTGTTTTTATCCATAGCACTCGTGGTATGATATTTCTTTTCAAAGAACTTGCTGATTACTTTTAGGGCCAGTTTGGCATCACGAGGGAACGGGACATTCGTTTTGTACTCGCTAATTAAGGTAAAGGAACGGTGCTCCGATTTCAGGAATACCCGGTATGCCTCCAAAGCGTCTTTACCAAGACTCAGCTTGACGCTTTCCGTAAATTTTTCATCCAGCGTAAAAAGATAGCAACAATCCAACAAATCACAATCGTAATGCTTTGCCTCTGGCATACGGCGAATACGTCCAATGGTCTGAATTTCAAAGGTTTCACTCATGTTGTCACGGAGTTTGACTAAGATATGAGCTCTCGGACAATCCCATCCCGTTGCAACGGCTTGCTTTATAATTACCGCTATTGGTGTGGCATCTGGGTCGGAAATTCCTTCTAAATTCTGCTTTTTATCAGAAAGCCAAACTGCCAGTTGACTATTCTCATAAGTGATTCCCTGAGATTCAAAGTATTCTTCAATTCGATCCAGCAATGCATCAGACTTATTGGGAATCTGGACCACAATCAGAGGGTTTACATTGACATTACGTCTTAAAAATTCTGCATGAATCTCCTGTTGCTTAGCAATTGCTTTTTGGATTAAGTAAGAAATCTGATCGTCAACGCTGATATTCTGCTCGAAGTTTTCGTTGATGACAAGAAGTTTCTTAATCAAGCCTTCGGAAATAACATCTTCTTCTGGAATGTCAATAACAGTTGCGTTTTTATATCCTTTAGGTGTAGCGGAGCATCTGATTATTTTGTCTGGATGAAACAACTCAATAATATCATCGGCCTTGATGGTATCGTTTTGATGGGACTCATCCACAATGACTTTGAATGAAAGGCCAGCATCCAATGCGTTTTGAATATACTCAAGAAAATTGGTTCGTTCACTGTCCCTCAAGGCAGTATTGCCTTTCTTAGTAAGTTTTTCCCAATTGATAAAGCAGACATCGTTTTCTTCAAATCCGCTTGCCATAATATCATGCAATAATTTAGTGTGGCTGCCGTGAATGTATCGGTCCATCTTATCTTTACTTTGCTCTTCAAGGTTTCCCTTACCGGGGGTGAGCCAAACAAAGACCGTTGCAGCGTTGCCTCTGATATATTCATCCATAAAATGGGCTAAGATAATTGTTTTTCCGCTACCCGTGCAGCTTTTCAGAACGATCTCTTTACATTGGTTCTCCATAGACTCAATTAAATCTGCAATGGCCTGCAATTGAAAATTTGCAAGAGTAATCTCCATGTTTACCCCTCCAGTTCTTTGTAATAATAGTCAGGAATAATATTCACGGCGATATTTTGTTCTCTCAGTTTTTGCTCTTGCTCTGCATCAAGCAAAATATCGTGGGCCATATACAGCTTACGACACTGAGTGAGACTAACCGTATTTTCCATAAATTCTTCCAGATCTTCTTCGTTCAATATAATGGCAATTTCGGCATTTCCTGTGAAGTTAATTCCATTTTCAAGCTCCACAAGTTCACGAACATGGGCAAGAAGTTCATCTGCATATTCATAGTACATGCGGTCAGAAATTGGAATATATCCAACACGATAATATTTCAAGCTGGCAGCATATTGTTCACTCGCTATAACACGTTTGAGTCGCTCATATGTAACATCTCTGCAAATATTGTTCTCATTATTAGTGCAAAGTATCGAATGGCGAGAGCCTTCATCACAAGTATTTAAGACCATTGCAGCTTCTCCAGTAGTTCCAGATCCCGCAAAAAAGTCCAAAATCGTAGAATTAGGGGTCGTGGTTGCCCTAAGAATTTCCACTATCAACTCCAGTGATTTTGGATATGGAAAACGTTTGTCAGAAAAAATATTTCTAACATAAGTAGATCCTTTTGTTGTATAAAATGCCTTTTCAATCCAAATTGTGGGAATATCGCTACCTTCGGTCAAATTTTTACCTAATTTCAATGTTGGCAAGTTCCCTTCATGCCCCACCACTTCAAGTTCGCCAGCTTGAATTTTCTTTATAATTCCATCCGGGAGATATTGCACGCTAAATTCATTAGGGTTATTTTTTGATTTATTTTTACCCACTTTGATGTAACCACAATTCCAATCGTGCATTAACCGAGAAGATATTAAGCGCCATACGCAATCTGCACCTTTGCTACTTACAGGCCACAAGGCAACTGTCCCTTCAGGTGCCTCATCGTAGTCAAAGGAAAAATCCTTGGCTTCTCCACAATATGAGCCATCAGCAATACGTTCTGTTAATGATTTTCCAACTCCAACTATTGCCATGGTCTTCTTATCAATAAAAATAGGATAAACTTGATTTGGTCTTGTTACTTTATCAAATGTACTTAAGGTTAGTCCTTCAAACGGTGATCGTTCTACTCCACCTGTAAAGCTCATTGCATTTGGCGAAAAATCTGTATTAGTTATAAAAATCAAATATTCCTGAACAAAATTAAATCCACCGTTTGGTTTTCCTCCAGATGTTTGCACTGTGACACAAATAACCTGCTTATCAAAAAACATATCCTGGCAAAGTACCATCAGATTATGCATTTCCTGATACCCAATACTAATGACAATAGTCCCTTCAAAAGAGAGTAACTTTTTAGCAATCTTCAACCGTTCAGACATAAAGGAAAGCCACTTCGAGTGAATAAAACTGTCTGTCTTTTCAACAAAACAATCATCATATATAAAATCTTTATTTCCTGTATTATAGGGCGGATCAATATAGATAAGATCTATTTTCCCTTTGTGAGTTTTCTCCAGTAACTGGAGTGCTGCTAAGTTATCACCTTCGATCAAAAAGTTCATTGTTCCGCCGTTGTCAATAAACAGTGCTTTATCCTCATTTAATACCGGCGTGTTTTTTTCAAGAACCTCATCAATGTGTTCTTTGTGTTGCTCAAAAACAAGGCCGTATTTTTTTCCATTAATATCTTTTTCTAACTCAGATAAATAAGAAAGAAGATTTCCTGTATTCGTGTCTTGTGGCACAGAGGCAATGAATGTTCTTATTTGTCCGATTTTACTTAGTAAATCCTCACGTTTTTTCTTAGAAACATTAGTACTCATTTCGTTACCTCTTTGCTTTCTTTTTTCGGCATGATACTGGTCATACTATGAAGCAAATCATTGTATGCTTGTTGAGATCTTGCCTGAGCTTCCCACTGGTCGATCATTCCTTTGGGTACATAGGGATTCTGAATAGTTTCCCAAGTGATTCTGTCTTTATAGCCGAGATTCTTCGCCATTTCTTCCAGCAACTTATAGTTTAAATTTTGTCGTTTTTGCTTCATTAATTCAGATTCTTCCGAAGATGAATATGCATCTAAAAGGTTTTTCCAAGCGCCTCTGACAGCAGTATCTTTTGCAAAAACCACATCAATAAGATTGAGTGCATGAACACTGTCTACAGTCCAACCGTAAATTCGTGATGTCATAAGGGTGCGAAAAATTTGCATTTTATCTTTCCGTTTTTCTGCACGGTTTTGCAGGTATTGACCTATAACAACTGCTAAGATTGGAATTCCTACAATTGCAACTAAATTTAAAACTGCCATTATCGTTTCAAAACGAGTCATATTAATTTCCCTCACAATCAAGACCTTATCTTTAATCTATATTTGAGATTTCTGCCGCTACCAACTTTTACAATCAATCCGTTATCCAACATTTCACGTAGAAGAATACTGGATGTAGACTGAGATACGCCCAGCAGATCATCTACATCTTTTCTTACAATGCTATCCTTTTTTCCAAACAATGAGAGAACCATTTTCATGCGCTCATTTTTAATTCCTACTTCGTGCATTTCTTGATGATAATTTAAGTTAGGCAAGGTAATCTTAAATGCATTGTTGCTCACTTCAATAATAGGCTTTACCGCTTGATCCGCATAGCATTCATTAATTTTCATAATGCCGGTGCCATAAGCTTCAATTAACTTAAGACGATAAAAAACATTTGCTAATTTTTTGTTACGCAAAGCAGATACACCCAGCATTATATCATCATAAGAAATCCCACGGACCAATCCACCAATGGTTACGAATTCTATGCGTCCATCAAAAATACTAATAAGGGTGGAACCGCTCACGGAATAGTCTCGATGCACAAGTGCATTTAAAAGAGCTTCACGTAGTGCTTCGGCAGGATAATCTCGCTTGTCAATTCGATCTAATCCTTTAAATTCTGCACGAGTGTGATTGAATTGGTCGATATAGGTGTACGCCTCCTCAAGCTGTTCCAGCAAAGAACCTGTCAGTTCCTTGCGATCCTTAAAAACATTTTTCTTACTTCCCTCAAAGACGGCCATTTTGATGGTATGCGTGCACTGATCAGACAGCAACATTCCAAGATTTGTGTAAGTGCCATCTTCACCGATTATATTCAGTGTGCGCTTCTGAGCATCGCCAAACTCCACCTTTTTCTTTGCAAAATATTCTTTCGCTTTTTCAAATGTCAGCTGCTGATTAATGGAACGTGCATCTTCATAGCAATCTCCGCTGGTTTCTCGAATCATATTCAAAATGGCTGTTTCAGAAGCTGGAACTGAAGAAGCGCCTTGACGTACATATACGCCCTCCGGGCGAATACCTTTCGAATGCAAATAGTAAGGACGAGCTGTGCCACGTTGCACAGTTAAAACAATAACATCTTTATGTTCCATTTTCTCAACAGAGTAATCAGTGAACATAGTCACGTCCGGACGTACAATATCTCGAATCATATTAGTTAGGCGAAGCATAGTATCATCTACATTATCAACACCGTATATTGTTCCGTCATCATTGATGCCGATATAAAGCTTCCCACCATTTGTATTTGCAAATGCAATCACAGCGTACTTAATGTCGTCCATATATTCACGCTTGAACTCCACATTCTTTCCTTCTATCAAGAAGATTACCTCCTTTAGCCGTCACTATTATTTTAATCATTTCTAATTATATCTAATTATCATGTAATTATCAAGTGATTAGATGAGTTAATTTGATTTCTTTCAATTATGCAAAAATCTGCCCAGTGGATTAAGAATCATCAAAAAGTTAAACAGCCTCTCGAAAGGGAATAATTTCACGCACAATTTTATAATTTCTGTGTGTGAAATTTTTTATTCTGGATTTTGACACTCGATGTTTACCAAAAAATATATAAAAATGTGATTGCAATCGCAAAATTATGAATTATTATGTGATACATCCAAAAAATCAAGAAAAGCCGGATACCACTTCTTGCGAAGCAGCATCCGGCCTTGTTCTATGCTTTATTATTCCATAACCTCAACCATCATCCTGGCTCCCAGCTTAAAGCTGTTCTGGAACAACAGGCACTCTGCCATAGTCTGATGCTCATGGACAGCATCCGTGTATCGGGAGAAGAGTTCCTTCTGCTCCTCCGTCATGGTGGCCAGAAGTTTTTCCTCGTTTCTTGTAATCAAACGGAGGGATTCTTTCAACTCCTTGCAGGCGGTTGTATCGTACTCTGTTGGCTCGATATTTCCGTACCAGAATTCTTCCAGGATTCTCATACCGCATCCTCCCCGTAAATCAGCTCCCGGAGGATGATTTCCTCTGCACGGTTATGGATGATGTTCATGGCTCTGACCCAGGCCATCTGGTCACTGGCTTTCAGATCCTCTGTCACGCCCTCAGCGACCTTCATCTGCTCGATAATACATTTCAGGCGACTTTGTGCCTGCTCGTTCAGATCGGCAAGATAAGTCCAGAGCTTACAGGTTAAAATTAAATCGTTGTAGAGCATAGGGTTATGTTCTTTCAAATACTCTCGGTGCATCCGTCCGTATTTTCCGATGGGACGTTCTTCGGCAGGAAGTTTCAAATCCGGGATGTAATACTCTCCTGCCAACACATACTCAATACCATTTTTCTTCATTCTGTTTTCCATAAACATGACCTCGATTTCATAATTTTTGTCACATCGAGACTCAGTGGTGTAAAAGTGGTGTAGTAGCACCACCTTGAGGTCAGAAAAACCTTGATATTACTGGAGTTTTTAGAGATTTCTACAGATATTGCCGTGACAGACAAAAAGTAGTTTGATCATAGCATTTCTATCCTTTGCATAACCGTACTTCGTGTAAATTATAACCGATATCCCCGGCGATGCAAAGCGCCTGGCCCGCAATTTCCTCCGGGCAGTAGGGTTCCAGATTCATGCAGGCGTAGACGGCCTGCGGGTTTTGGCGGGTCATTCGCCAGAATGGGTACTTGATGATGCCCGGCGTATTGCCGCCGACGCCCAGTTCCAGAAAAAGCACGCGCTGCCCTGCGTGACAGTGCAGAAACGCTTCGTAGCGCCGGGCGGCGGCGTGCCAGCCCGCGTCCTCCACAAAGGTATCGTCCGCGCGCAGGTTCATGGTCATGGGCGCGCCGCAGACAGGGCAGTGCGGCACCAGTTCGCGGGGAATCTTGCGCTCCCGCTGCTGCGCCACCATCTTTTTCACGGCGGCCTCGTTGTCATAGGTCTTTTGGCAGCAGGGGCGGGAACACTGCCACAGGCCGTAGTCGCCCTGGGTGTAGAACAGGCGTTGTTTGTCAAACCCGGCTTTCTGGAAACAATGGTCCACGTTGGTGGTCAGCACAAAATAGTCCCTGCCCTGTACGAGCTGCAAAAGGTCCTGATAGACCGGCTTCGGCGCGTCCAGATAGCGGTTGATGTAGATATACCGGCTCCAGTACGCCCAGTGTTCTTCCGGCGTTTCAAAGGGATAGAACCCGCCGGAATACATATCGCGGAACCCGTATTCGGCAATGAAATCTTCAAAATACCGGTGAAAACGCGCGCCGTCGTAGGTGTACCCGGCGGAAGCCGAAAGCCCGGCGCCCGCGCCGATCACGATGGCGTCCGCTGTATCCAGCGCCCGCCGCAGCCGCGCGATGTCAGCACAGCAGGCGGTGGTAGATCTCCCGGTCACGGTCTTTGAAAACATTGAAGATCACCTCGATCCTTTCGGGATTCTGCCGCTGCCACTGCCGGACCGTCTGAATGGCGATGCGGGCGGCCAGTTCGTTTGGGAAGTGGAACTCGCCGGTGGAAATGCAGCAGAACGCCACGCTGCGCAGGCCGTTGGCCGCCGCCAGCTCCAGGCAGGAACGGTAGCAGCCCGCCAGCAGTTCCCGGTCGCTTGGGGTGACGGCTTCGCCCACGATCGGCCCGACGGTATGCAGCACCCGGCGGCAGGGCAGGTTGTAGCCCGGTGTGATCTTGGCGCTGTCGGTGGGTTCCTCCGTGCCCTGTTCGGCCATAAGGCGGGCGCACGCCAGACGCAGTTGTACGCCCGCATAGGTGTGGATCGCGTTGTCGATGCAGCTGTGGCAGGGGATAAAGCAGCCCAGCAGTTGGCTGTTCGCCGCGTTCACGATGGCGTCGGCGGCCAGGGTGGTGATGTCGCCCTGCCAGAGATACAGACCGGGTTGCACCGGCGTCAGGTCCGACAGATGGGTGACGCCGCGTTCGGCAAGCCGCGCGGCAAGGTAGGCGTCCTGCACGGTCAAAAAATCCTCGCGGATGGGGGCAGGCGGGCGCACGTTCATCAGACTGCGCAGAAGCCGCCGCTTTTCCGGGAGCGTGCCCGGCAGCCGGGCATCCGCAGCGTTGCCCCGCTCGTCCAGCAGATAGCGGATCAAAAAGTCCGCCCGTTGTTCCTGTGTCATGGTATTACCTCCGTTCGATCGCTTCGGCAGGACAAATTTCCGAGCAGTTCCCGCAATGTAGGCAATGTTCCTGTTGGATAACAGCAGGCCTCCGGGAAATATCTATACATTTTTGCGGGCACCTGGAATAGCACAGCTTGCAGCCGATGCATTTGTCCGTCACAAAGTAGCCGCTTGCTGTTGTCTGCGCACCGCCGAAAGAAAAGCCGGCGCGTTCAATCGGCCGCCTGGAAAGGTCAAACCATTCCCCCGTCCCTTCGTAAATTTGGAAAACGGTGAGGGCGCTGCGGGAGCGCGCGTCGGGGTAGATCTTTTCCATATAGGAATTTTTGCGGAACAGATAAGGCAGCCTGTCGGGGCCGATTTCCCTGGCTTTTCCCTGCACGGATACCGCCACGCTGGAAAGTGTATCTTTGCCCTGCATGGCAGTAAAGGCGATGTGCTCATTGGCTATAAGCCGGTCATAAAAATGCTTGCCCCTGGCGGTAAGAAAGTACAGGCTGTTTTCGTCGCAGTCCATCAGGTCAATGGCGCAGGTGACGGGCCGCCCCCGGCTGTCCACGGTGGCAAATATGGTTGAGTGGATTTTTTCCACGATATATAGCAAATAGTCTTTTGCCTGCATACGGAACCTCCCTGGAACAGAAACAACTCCGCAGAGTACCTGCGGAGCCGTTTGTGCATAGTGCTTACAGATCGTATTCCCTGGGCGGATCGCCGGAAAAGTCCGCGATCACCGCCCGCGCGTCTTTCAGATAGAATACCTCAAAAATGGGGTTGGCGGCTTCGCCGTACTGCCCCTTGACGATGGGGTTCTGCATGCACATTTCCTTGGCGGCCCTGTTGTTCTCAAAGACGGCCTCGCCGTTCAGACGGAGCCACGCGTAAGCCGGGCTGGAAACCGAAACCTCGATGTTGGGGTTGGCCTGCATATCCTTGTAGACGTCCTTCTGGTTGTTGGTGCAGAACCAGAGTTTGCCGTCCATCTCCCCGGCGAACATAAAGGGGCGGCATTTGGCCTTGCCGTCACGGCCTACGGTAGCCAGATACTGCACGGGATTTTCCTGCAAAAACTTTACGACTTCGTTCATAGTGTATACCTCCTGATATGGGTCGTGCAAGGGGGATTGCAATTTTCGCCTTGCAGGATTATACTAAACCCATTAGTATCCATTGTAAAGTAAGCACTTTATTGTGCTGTAGTTACCAAAAAGAAACTATAGGAGGGAATAAAGCGATGCAGCAGGGAAAAGAACTGCCCGCCTGCCCGGTGGAAACGACGCTGATGCTCATTGGCGATAAATGGAAGGTGCTCATCCTGCGCGACCTTATGCCGGGGACGAAACGGTTCGGGGAACTGAAACGGTCCATCGGCAGCGTGTCGCAGAAAGTGCTGACCGCGCAGCTTCGGGACATGGAAGAAAAGGGGCTCGTCGCCCGCAAGGTGTATGCGGAAGTCCCGCCCCGCGTGGAGTACAGCCTGACCGAACTGGGCAAAAGCCTGCAGCCGATCCTGGACGCCATGCGGACCTGGGGCGAAAATTATAAGACCCAAAACAGGTAAAGGAAAACGGGGCAGATTCAGGAGTCTGCCACGTTTTCCTTATAAATTGTATTTTACTGTTTCTAAAATAAGAAATTTTCATTCAAGCAATTTCTTTATTTCTGCTGATTGTGCCACAAGGAACCGGAAATTTGTACCCTGGAAAAACGGATGCCGATCGGGGAAAGCAAAAAAGCAGGCCAAACGCTGCCGTTCGGTCTGCTTTGGGGGAGTTTTTCATGGCGTTCCGGTTCTCGCACCGCGCAGGAAGCGGGGGATAGGGGGCGCGGCGCTTCGTTTGGGCCGTTGTATCGGTCTGCCGCGGGGGTGCGGGCGTGTGGCTGGGGCGGCGTTATTCTACAAAAGGCTCCAACTCTGCCCGCTCCGCCGGGGTCAGGCTTTCGATGCCGCCGTCCGCGCCGCGGGCGACGCGCAGGCATACGCCGTCGGGTGCGCTTTTGTCGCAGAAGGTAGTGTGACCGGCATCGTAAAGGATATAGATCTCCTCGCCCCGGTACGTCCAGTGCCGGGTCATGCTGTCGTACGAAATGCCAAAGTCCGCGTAAGCGTCCAGGCTGTCCTCACGGTAGTTGGGGTCGCCCTGCTCAAAGCTGCCGCTTTCCGCGGTGGCCCCGGCCCGCTGTAATTCCGCTTCCAGTTCGGCCTGCTGCTCGGTGCGGGCATCAAAGTCAGCCTGCGGCGCGGCTTTCAGACCCGTCAGCGTGCCGTCCGCATCCCGGACCGGCTCCACGTCCACTGTGCCGTCGGCATAGAAGAAGCCATTCGTCGCTTCGGGGCTGACCGTATCCTTGAAATAGCGCACGATCTGCCCGTCATAGAAAAAGCGGTCCTTCTGTGTGTCGTAGGTCATGCCGTAGGGCGCATAGAGGGAATACTGCTGCGCGGTATTGGCCCGGCGGGTCTGCTCGGCCTGGGCCTGTTCTTCGGGGGAAGGCTCCGCGTCGCTCTCCCAGGCCTGGGCCGCAGTTGCCGCGGTGTCCGGTCCGGGGGCTGCCTGCCCGGCGGGGGCGGGGCCTGCCGCGGCGGCGGTGCATCCGCTCAAAGCGGTTGCGGCGCAAAGGGCGGATGTGAGGAGAAGGGCGGTCAAGGTTTGCTTTTTCATATCGGGGAACACTCCTTTCTGTTTCTGGCTTTATCGTACCAGACGGGTTTGGCGTACTCTTGTGGGCAGGATGTGTTTTGTGTGAAGCGGAAAACGGCAGCAAAAACCGGGCGGCCCTGCGCAGGGCCGCCCGGTTTTTGTCAGAACTGGATGGAAAACAGCACGCCGTTTTCGGTGTTTTCTATGCGGTAGCGGAAGCCGTGCTGCTCTAAAATGGCCTTGACGATGTACAGCCCCAGACCGCTGCCGCCGGTCTGCCGGCTGCGCGACGGCTCGACCCGGTAGAAGGCGTCGAACAGCCGGGGCAGTTCGTCCTCCGGGATGTGTATGCCGGTGTTTTCCAGCCGGAAATGCGCGGCCCCGTCCGCGGAAACGGCGTGCAGAAAGACCGAACCGCCCGGCGGGGAATACAGCACCGCGTTGGAAATGACGCAGCCCAGCGCCTTTTGCAGCAGCGTTTTGTCTGCGCTGACCCGCAGCGCGGGGGCGATGTCCTCGTTCCAGTGCAGGTCTTTCTGCACGATCAGGTCTTCAAACAGGGCGTATTCCTGTTTCAGCAGGGCCGAAAGATCCACGTCCTCCTTTTGCAGCGCGGCTTGTGACGAGCGTATGCGGGAAACGGTCAGGAGTTCCTGCACCAGCCCTTCCATCCGTTCGATGACCGCCAGGGAACGGGGCAGGTATCGGGCGTGGTCGCGGTAGGCCCCCACGTTCAGGAGCATCCCCTCGGTCTGGCCCTTCAAGATCGTGAGGGGCGTTTTGAGTTCGTGGGACGCCGCCGAAAAAAAGTCGAGCTGCGCCTGTTCCAAAGCCTTCTCGCGTTCTATGTCCGCCCGCAGCCGGGCGTTGGCATCCCGCAGGTCCTGCAGCGCGGCGGAAAGTTTTTGGGACATCTCGTGGAGGTTGCGCGCCAGAACGCCCAGTTCGTCCGTGCGGCTGCCGCTGTACGTCCAGCGGAAATCCAGCCGGGTCATCTCTTTGGACGCTTCGCTCAGGCGCAGCACCGGCTGGGTCACATGGCGGGAATACAGCAGCGACGCGGCTACTGCGGCGGCAAGAAGCGGCAGGAACAGCACCAGAAAGACGCCGCCCAGGGCATCTTGGAGCAGGTCGATCTCCCGCGCGCTTCCGGCCACCTGCAATGTGTACACATCGTCGTTCCCGGCAAACGAGAACAGGTAGCGGTGTGCCGCCCGGTACGCCGCCGGGTCGGCGCTTTCGGCGGCCGTTCCCGCTGCGGGCGGGCGGGGAAAGCCCGCGTCCCCCTGCGTGGGCGGCGCGACCGCGTTGCCGGCGGCGTCGTACAGTGCAAGCAGCACGTCGCTGTGGTTCAGCGCAAATTCGTCAAAAAGGCGGCCGCTCTCCTGCGGCGGCACGGATGCAAGCTGCTCGACCAGGGCGGTGGCGTCGCTCTCCAGACCGGCGTCCAGCGTGGTGCCGTAGGTCCGGGGCACGAGCCACGCGATCGCCGCGTAGGTCGCGGCGCAGCATGCGAAGATCAAAAGGAACGTAATGGTGAATATTTTGGCCGCCAGGCTTGCCTTATATCTCTTTATCAATTTTATACCCCACTCCCCGCACGGTCTGGATAAAGTCGATCCCCAGCTTCTTGCGCAGATTTTTGATGTGGGTGTCCACGACCCGCTCATCGCCGTAAAAATCGTACTTCCACAGCCGGTCCAGCAGGTTTTGCCGCGTAAGCACCCGGCCCTGATTCGTCAGCAGTTCCCGCAGCACCTCAAATTCCCGCTGCGTCAGGTCAAAAGATACCCCGTCCACCGCGGCAGTGTAACTGTCCAGATCGAGGATCAGGTTTTTGTAAGCGATCGTCTGGTGTTCCTGCCCCGGCGCGCGGGAACTACGGCGCAGGACCGCGCCGACCTTGCGCACCAGTACCGGCAGGGAAAAGGGCTTCGTGATATAATCGTCCACCTGCAGATCCAGCCCGCGGATCTGTTCCGCTTCGCCGTTCAACGCGGTCAGCATGATGATGGGCACCTGGGAACGCTTGCGGATGAATTCGCAGACGGCGAACCCGTCAAGCTTGGGCAGCAGCACATCCAGCAGGATCAGGTCAAAATGCCCCGAAGAAAACAGCGCGATGGCCTCCATGCCGTCGCAGGCGGCTGTGACCCCGTAGCCCGCCTCCTGCAAAAAATTCCGTAAAAGCTCCTGGATCTCCCGCTCATCTTCCACGACCAAGATCTGCTGCATGATGTGCCGCCCACCTTTCTTGCAACAGTATAGCACAGAATTTTGTGATTCAGGTGTAGTTGCCCGGATCTTCCGGCAAAATTTGGGGCATAAACGCAGCCGGGCGGCGGCACCCCCGTGTTGGGGAGTACCGCCGCCCGGCCGCAGAAGGTCCGCAAAGCAGTATCACAGTTCTTTTTGGCAGGTGTAGCGGGGCAGGCCCTGGCTGTGCTTGCCGTACTCGATCGCTTCTTTCGGGCAGCGGCAGATGCACGCCATGCAGTGGGTGCAGGCGTCGCCCCATACGGGCCGCCCGGCTTTAAGCTGGATGTTGCCCAGGGGGCAGACCTGTTCGCACAGCCCGCAGGAAATGCAGGCGTCGGTGGCGCGGAATTTCTTGGCGTGGACGAACAGGGGATAGAACACATCGTTCACGATGCCGCTGTTCAGCCGGTCTTTGAGCGTGATCGCGCCCTGGGGGAAGGCGCTGCCCGCCCGGATCAGGCGGATGGTTTCTTCGATAACAGGCTCAGCCTGTTCCAGAATGGGCCGGGCTTCCTGCGGTGTGGGGGTGGAAAACAGCGCGATGTAGTTTTCCGGCATGGGGATGGCCGCGCAGCCGCGGTAGTCCATGCCTTTGCCGCTGCACAGGCGGGCCAGATACTTCCCCGCGTTGCCGATGCTGCCGCCGCAGGTCAGGACAAAATACACGCCTTTGTTCCCCGTCAGCGGGGTGGCCTGCACCCACTGTTCCACGATGCGGGGCAACCGCCAGGCGTAGGTGGGCGCAACGACCACGAACGGCCGGTCGGAGTGGAGCGGGGAATGGTCGCGGCGGCGGATCTTCTCAAACAGGTTCAGGCATTCGTCCCCAAGCCCCTGCGCGATGCGACGGGCAGCGTATTCGCTGTTGCCCGTCCCGGAAAAATATAAGATCAGGGTGTTTTCTCCTTTATGGTTCAGGTTCTATGTTTTACATTTTCGTAAACCAGATTGAGTAGGTCGGACAGTTCTTTCCAACGTGTTTCGTCGGCGCTTAGATAATAGTAGTTCTTGGTGCCGGTGCGGCGCATGGCGACGATATTGGCTTCTTTCAGGATTTGAAGATGGTGCGATACTGACGGCCTTGTCAGGTGCGTTTTCTCTGCGATCTCGCCCACCCGTATGCCGGAAAGGTCGCTTTCCAGCAGCACCAGCAGGATCAGTTGCCGGGTCTCGTCCCCCAGCGCGGTGAAGGCGCTGCGGCATTTTTGGAAGCCTCCGATGATCTGTTCCAGGGCCTGCGCACATTCGCTCTGCATGGTCCACGCTCCTTACAGGTATCGAACGTCCAGTTCCCGGTGGGGCGTGGAGCGCAGGAACTTCACGTCCGGGTAGCCGAGCACCAGTGTCATGGCGACCTTTTTCCCTTTGGGGATGCCCAGTGCCTTTCGGATCCGGCCGGAAGCGTTGGCCGCCATCGTGAAAAAGCCGCTGTACAGCACCCCCAGCCCGCAGGCTTCCGCCACAAATTCCATATTCTGTGCGGCCAGAATGCCGTTCGTTTTGTCCTTAGCCAGTATGACGATGACGGCGGGCGCATTGAAAAAGAAAAAGTGGTCGTCGATCGTGCGGCCCCGGGCCAACGGGCTGAACAACCCGGCGAACGGCAGCAGCGTGCGGAACAGCTTCACGGCCATCTGTTCCAGGCGGTCCTTTTCCGCCGCAAGCACCACGTAGGAAACGTCCTGCAAATTTTTGGCCGTGTGGGTCAGCCGGCCTGCCTCCAACACCTGCCGGAGCACCTCCGGGGGGATCGGGTCTGTTTTGAATTTGCGAATGCTCCTGCGGAAGCGGATCACATCCAGTACGTCCTGCGGGGCAAGGCGCACGTCGGCGGTCTTTTCTATCTGCCCGCTGCCGCAGCCCTCCAGCGTGATCGCGTTTTGGGGGCATACGGCGGAGCATTGGCCGCACAGGATGCAGCCGCGCACGGCGGCCGCTTTGTTTTGGCGGATCACAAGGTTGTGGGCGACGCAGATCTGACTGCACAGGCCGCAGCCGACGCAGCGGTCCGCATGTATGACGATGTGGGGCTGTTCCATCGCGCAAGGTCCTTTCGTTAACATTCTTTAACCATTATAGCGGACCTGTGCGCCGAACACAACATCGGTAAAGAAACTCGTTACCAAAGCCCGTTCCGCCCACAGACGGCGAACGGCGGCGCACCCTGTACGGGTCGCCGCCGTTTGGCTCTTTGCAGCCGCCGCAAAGTTCAAGTATCCCGTTTTTCCAGGCCGCCAGCCCGCACACCGCGAACAGGGCCGTGCCCGCTAACAGTACAGAAGCGGGCAAAGGCGCGGCGTGGCGCTGTCTATTATTATAAATAGGAGAGCGCAGAAAAACGCGGCCGTGCGGCTCCCAGCAAAAAGGCAGGCCGGGCGGCGAATTTGCAAAATAAAAGTGCTGTTCCTGTGTGTTTTTTTGCCGATGCGGCAGGGAAGCGGCGCCTTTCGGCACAGAAAAAGAAACTTCGCCTTAATGCGAC
Source organism: Subdoligranulum variabile (assembly GCA_003343905.1). Classification (GTDB taxonomy): domain Bacteria; phylum Bacillota; class Clostridia; order Oscillospirales; family Ruminococcaceae; genus Gemmiger; species Gemmiger variabilis_C. The sequence goes on from QAKI01000043.1 coordinate 148,011, forward strand.
CTTAATGTTTCTTCATAAACATTAAGGCCATCTTCACGAAAATGTTGCTACAATATTGCAGGACAAAAAAGAGAGGAGGCGGTCGGACATGATGGACGTCATCATGATCGCGGTTCTGGCCGGCAGTATCGGCCTGGTATGTCTGTTGATCGGCTGGTGCCAGAAGGAGCTGGACCGGAACGAGTAAGGAGGAAACAAGATGATCATTCTTGGCATTATCGTTGTACTATTGGGTGGGTATCTGGTGTATGCGCTGCTCCACCCGGATAAATTTTAAGGCAGGCAGGAGGAAACCTATATGTTGCAGATCATAGTGACTCTGCTGCTGTACCTTGTAATGGTCGTGCCGATGGGCATTTATGTGTACCACATTGCGGCGGGCAAGCATACGTGGGTGGACCCGGTGTTTGACCGCGTGGACGGCGCGATCTACAAAGTCAGCGGCATCCGGCCGCAGTGCGGCATGAACTGGCGGCAGTACGCCCTGGCACTGGTGGGCACGAACGGCGTGATGATCCTGTTGGGATACATCATCCTGCGCATCCAGAGCATCGGTTTTTTCAACCCCAACGGCATCGGCTCCATGGAGGAGTCGCTGTCCTTCAATACGATCATCAGCTTCATGACGAATACGAACCTGCAGCACTACTCTGGCGAGTCGGGGCTGTCGTATCTGTCCCAGATGCTGGTCATCACCTTCATGATGTTCGTGTCGGCGGCTACGGGCTACGCTGCGTGCGTGGCGTTCATCCGCGGCCTGGCGGGCAAGACGAAGGATAACGTGGGCAACTTCTACGTGGACCTGGTGCGCATCACCACCCGCGTGCTGATCCCGTTCTCCATCATCGGCGGCATGCTGCTGGTGTGGCAGGGCGTTCCCCAGAACTTCAGCTCCAACGTGGTGGTCGACACCATCGAAGGCGCCAAACAGGCCATCGCCATGGGCCCTGTGGCATCGCTTGAGATCATCAAGCACCTGGGCACGAACGGCGGCGGCTTCCTGGGCGCGAACTCCTCTACGCCCATCGAGAACCCGACGATCATCTCGGACCTGATCGAGATGTACTCCATGATGCTGCTGCCGGGCGCGAGCGTGATCGCCTTCGGCAAGATGGTGCGCGACCGCAAGAAGGCCGCCGCCGAAGCCAACGGCACCAAGCTGGCTGCGCGCCGCAGCCTGACCGCCTGGATGTACGGCCGCGAGGGCCGCAGCGTGTTCGCTGCCATGGGCATCCTGTTCGTGATCGGCCTGGGCCTGTGCTTCTGGGCTGAGAGCCAGGGCAACCCGCTGCTGGCGGACGCCGGCCTGAGCCAGTCCATGGGCAGCATGGAAGGCAAGGAAGTGCGGTTCGGCATCGCGCAGTCCGCACTGTTCACCACGGTCACGACTTCGTTCACGACCGGTACCGTCAACAACATGCACGATACCCTGACCCCGCTGGGCGGCATGGTGCCGCTGCTGCACATGATGCTGAACGTCGTGTTCGGCGGCAAGGGCGTCGGCCTGATGAACATGGTCATCTATGCGATCCTGGCGGTGTTCATCTGCGGCCTTATGATCGGCCGTACCCCGGAATACCTGGGCAAGAAGATCGAAGGCCGCGAGATGAAGCTGGCGGCGCTGTGCATCATCATCCATCCGGCGCTGATCCTGCTGTTCAGCGCGCTGGCGGTAGGCACCGAGGGCGGCCTTGCGGGCATCACGAACCCCGGCTTCCACGGCCTGTCCCAGGTACTGTATGAGTATGCGTCCTCTGCGGCGAACAACGGCTCCGGCTTCGAGGGCCTGGCCGATAACTCGCTGTTCTGGAACATCACCACAGGTCTGGCCATGTTCTTCGGCCGTTACCTGTCCATCGTTCTGCAGCTGGCCATCGCGGGCTCCCTGATGCGCAAGCGTTTTGTGAGCGAGTCTGTGGGCACGCTGCACACCGATACCTTCAGCTTTGCGATCATCCTTGTGTTTGTCGTGTATATCTTTGCGGCGCTGACCTTCTTCCCGGTGTTGGCGCTGGGCCCCATCGCAGAGCATTTGACCCTGTGGGGCTAAAGGAGGAAGAGTTCTATGAGCAAAAAGAACCAGAAGCTGGTCACGCCGGAGATCTTTCGCCAGGCGGTCATCGGCTCCTTTACCAAACTGAACCCGCGGTACATGATGAAGAACCCGGTCATGTTCGTGGTGGAGATCGGTTTCCTCATCACGCTGATCCTGACGATCTTCCCCGGCCTGTTTGGGGACGAAAGCGCGGGTATGAACCTGCGGCTGTATAACGGCATCGTCTGCGTGGTGCTGTTCGTGACTGTGCTGTTCGCGAACTTTGCCGAGTCCGTGGCCGAAGGCCGCGGCAAGGCGCAGGCGGCGAGCCTGAAAAAGACCCAGAAAGACACCCAGGCGCGGCTTCTGCTGGCCGACGGCAGCGAGAAGAGCGTGCTGTCCAGCCAGTTGAAGAAGGGCGACGTGGTGCTGGTGAAGGCGGGCGAGATCATCCCGGGCGACGGCGAAGTCATCGAGGGCATCGCGTCGGTGGACGAGAGCGCCATCACCGGTGAGTCCGCGCCCGTGGTGCGTGAGTCCGGCGGCGACTTCTGCTCTGTGACCGGCGGCACGACGATCGTGTCCGACTGGCTGAAGATCCGCATCACCTCGGACCCCGGCCACAGCTTTCTGGACCGCATGATCGCGCTGGTCGAAGGCGCGTCCCGCAAAAAGACCCCGAACGAGATCGCGCTGAATACGCTGCTGGTCTCGCTGACGATCATCTTCCTGATCGTGATCGTAACGCTGTACCCCATCGGCCTGTACTCCGGCGTACAGCTGCAGATCTCGACGCTGATCGCGCTGATGGTCTGCCTGATCCCGACGACGATCGGCGGCCTGCTGTCCGCCATCGGCATCGCGGGCATGGACCGTGTTACCCGCTTCAACGTCATCGCCATGTCCGGCAAAGCTGTGGAAGCCTGCGGCGACGTGGATACGATGATCCTGGACAAGACGGGCACCATCACCTTCGGCAACCGCCTGGCGGCGGACTTCTTCCCGGTGGGCGGCGCGCAGCGCAGCGAACTGATCCGCTGTGCGGCGCTGACCAGCCTGCGTGACGACACGCCGGAAGGCAAGAGCACGCTGGAACTGGCGCGCCACCTGGGCGACAACAGCCAGGACGTGGCGGGCGCGAACTACATCGAGTTCACGGCCCAGACCCGTATGAGCGGCGTGGACCTGCCGGACGGCACCCGCGTGCGCAAGGGCGCGGCGGAAGCCATCGAGCAGTATGTGCGCCAGCACGGCGGCACGATCCCCGCGGACCTGCATGAGCAGGTGGATAAGATCTCCAGCCTGGGCGGCACCCCGCTGACTGTGTGCGAGAACAACCGCATCCTGGGCGTCATCTACCTGAAAGATACCGTAAAGCCGGGCATGGTGGAGCGTTTTGAGCGCCTGCGTGCCATCGGCATCAAGACGATCATGTGCACCGGCGACAACCCGCTGACCGCGGCGACGATCGCCAAGGAAGCCGGCGTGGACGGCTTCATCGCGGAATGCAAGCCGGAGGACAAGATCAGCGTCATCAAGAAGGAACAGGCCGAAGGCAAGATCGTCGCCATGACGGGCGACGGCACCAACGACGCGCCGGCGCTGGCGCAGGCGAACGTGGGCCTTGCGATGAACAGCGGCACCACGGCTGCGAAGGAAGCGGCGAACATGGTAGACCTGGATTCCGACCCGACGAAGATCCTGGAAGTGGTCGAGATCGGCAAGCAGCTTCTGATCACCCGCGGCAGCCTGACGACCTTCTCCATCGCCAACGACATTGCGAAGTATTTCGCGATCATCCCCGCCATGTTCATGATGGCGATCCCCCAGCTGGGCGTCCTGAACATCATGAATCTGGCCACGCCCTACAGCGCGATCCTGTCGGCGCTGATCTTCAACGCCATCATCATCCCGTGCCTGATCCCGCTGGCCATGAAGGGCGTCAAGTACCGCCCGATGTCTTCCGGCAAGATGCTGGCGCGCAATATGCTGATCTACGGTCTGGGCGGCATCGTGACCCCGTTCGTGGGCATCAAGCTCATCGATATGCTGATCGTTGCGCCGCTGCTTTCGCTGATCGTGTTCTGAGAAAGGATGCAATGAACGATGAAAGATTCTGTCAAGAGTTTTCTGCATAACGCCCGTCAGGCCGTTCTGGTAACGGTGGTGCTGATGGTGATCTGCGGCTTCCTGTTCCCGTGCGTACTGACGGGTCTGGCAGGCGTGATCTTCCCGCACCAGGCGGGCGGCAGCCTGATCGAAGTGGACGGAAAAGTCGTGGGCGCCGAGAACGTGGGCCAGGAATTCACCGAGGATTACTACCTGTGGAGCCGTCCCTCCGCGTACCACTACAACGTGTATGTGGAAGATGCGGAAGGCAACCAGACCTACCGTGACGGCAGCGAGTATCCGGGCCTGTCCTCCGGTTCCAACAACTATGCGCCGAGCAACCCGGCGCTGACCGAGCGCGTGGAGGCGGACCTGGAGAACTTCCTGGCGAAGAACCCCGACGTGAAGCGCGAGGACATCCCCACCGACCTGCTGACGGCTTCCGGCTCCGGCCTGGACCCGCACATCAGCCCGGCTTCCGCCGAGGTGCAGGTGCCCCGCATTGCGAAGGCTTCCGGCCTGAGCGAGGACACCGTGCGTGAGCTGATCGCGGAGAACACCAAGGGCAAGGTCCTCGGCATCTTTGGCGAGGAGACCGTCAACGTCCTGGAGACCAACCTGGCCATCGCCCAGGAGATGGGCCTGCTGTAAGCGCGGGGGATTTGCCATGAAAGAGATGCACTATTTTAAGGAATCGCAGCGGGAAAAGATCCCCGCCCCCGATTTTAAGGAGCCTGTGACCCTTAAGATCCTGCTGGATTTTTTGTGCGATCTCCGCGAGTGGACACAGGCCGACCCGGATATCCGGCCCGGCATCGAGAAGGACGACAAGGTCCTGTATGTGCTGTACCGCGATATCGCCTTTACGGATCAGAGCTTTTGGCAGACGTTCGGCGGCTATCTGATCGCGCTGCGCCAGAAGTGGCAGATCGACGCCTACGGCACGGAACTTTCCGCGCAGGAGGCTGTGGAACTGTCGCTGGAAAAGCAGGGCAATACCTTCTATGCAGTCCAAAAAACAGTTTCGGGGCAGTATGCGGACAGCATCCGCTCCCTCTGCCTGCGGGTCCAGGGTACTTCTGCCGGTGAGATCGAGCGGCTGTGTTCGCTTTGCCGCATCATCGACTGGCAGAGCGGTATCCTGGCCGGGGACTGGAACCTGAACGGCGTTTATGCGCAGGAACGCATCGAATGCCTGCGCACGAACAGCCTGTACTGCTACGGGTCTGTTTCCGACGAGCCGGAACAGGATAAATGCTTGGAAGCCCTGCGCTTCCCCCAGAAGGTGAGCCTGTGGTCGGGCTTTTTTGAAAAAGGCTTTGACTACGCGGAATTCGGATGGCTGTACGATAAAATTTCGGCCGGGGAACTGAACGACCGGACCGAGTGGGAGCTGGCTCTTTACACCGTGCTGAACAAGCTGAACTACGTGCTGAAAATTTCGGAAGCGGAGTTCGAGCTGTACGACGGCCAGGGCAAACGCTGCTACTTCAGTTTTGACAGCGACCAGAACGCCCAGAAGGTGCTTTTGAAGCTGTTGTTCCCCCTGACATACTGAACCGCGGCCGCTTTGCGCCGCAGGCCGGAAAAAGACCGGAAAAAAGAAAAGAGGAGACGGCACGGCCGGGCAAATGCCCGGCCGTGCCGTGGTTTTATAAGGCGGGCGGCGGTGTTCCGATAGGAAACACCGCCGCCCGCCATTTGCAGGTTATTCACCGCGCTTCTGATTGATCGCGCGGATAACGCGGCAGGGATTGCCCACCGCCAACGAATTTTCAGGGATGTCTTTGGTCACGACACTTCCGGCGCCGATGACGCAGCCGCACCCGATGGTCACACCGGGCAGCACGATCACGCCGCCGCCCAGCCAGCAGCCGTCCCCGATGCGAATGGGCCGCGCATAGGTGCGGCAGAAGTAGGCGCCCGAAGCCGGGTCCCAATCCGGCGTGAGCCGCTCGGCCAGTTCCACAGGATGGGTGGAGGTGTAAAGCTGCACGTTGGAAGCGATCAGCACATTATTGCCAATCTCAATCCGGTTGCAGTCCACAAAGGTGCAGTTCATGTTGATGGAAACATTGTCCCCCAGACTGATGTTGCCGCCGTAATCGCAGAGGAAGGGCTGCCCTACCGATACGTTCGTGCCGATGTGGCGGAACAGGCGGCTCAGGAGCGCCCGCTTTTCCTCCTTCTGTTCGTAATCCAGGGCGTTGTAGGCTTTGAGCAGCCGCCGGGTCTGCCGCTTCATCTCCAAAAAGACTTCGCTGTGGCAGTCATAGATTTCGCCAGCCAGGCACTTTTCCAATTCTGTCATCTTACTGTACCTCCGGTCTGAAAAAACAGGGGATTGCCGCTGTGGGTTTCAGCCGTTTGCCTTGCGGATAGGATGGCGGACGACGGTCTTGGGTTTGGCGGATTTCCTGGGGTCGCTCAGGTAAATTTCGTGGTGGAACCGCGTGTCGGTGATGTCCAGTTCGTACCCCTGCGCCTGCATGTACTCGTGCATACGGCGGACGGTCTCCGGCTCGTCATCATAGCTGCCGATGTGCATACACTGGACGCAAAGCCCCTCGTGGTAGGGCAGGAACTCGACACGGGAAAAATCCTGCTTCTTTTTTCTGGTGGCCTCCGCCACGGCCCAGTCGAAATCTTCGCGCGTGACGAAGTCAGGCAGGCGGATGAGCGAGATGAAATGCAGGTCCTCCTTGCGGGCGTAGTCCATGCCGTGTACGCCCTCCTGCCACCAGAAGCCTTCCAGCGGGGGCACGACATAGTCGAAGAAGCCTTCGATCTTGTGCGGGCCTTTGTAACTCATGCGCAGAGTGTAGGCGACACCGTACAGCAGGCCGACGGTGTTCTGGTAGTCGCCGCCCTCGGTGTTGGGGTCGCCCTGGCCCCGCACGGCCAGATAATTCATCGGCGGGACATCCACAAGGCCGGGGGTGGTTTTGGGCATGTAAAACTCTTTGTATTCCTTTTTGAAATCGAATGCCATGGGGAAAACTCCTTTCGGTCAAACGGCGCGGCGGCTGTGGAAACCGTGCCGCCTGCGCTGGTCTTGCTACTTTGATTGTACCATAGTCGAAAGAAAAAATCTACGCAGTACCCGGAAAAAACAGGCCGCCCGCCTTTTGCGGCGCTCCTGCACGGGGCAGCACAAAAAGCGGGCGGGGAAGGGGGCCTATACGGCGGGCGACAGTTTGGGCCGCACCGGGACCCAGATCTCAAACACGGTGTCGTCGGGGTCCGGGTTCAGATAGACTTCCAGGTCGGGGGCGTCCCCGTATTCATAGCCCGAAGCGGGCAGCCACTCGGTAAAGATGCGGCGTTCCAACTCCTGTACCGAGCGGTTGGTGCCGCTGCCGGGGAACACCGCCCAGACGGCGGCGGGAACTTCGTATTCTTCCAGACCGGGGGCGGGCCGGGAGGACGGCACGGCGACAAAATAGCGCCAGGGCGCGCCGTCGGGGCACAGGCTGACCCCCAGCAGCCCGGCCGGGGTGCCGTCGGCCAGTGCGGTCAGACGTTCCAGCGTCCCGTCCGCGGCGCAGTCCTGCCACAGAGTGGGCACGACGGCAAAATTCTGTTCCAGTTCCCGGTGCAGGGGCGCGGATACGCCGACGATGCGGAACGCACCCTTGGTTTCGATACGGTACTCCAAAGCTTCCACTCCTTTCACAACGATGCTGAACGAGAGGGGAGGGAAGGACTTTACATACGCCTTCCCGCTTCTTACAGCGGAAGGGGCGACGCCGTGGACCGAGCGGAACGCCCGGTTGAAGGCCGTGGGGGAACGGTAGCCATATTTGGCGGCAACGTCGATGACCCGCGCGCCGCCTTGCAGGTCCACCGCCGCCAGGGACATCCTGCGCCGGCGGATGTATTCCGACAGGGGAATGCCCGCCATATAGGCGAACATCCGCTGGAAATGGTAGGCGGAACAGCAGGCGATCCGGCCCAGCCGTTCGTAGTCGGTCTCCTCGGTCAGGTGGTCTTCCAGGCAGCGGACGGCCTGGTTCAAGCGTGCGATCCATTCCATGGCGGAGTCTCCTTCCGTTACTGCCAGTATAGCGCAAAAGGCGGGACCTGTCCTCGCAATCCCTGCACGAAAATGAGAGGGGCGTGCTGACCCCATTATACCGCTTGCCGCCGGGCAAACACAAGCGGCGGCAAGGAAAAAAGGCGCGATACAGCGCGCCCGCGCGCTTGCGCTTTTTGAAAAAGTATGATAAGATGGTCTATAAGTGAAAATACAAAAGAAATGGGGCGGGTCTGCCGTCCCCTCTTTGGCAGGGAAGGAGATGGCGGCCCATGCCGGTACAGGCGGCGCAGGACGGCGTCAAGAAAGAACTGTTTGAAACGATGCCCATCCCCCAGGCGGTATCCCGGATGTGCGTGCCCATGGTCATCACCTCGCTGGTCACGGTGGTGTACAACATGGCCGACACCTACTTTGTGGGCCTGCTGGGGGACCCGGTGCAGAGCGCCGCCGTCACGCTGGCCTACCCGGTGGTGCTGGCGTTCAACGCCCTGAACAACCTGTTCGGCGTGGGGTCCAGCAGCCTGGTCAGCCGGTCGCTGGGGCAGGGCGATCTGGAACAGGCCCGCAACGCTGCGGCCTTCGGCTTCTGGGGCGCCCTGCTGGGCGGGCTGCTCTATTCGCTGGCCTGCACGGTGTTCCGAACGCCGCTGCTGGGCGTGCTGGGGGCCGACGCCACCACCGTGCAGGCTACCACCCAGTATATGTACTGGGTGGTGACCTGGGGCGCCGCGCCCACCATCCTGAACGTGGTGCAGGGGCAGCTGGTCCGCAGCGAAGGCTGTTCGGTCCACGCGGGCATCGGCACCATGTCCGGCTGTATCCTCAACATCATTCTGGACCCCATCTTCATTCTGCCGTGGGGGCTGAACATGGGCGCGGCGGGCGCCGGGCTGGCCACTTTCCTGTCCAACTGCGCGGCCTGCCTGTATTTCATCGTGCTGGCCCGCATCAAAGGGCGCGGAACGGTCATCAGCATGGACGTGCGGCGGCTGTTCCATATGCCGCCCGCGGTCATGAAGAATGTGCTGGCGGTGGGCGTGCCTGCGGCCATCCAGAATCTGCTCAACGTGGTGGGCAACACCCTGCTGAACAATTTTGCCGCGGCTTACGGCGCGGTGGTCGTGGCGGCCATGGGCGTGTCCACCCGGTTGATCCAGATCTCGCAGCAGATCTCGATGGGCATCGCGCAGGGCGCCATGCCGCTGATCAGCTACAACTACGCCAGCCGGAACTACCGCCGCATGAAGGGCGTGATCCGCTTCGATATGCTGGTCGATGTGGCGGTCCTCACGGCCATGACGGCCGCCTACTGGGTCTTTGCCGGGCCGCTGGTAAACCTCTTCCAGAATAATGCCGAGGTCGTGGCCTACGGTTCCATCTTCCTGCGCGGCGCCTGCCTGGCGATCCCGTTTTTGGCGGTGGATTTCTCCTGCGTGTTCACCTTCCAGTCGGTGGGCATGGGCAGGATCACGCTGCTGCTGGCTGTCTGCCGCAAACTGCTGCTGGAGATCCCGCTGCTGTTTGCGCTGAACTGGCTCTTCCCGCTGTACGGCCTGCCCTACGCCCAGCCGGTGACCGAAGTGGTCCTGACGATCCTGGGCCTGGTGTTCCTGCGCCGCCTGCTGCGGGAACGCGGTGTGTGAGCACCGGTCCCAACCTGCATCATCAAAAATCCCCCTTCCGTCTGTTGTGCGGAAGGGGGATTTTTGTTTGCGGGGATCAGCGCGCGCCCCAGTCCAGGGCGTACAGCGCGGGCAACAGGTTTTTCAGCAGTTCGTTGTTTTGCAGCGAACGATAGTAGATCCCAAAGGAGACCGGCGCGCTTTGGGCGACCGGCAGGGCGCGCAGCCCCGGCAGACCGGGCAGCAGCAGTTCCGGCAGGACGGCCACGCCAAACCCGGCCTGCACCAGCGCGGCGGCGGCTTCCGGCGTTTCGCAGAAATAGAGGTCGCGGGGCGGCCGGTCTATCAGCAGTTCCTGCAACGGGAAGCGGCTCACCGGCTGCGGCTGGACGGGCTGGAACACCACCAGCTTTTCTTCCGCCAGCAGGGCGGGGGGCACGTCGGTCCGCTGTGCCAGCGGGCTGCCGTCCCGGACCAGGCAGGCCAGCGGGCTTTTGCACAGTTCCCGGTACTGAGCGCGCGGTTTGCCCGGCTTGCCGATGTGGAAGCCCAGCACCGCGTCCAGATGGCCTTCTTCCAGCAGGCCGAAGATGTGCTGGTAGGGGATGAACTGCAGCCGCGGGTGCAGGTCCGGGAAGCGGCGGGCCAGCGTTTCCAGCGCGGGCGCGATGCGCAGCAGGGGCAGGTTGCTTTGGCAGCCGATGGAAAGGATGCGGATGAGGGCACTGTCGGGCGTGTGGAAGCGCAGCGTGGCGCGCCGGGCGCGCATGACGATGTCCCGCGCGTCGTCCAGAAAGACCAGCCCTTCCTGCGTGATGCGCACCGTGCGGGTGGTGCGCAGAAATAGCTGCACGCCCAGCTCCCGTTCCAGCGCGTGGATCTGCTGGGTGACGGCGGGCTGGGTCACATGAAGCTGCTCAGCGGCGCGGGCAAAATTCAGCGTGTCGGCTACGGTCAAAAAACATTCCAACTGTGTGATATTCACGGCGTACCTCCCGCAAAGCCCGCCGCACGGCGGGTTGATTAATAAGTATTTGTTATCAATGATAGCATATTTTGAATTCACTTTCCAGCCCAGATGTGTATAATACTACTTGCGGGCTAAAATGTTAGGAAACGTACAATTAGCCCGCGAACGATCATACAGAAAGGAGGTTTGCCCATGACGGGCGACCTTTTGAACCGGCTGCGGCAGCTCAGCCTGACGGTGGAACGCTACAGCCGCCGGGAACTGGAACCCCTGGGCCTGAACAGCGCCCAGGTGCTGGTGCTGGCATGGCTGCTGGACCAGCGGGAGGGGCCGGTCTGGGCGTCCCAACTGCACCGCCAGTGGGGGCTGTCCCGCGCGGCCATCTCGACCACGCTGAAAAATTTGCAGCAGGCGGGGTATCTCCAGGTGGCGCTGTGCCCCGGGGACGAACGGAAAAAGCAGATCGTGCCCACCGCAAAGGCCCGGGCGATGCAGGCACGGATCGAAGCCGGGGCGCGCAGGGCACAGGCGGAAATGTGCGCCGGGCTCACCCCGCAGCAGTTGGCGGACTTTGAAACCTGCCTGGAACGTATGCAGCAAAATCTGGGCGCGGCATCCGGCTGCGCCCGCTGCCCGGCGGGGCATACCGCAAGGAGGGAAAAAACATGATAAAAACACTGTTGGCGCAGCTGCGCCAATACAAGAAGGCGGCGCTGCTTTCGCCGGTGTTCACGGCGCTGGAAGTGCTGATGGAACTGTTCATCCCCGTGGTGACGGCCGCCATCATCGACCACGGGATCGAAGCCGGGAACCTGACCGCCGTTTACCGCTACGGCGCGCTGATGCTGGTCCTGGCGTTCTGCAGCCTGTGCTTCGGCGTGTTGGCGGGGCGCTTTTCGGCAAAGGCGTCGGCGGGCTTTGCCTGCAACCTGCGGGACGCCGTGTTCTGCAAGGTGCAGACGTTTTCGTTCTCCAACATCGACAAGTTCAGCACTGCGGGCCTTGTGACCCGCATGACCACCGATGTGACGAACCTGCAAAATGCGTTCATGATGATGATCCGCATCGCGGTCCGCGCGCCGCTGATGCTGGTCTGCTCAATGGTGATGTGCCTCGTCATCAGCGTGCGGCTCAGCGCGATCTTTCTGGTGGCGCTGGCTGTTCTGGGGGGCGCGCTGGTTCTGATCATGAGCCGCACCACCCGCATCTTTGAGCAGGTGTTCCGCCGGTATGACGACCTGAACGCCAGCGTGCAGGAGAACGTCAGCGCCATCCGGGTCGTGAAAGCGTTCGTGCGGGAAAGCTACGAGAACGAAAAATTCCGGAAAGCTGCCAATAACCTGTACCGCCTGTTCGTCAAGGCCGAGGGCCTGCTGGCGCTGAACAACCCCATCATGATGACGGTGGTCTACGGCAGCATTCTGGCTCTGTCCTGGTTCGGCGCGCACTTTATCGTGGCGGGCAGCCTGACCACCGGCGAACTCACCAGTCTGTTCAGCTATGTGATGAGCGTTCTGATGAGCCTGATGATGCTTTCGATGGTGTTCGTCATGATCACCATGTCGCTGGCCAGCGCCGAGCGCGTCACCGAGGTACTGAACGAAACGCCCGACCTCGCCAGCCCGGAGCAGGGGCTGACCGAGGTGAAAAACGGCAACATCGACTTCGACCGGGTGACCTTCTCCTACAAGCACGGCAGCGGGGAAAAGACCCTGCATGAGATCAGCCTGCACATCGACGCGGGCGAGACCATCGGCATCGTGGGCGGCACCGGGTCCGGCAAGTCCAGCCTGGTGAATCTGGTCAGCCGCCTGTATGATACCGACACCGGCCGGGTGCTGGTGGGCGGCGTGGATGTGCGCCGCTATGACCTGGATGCCCTGCGCGACCAGGTGGCCGTGGTGCTGCAGAAAAACGTGCTGTTCACCGGGACCATTCTGGATAACCTGCGCTGGGGCCGGGAGGACGCCACCGAGGAAGAATGCCGCGAAGCCTGTAAAGCAGCCTGCGCCGATGAATTTATCGAGCGTTTCCCCGATGGCTACCATACATGGATCGAGCAGGGCGGCGCCAATGTTTCGGGCGGGCAGAAGCAGCGTTTGTGCATTGCCCGCGCGCTGCTCAAACACCCGAAGGTGCTGATCCTGGACGATTCCACCAGCGCCGTGGATACCGCGACCGACGCCCGTATCCGGGAGGCGTTCGCCCGCCATATCCCCGGCACCACCAAGCTCATCATCGCCCAGCGCATTTCCAGCGTGCAGGGGGCGGACCGCATCCTGGTGCTGGACAATGGCGGCATCAGCGGCTTCGATACCCATGAAAACCTGCTGAAAAACAACCGCATTTACCGCGAGATCTACGAAGCCCAGACCCAGGGCGGCGGCGACTTTGACCAGCCCGCCGGAAAGGACGGTGTTCAATAATGGCAAACACAGCAAATCCCACGGCCCGTCCCGGCGCCCGCCGGACGTTCGGCACGCTGGGGCGTGTGCTGGGCTATATGCTCAAACAGTATAAATTTTCCTGCCTGCTGGTGGTGGCGTGTATCTTGGGGTCGGCGCTGGCGTCGGTGCAGGGCGTACTGTTCACCCAGCGCCTGATCGACGATTACATCCTGCCCCTGACCCAAAGCGCCAGCCCGGACTTCGGCCCGCTGGCCGGGGCGCTGGTGCGGGTGGCGGCCTTCTACGCCGCCGGTATCCTGTGCGCCTACGGCTACAACCGCATCATGGTCAACGTCAGCCAGGGCACCATGCGGCGCCTGCGGGAAGAACTGTTCACCCACATGGAGTCCCTGCCCATCCGCTACTTTGACAGCCACGCCCATGGCGACATCATGAGCGTTTACACCAACGACGTGGACACGCTGCGCCAACTGTTCAGTCAGAGCGTGCCGCAGCTTCTCAACTCGGCGGTGACGGTCGTGACGACCTTTGCCAGCATGGTGCTGCTGGATGTGCCGCTGACCCTGGTCACGCTGGCGATGGTCGGCGTCATGCTTTTTGCCACCAGCCGGATCGCCGGGCGTTCCGGACGCTACTTTGCCCGGCAGCAGAAAGATCTGGGCACTGTCGACGGCTATATCGAGGAAATGATGGACGGCCAGAAAGTCGTCAAGGTGTTCTGCCATGAGGAAAAGGCCATCCAGCAGTTCCGCGCCCTGAACGAACAACTGCGGGAAAGCGCCGAAAAAGCCAACACCTTTGCCAACATCACGATGCCGGTGAACGCCAACCTGGGCAACATCAGCTATGTGCTGTGCGCGGTGGTGGGCGCGGTGCTGGCGCTGAACGGCTATGGCGGCCTGACGCTGGGCACGCTGGTGTCCTTCCTGACGCTGAACAAAAACGGCACCCAGCCGATCAGCCAGATCAGTATGCAGACCAACAGCGTCGTCATGGCGATGGCGGGCGCCCAGCGTATCTTTGCGCTGCTGGACGAAACGCCGGAAACCGATGACGGCTATGTCACGCTGGTCAACGCCCGCGAGAACGCCGAAGGCGCGCTGGAAGAATGTGACGAGCGCACCGGCCTCTGGGCCTGGAAGCATCCCCACCATGACGGCACGGTGACGCTGACCCGCCTGCAGGGCGACATCACCTTTGACGATGTGGACTTCGGCTATACGCCGGAGAAGATGGTGCTGCACAATATCAGGCTGTACGCCACGCCGGGGCAGAAAATCGCCTTCGTGGGTTCCACCGGCGCGGGCAAGACCACCATCACCAACCTCATCAACCGCTTTTACGATATTGCCGACGGCAAGATCCGCTACGACGGCATCAACATCAACAAGATCCGCAAGAGCGACCTGCGGCGCTCCCTGGGCATCGTATTGCAGGACACCCACCTGTTTACCGGCACCGTCATGGACAACATCCGCTACGGGCGGCTGGACGCCACCGACGACGAGTGTATGGCCGCGGCCAGACTGGCCAACGCGGACGGCTTCATCCGCCGCCTGCCCGACGGCTATAATACGATGCTGACCGGCGACGGCGCCAACCTGAGCCAGGGCCAGCGGCAACTGTTGGCGATCGCCCGCGCGGCGGTGGCCGACCCGCCGGTGCTGATCCTGGACGAAGCCACCAGTTCCATCGACACCCGCACCGAGCAGTTGGTGCAGCAGGGCATGGACGCGCTGATGACCGGGCGCACCACCTTTGTGATCGCCCACCGCCTGTCCACCGTCAAAAACTCCGACTGCATCATGGTGCTGGAACAGGGGCGCGTGATCGAGCGCGGCACCCACGACCAGCTTTTGGCCCAAAAGGGTCGGTATTACCAGCTTTATACCGGCAACGCCATTGCCGGGTGACGGCGGAAGACGTTTTACCCCAAAACACCCCGGCGTGCGGCAAGAAAAACTTGCCGCACGCCGGGGCGTTTCTGTAAATGGGCAGGCGGTCCGGGGGAACGGCGGTCATGCCGTGCGCGGTGTCATCCGCTTCATTTCCCGGATCTGCTTCCTGCACAGGACCGCGCAGAGAAGGAACGCCAGCGTATCCGAAACGGGACCGGCCATAAGGATGCCGGTCAGGCCAAAGACCCGCGCCAGGATCAGCATGGCGGGAATATAAAACAGAAGCTGCTTGGAAAGGGAAGCAACGGCGGCTTTGACCGGCTGACCGATCGCCTGAAAGAGTACGCTGGTACACATCTGCAACCCGTTCAGGAAAATCAAAAGCAGATAAATGTGGAAGCACTGTACGGCAAATTTTTCGTACAGTTCGGATTCGGTGCCGAAGATGCGGATCAACTGCAGGGGGAAGCATTGGAAAATGACCCACGAAACAACGGTGACCGCGGTGCTGACGCCGACGCTCAACAGAAACGCCTTCCTGACCCGGCCGTAGTTCCGGGCACCGTAGTTGAAGCCGATGATCGGCTGGCTGCCGCTGGCAACACCGATGCCGATGGACAAGGCAATCATGCTGACTTTCATGCAAAGGCCAAAGGTCGTCAGGGGAATGTCCGAACCGTATTCGGAAAGTGCGCCGTACTGCGTAAGCAGATTGTTGGAAACGAAGGCGACCACAGTGGAGGTAAGGTTATTGAAGCAGCTTGCAAAACCAAGGCTGGCCAGCCTGCCGGCGGTAGAAATGTTCAGGACGAGCGAGGATCTCCCGAACTGGATATTCCGGAAGTGGAACAGGTAGGCAATGTTGAACAGCAACCCTACAAACTGGGAGAAGATCGTGGCAAGGGCGGCGCCCTCTACGCCCCAATGGAACACAAAAATAAAGATCGGGTCAAGGATCGTGTTCAAAATCGCGCCGACCATCATGGAAAACATGGCGTAACGGGGGCTGCCGTCTGTGCGGATCGCGGAGTTGATCACAGTCCCCACGATCACGAAGGGAAAGCCGATCACGATGATCCTTCCGTATCCCAACGCATACGGCATGATCGTATCGGTCGCCCCGAAGAACCGGCACAGGGGCGTCAGGAAAGTAAGCGCAAACATCGCGTAGAAAACGCTGCCGACGCCGGAAATGATGATGGCCGTGCCCACGCCTTTGGCCGCTTTGCCGGGGTTCCCCTGCCCCAGATTCAGGCTGAAATAGGCGGCAAGGCCATCGCCGAACAAAGTGGCGATGGCGATCGCGATCGTGGAGATCGGCGCAATGATGTTGGTCGCGCCGTTGCCAAGGAACCCGACGCCCTGGCCGATAAAGATCTGGTCGACCATGTTGTAAAGGGAGTTGATGATCAGCGAAATGACGCTGGGAATGGCGTAGGCTGCAAGCAGTTTGCCGATTCGCTCGTACCCAAGCGGATTGGCAGGTGGTTGTATTTTCGGCATAGTAGATCCTCCTGAAAATTAGAATTCTAAATATATAGACAAAAATGGACCTCTCTTTTGAGCAGACAAGGTCGCTGAACAAATACTGCTGCGGCGTTCCTCCCTTCTTTATATTTAGAATTCTAATTGTTGCGAGAGAAAAACTCCCCCGTAAAGAGGGAAAAACAACGGTCACTGGATATTTTCCGTCATTTGCAGGATGACTTTTTCAAAGACCTTCAGATCTTCGTCGGATATGCCGGTGAACATACTTTCCATGTAATCGTGGATCCGGCGCAGGATCTCGTCCTGTATCGCAAGTGTCTTGTCGGTCAGCACAAGGCGTTTATAGCGCGCGTCATCGGCCAGGCTTTCCCGCCGCAGGTATCCGTTGCGTTCCAGATTGTTGATCAGGCTCGTGACCGAGGACGGCTTGATCTCCAGAAATACTTCGAGATCCTTCGGGAACACATCCCGCGTTTTCGACTCCATGATGATGTAATGCAGCACAAGTGCCTGAATGCTGGTCAGCGGCGTGCCGACAAAGTAACTGGAAAAGTAGCGGTGCATTTTCCTGTTGAGTTTGTCGTATTTTTCCATAAGGTCTTTTTCTTTCATAGCGGCTTTCCGTTCTCCTGATTAGAATTCTAAATATCGTAGAGTATCATACCGCATGATAAAAAAGATGTCAATAGAGGGGCGGCGCAAGGGGAAGGGCGACGGTACGGCACAGCATTGTGCCGCCGGTAAAAAACACCGGCGCTGTATAGATTGAAAAATACCGCCGAACATGGTACAATAAAGGACATTGAAAAAACCGCGGCCGGTGCGCCGCGGTGCAGAAACAGGAAATACGAATGATCAATAAACGCGAAAAACTGCAATACGCTTATGTATTCATGCTCGACCTGGTGACGCTGGCCGTCAGTGTGCTGACGGCGTGGCTGATCACCGACGGGCTGCTGGGACGCATCGTTCCCTACAGTATCAGCGACTGGATCCAGACCCTCTGCCTGGTGGTGGTCGCCTTCTTTATCACCTTCTTCTTCTTCAACCAGCGGGAGAATATCATCACCCGCGGTCTGGGGCGGGAATGCGGGCTGGCCGCGCGCTTCAATATCCTGATGGCGGCGGTCTATTCCTCTTTGATGCTGCTGGCTAAGGCGGAAATGCTCGATTCCCGCTATTTTGCGGTGGCGGTGCCGCTGGTCAACGCGGCGCTGATGGTGCTTTCCCACACGCTGCTCAAACGCTATCTGCTGCACACCCGCAACAAGCGCGGTATGGAGAATCTGGTGGGCATCCTTTCCACCGTGGACCACGCCCCGTCTGTGATCTGGGCGCTGCACGACGACTGGTCCAAACGCCTTTGCGGCGTGGCCCTGCTGGACGCGCCCGAGGACGCCGTGGGGCAGGAAGTGGAGGGCGTGCCCGTGCGCGCGACCTTCGATAATTTTATGGACTGGATCCGGCGCGCGGCGCTGGACGAGATCTATGTGGACATCCCGATGGACAGCGGCGAGTCCTTCCTGCCGTATCTGGAGGAGATGGAGAGCATGGGCCTGACCGTGCATTTCCGTCTGAAACTGTTGGACCGCATCGAGGAGATCTGCTGCGATGATACCAGTTCAGCCCGCCTGAGCCGGGAACTGGGCCGCTGCGCCGGCGGCAACATCGTCACCATGGGCACCATCGAACTGGAACTGCGGGACATGGTCCTCAAACGGGTGGTGGATATTTTCGGCGCGCTGGTGGGCTGCCTGATCAGTATTCCCATCATCGCCATCGTGGCGATCCCCCTCAAGCTGGAAAGCCCCGGCCCGCTGATCTTCCGCCAGAAGCGCGTGGGCCTGAACGGGCGGTACTTCTATATCCACAAGCTGCGCAGCATGTACACCGACGCCGAAGCGCGCAAAAAGGACCTGATGGCCCGGAACGAGATGAACGGCCTGATGTTCAAGATGCAGGACGATCCCCGCATTACCCGCGTGGGGCGCTTCATCCGCCGTACCAGCATCGACGAACTGCCCCAGTTCTTCGATGTGCTGCGGGGCAATATGTCGCTGGTGGGCACCCGCCCGCCGACGGTGGATGAGTACCGCCAGTATGAGAGCCACCACAAGCGCCGCCTGAGCATGAAACCCGGCATCACGGGCCTGTGGCAGATCAGCGGCCGCAGCGATATTGAAAACTTTGAGGATGTGGTCCGGCTCGATGTGAAATACATCGACAACTGGTCCCTGTGGAACGACTTCAAGATTTTGTGCAAAACCGTTGTCGTGGTCCTGTGCGGCCGCGGCGCCAAATAAAAACGGCAGACAAAAGGCCCCGTGCCGCGCTTTCGCGCGGCACGGGGCCTTTTTGATGGTATGCGGGTTTTACAGGCTTTGTACGTCGGCAATGAGCTGGGCGACCGCCTCAGGCCGGGTGGCCCAGCTTGTGCAGATGCGCACCGCCGTGTGCCCGGCGTCGGGCTTGCCCATGGGGTTCATCGCATAGCGGGCGGCCAGGGCTTCATACCAGGCGTCGGGCAACACAAAGAACTGCTGGTTGGTGGGGGAGTCGTGCAGGACCGGAACGCCCCTGCCCTCAAAGGCGGCGCGGATCTGCAGCGCCTGCCGGTCGGCTTCGGCAGCCATGGCAAAGTAGGGGCTGCGGCCGGTGCCGTCCTCGCCTTCCAGGAGCGCCAGAAATTGCAGGCCCAGCAGGCGGCCCTTGGCCAGCATGCCGCCGTGTTGCTTGATGGCGTAGCGGAAGTCCGCTTTCAACTCGTCGCTGGTGATGACGACGGCTTCCCCGAACAGCGCGCCGCATTTGGTGCCGCCCAGGTAAAACACGTCGCACAGGGCGGCGTAGTCCTGCAGGGTCAGGTCGTTGCGGGGGCTGGTCAGGCCGTAGGCCATCCGCGCGCCGTCCACAAAAAGATAGATCCCCAGCTCATAGCAGGCCGCCGAAAGCTCGGTCAGTTCTTCTTTGGAGTACAGCGTGCCCACCTCGGTGGGGTTGGAGATGTAGACCATACCCGGCTGGACCTCGTGCTCGTGGGTGGGGTTGGCGCGGTGTTCCTCAACGGCGGCGCGGACCTGGGCCGCCGTGATCTTGCCCGCGGTGGACGGCAGCGGCAGGCACTTGTGGCCGGTGGCTTCCACGGAGCCGGTCTCATGCACATGGATGTGGCCGGTGTCGGCGCACAGCACGCCCTGCCACGGCTTCAGCGCCGCGTCGATCACGGTCAGGTTGGCCTGGGTGGCGCCCACAAAAAAGTGCACGGCGGCGTCGGGGGCGTCGCACAGCGCACGGATCTTGTCCGCCGCGGCGGCGCAGTACGCGTCCTCGCCGTAGCCGGGGGTCTGTTCCAGGTTGGTCTTTTGCAGCAGGTCCAGCACCGGTTGGGCCGCGCCCTCGCCGTAGTCACATTCAAAACGGATCATATCAAGAGGTCCCCTTTCTGTCAGCATATTCTTTATTATAACAGGGCGGCGCGCGCCTTGCAATGGCAGGGCGGATGGGTATATAATGACTCTATATGTGTGAGAAAGGAAGGTACCTGCAATGGAACCGAAAAAAACAAGAGAGAGCTTTGCCTCTCGCCTGGGATTTATCCTGGTCAGTGCAGGGTGCGCCATCGGCATCGGCAATGTCTGGCGCTTCCCCACCGTCACCGGGGGAAATGGCGGTGGCGTTTTTGTGCTGTTCTACCTGCTGTTTCTGGTCACCATGGGCATCCCGGTGCTGACGATGGAACTGGCCGTGGGCCGCGCGGGGCACGGCAGCGCCGGTGTGGCGTACAAGGCGCTGGAACCCAAGGGCAGCAAGTGGCACCTGCACGGCTGGGCCTGCATGGCGGGCTGCGTGCTGCTGATGATGTATTACACGACGGTCGCCGGGTGGATGGTGGACTACTTTGTGCGCTTCCTGACCGGCGGGTTCACGGGCGCGGCCAATGCGGAGGCCGTCTTTAACGAGGCGCTGGCGAACCCCGGGGAACAGGTGCTGTGGATGGCGCTCATCACGGTGGCCGGGTTCCTGATCTGCGCCCGTGGGCTGCGGGGCGGCCTGGAACGCATCGGCAAATGGATGATGGGCGCGCTGATCCTGCTGATTTTGGTGCTGGTGGCCCACAGCTTTGTGCTGGACGGCGTGGGCGAGGGCCTGGCCTTCTACCTGCTGCCGGACTGGGAGCGCGCGGCTGAACAGGGCATCGGCAACGTCATCATGGCGGCCATGAACCAGTCCTTCTTCACCCTCAGCCTGGGCATCGGCGCCATGGAGATTTTCGGCAGCTACATGGATCGCAAGTTCGCCCTGCCGGGCGAGGCGGCGCGGATCTGCGTGCTGGATACCTTTGTGGCGATCTGCGCGGGCCTGATCATCTTCCCGGCCTGCTTCACCTTCGGCGTTTCGCCGGACTCCGGCCCGCAGTTGATCTTCGTCACGCTGCCGCAGGTGTTCCAGAACATGGCGGGCGGCCGCCTGTGGGGCGCGCTGTTCTTCCTGTTCATGACCTTTGCCAGCTTTACCACCGTGATCGCGGTGTTTGAAAACCTGATCGCCACCGTCATGGACCAACTGGGCTGGACGCGCCGCAAGACCTGCATAGCGGGCGCCGTGGCGCTGACCGTGCTGGGCCTGCCCTGCGCGCTGGGCTTCAACCTGCTCGGCGGCGTGCAGATCCTGGGCCCCGGCACCACGATCCTGGACTTTGAGGACTTCCTGGTCAGCAACCTGCTGCTGCCGGTGGGCAGCCTGATCTACCTGCTGTTCTGCGTCACCCGCTGGGGCTGGGGCTTCGACAAGTACCTCAAGGAGTGCAACACGGGCGACGGCCTGAAGATGCCGCGCGGGTTCAAGGTCTATTTCCGTTACATCCTGCCCATTCTGATCGCGGCCATCCTGATCCAGGGATTGCTGTGAGCCGCTTTTCCTGCAAAATATAAGGCCGCGGGTGCGGGACGAAGTTTCGTCCCGCACCCGGTTTTATGTTCGGGCGTCAAGAAGCGGCAGCATGGATTTTCGCCGTCCCCTTGCAGTCTTGGGAATGGCGTGCTATAATGCGCATTGCGTTACCGGCGACGATCACGCGGGATTTTGTCTGCATTCATGTAAAGGAGGTACAGATATGAAGTTTGAAAAAATTGACTGCGGAAACGGAAGCATGGTTGCCGTATCGAGCGAGGATATGGTCATCACCGGCGTGGATTCCGCGCTCGATCTGCTCATGTCTGCCCGATATGAGGCGGACACGACGTATCTGATCGTGGATAAAAAGAATATCGTGGAGGATTTCTTCATCCTGAGCAGCGGCCTGGCGGGGGAAATTCTTCAAAAATTCATCAACTACGGCGCCAAAATTGCCATTTACGGCGACTTTTCGCATTATACAAGCAAGCCGCTGCAAGACTTTATCTACGAAAGCAACAAGGGCAGGGACGTGTTCTTTGTTGCGACCAAAGAAGAAGCCATTGAAAAAATGAGCCAGAATATTTGACAGATAAAATTCCCCTGTTGGTTCGCTGTGTGTGGACCCAACGCAAACGCGGCCATGCTTGTGCATGGCCGCGTTTTTGCAGGCGGGGGAACAATACTCACCGCCCATAGACCAGATGGCGCAGGCGGTCGTCCGGGGCAAAGCGTTTTTTCCGCGGGTCGCCCTCCGCGCGCCGGATCTGCAGGGTCCTCAAATCAAAGACGGAACTCCAGATCGTTTCAAAGTTGGGGTCATCGTATTGGCACATAAAGCCGTATTCGCCCCGCAGCAGGCGTTCGGCCGCTGCGGCGGGGGCGCCCGTGAAGCGCGCCGGGAAACTGTCCATCACGGTCTGGTAGCGCCGTTCGGAACCGTAGTCGTCGCCGCGGGCCGCGTCGAAGGGTTTCATCTCGGCGGAAGTAAAGCTGTTGACGGTACACACGATCCGGTCCCCGCCGAACGCCACGGGGCCCCGTATGCGCTGGGTAGCGGGAGTACATTCCGCCACGACCATCCGGCCGCTTTTGTCCGCCAGCAGGATGTTGCAGTTGGACGCCACCGGCAGTTCCCGCAGCAGGTCCAGCGCGCAGGGCACGGAATCCGCCTTTTCGAGCAGATAGCGCACGATAAAGCAGGAGTTGAAACCGGGGCGTATCCGGGCAAGGGGCGTCATAACAAAGGTCATGGCGACGGCCAGGCCGTGTTCGTTGAGCCCCTCCTCGCCGTTGATGAAGGAGGATGTGGTCAGGATAAAACGGTTGCCGCCAAGCGGGGCGTACAGCTCGCTTTTGCTGCCTTTTTTCAGGTAGGGCGGCAGGTCGTTGTTCCGGCCGTAGAGCACGCGGCCGTCTTTGACACAGGCGAAGGCGGTGCAGCCCCGGAGTTCGACCGGGATGTTGGCGTCCAGATTGTACATGCAGCAGCCCATGCACAGCATCCAGGCGGCGAACGTGTCATAGTCTGCGCCGATGGTGTCGCTCACGCCCCGGATCTCGGCGCAGACTTCCGGGAAAAATTCCCGCAGGAGTGCTTCGCTCTGCTTCCCGTGCGCAAGCTGGAACCGGTCCAGATGCAGCGGAAAGGTTACCCCGCATTTCTGGAAGATCCGGCCCCGCCTGACGCCCATCTGGTAGTGGGCGCCTTTCAGCCGCAGGTGGTACATCCTTCGCCTCCTGCGCTTTTTTTGATGCCGATCCAGACTTCGGAATGGCCGCCGGTGGGGATCTCGCGGCAGACGGGGTAAACTTCGACGTCCGGCAGCCCGGCGTACTCATACCCCGAAAAAGGCAGCCACTCGGTATAAAACTTTTTGAAGATGCTCTGCACATTTTCCTGGAAAGGGCCGCTGCTTTCAAAGACGGCCCAGGTGGCCTGCGGGATCTCAAGGGCATACATGCCCGGCGGGGCGGGGGCGTCGGTGACGGCGGCGATGTAGTAAAAGAAATCCTGCGGGCCGTTGTAGACGCTGACGCCCAGGATCTGCTGCGGTTCCCGGTCGATCAGGCGGCAAACTTCGGCAAAGCGGCGGTCGCCCAGAACGGCCGCCCAGAACTTGGGGATCTGGCGCTGGTTTTCCTCCATATCCGGCACCAGCGGCGTGCGGATGCCGACGATGCGCAGGGGCGGTTTTTCTGCAATGTGGTAGGGCATGGCGCTTCCTCCTGTGACTTGAACGGAAAAACGGATCGCCGGGTAGGCGTTCAGCGTGCTGCCGCGGTTCCTGGCCGCGGCGGGGTTCAGGTTGTGAACGCTCTGAAAAGCCCGGTTGAAGGCGGTGGGGGAAGTGTAGCCGTATTTCAACGCCACGTCGATCACCCTGGCGTCGGTGCGCTGCAGTTCAAACGCGGCCTGCGTCATCCTGCGGCGGCGGACATATTCCGAAAGGGAAATGCCGGCCACATACGAAAAGACCCGCTGGAAATACACCGGCGAACAGCAGGCGATCCGGGCGGCCTCCTCATAGGAAAGGTCGCCGTCCAGGTGGTCCTCGATGTAGTCGATGGCGGCGCTCAGATTTTTCAGCCATTCCATTCCCGGTCCCTCCTTCCGTTATCAGTATACACAGGGAAGCGGGGTCTGTCCTCGCTTTTTCTGCCCGGTTTTGTGAACTTTGGCCCGCTGCGCGGCGGGTGCAAAAAGCAAAAACGGCACAGCCGAAGCTGCGCCGTCCCCAAAAGGCGTATGCGTTTGTGGCGCCGTGCGGTGTTCACTGTAATTTTTCCGCCAGCCAGCGGTGCATCTCGGCCCGCATGGCAGCAAAGGCTTCGGCGGTGGCGGGGTTCTCGGTGGGGAAGTCCAGCAGCTTCCACAGCCAGCCCTGTTCGTTGACGGCCCGCAGGCTTTCCGGGTAGCACAGTTCAAACACCAGCGAAGCATGGCCCACGGCGTTGTCGGCGGGCCAGTGCTTGAGGGTGCGCAGCACACAGTGGTGCGCGTAAAACGCCTGCAGCACCTCCGGCGTCACGGGGCTTTGCCGCAGCGCCGCGGTGGAAACATTGTAGATCTCCTCCATGGGCACTTCCACGTTCACGCGCAGGATGTCCACCTTGTCGGCGTCCCGCAGGATCTGGCAGAACATCCGGGTGCGGTCGTCCAGGTCCTCCGGCAGGCGGTAGGCGCTGTGCCAGGCCACGGCGGTGCGCAGCAGTTCGTCCCAGGCGGGGTCGTCCAGATAATCCCGGATGCGCCCCTCCGCAAACAGCACCTGGGCGCTCATGGCCGCATGGTCGATGGATTCGGCGTCGTTGAAGGTGCCGTACCGGCGCAACTGTTCAAAGCGGCCCACATCGTGCAGCAGGCCGCACAGCCAGGCAAGGTCGCGGTCGTCCGGCGGCAGCGCCAGACTGGCGGCGATGCGGTCGCACAGGGCGGCCACCCGGTAGGTGTGGTCGATCTTCAGCTTGACCTTGGGGTCGGAAGCATTGTAGCGGGCCGCGTAACCGGCAAAAGCGTCCAGGGCGCGGCGGCGGTCAAAAGACATGGCGTGCAACCTCCTTTTTCGGCAGCAAAATGCCCGGCGGGCGGGAATGCGCCGCCTTTACTGCTATTGTAGCACGAATTGGCAGAACGCAAAAGGAAGAATGCGATATACGACGAAGTGCATATAATTTGATCAACATATTCATAAAACTTGACATTTATGCCGAAAAACGCTATTCTTTATATAAACCATATCGACTGTGTCTGCAGGGCCATATTGCGGTTTCCGCCCGGCGGGAATGCACGGCGCGCAGGGGCGGCCCGGAACCTTTATGGAAAGGTGGTGCGTGTGATGAACGCCAAAGGCGACGCCAACCGAAGTGTCCGTATGACCAAACAGCGGCTGTATCAGGCGCTCATCCAACTGCTGCAGGAAAAAGAACTGCGGGAGATCACGGTGCGGGAACTGACCGAACTGGCCGGGATCAGCCGGGGGACTTTCTACTTCCATTATGCGGACATCTACGCCCTGATGGACCAGATGGAAGCGGCCCAGCTTGACCATCTGTGCGAGTTGATGGACGCGCTGGTGCCCAGCATCTCGCAGGAGGATGTGCCGCCCGCGCTGGTGACGCTGTTTGAGTATTTGTATGAGAACCGCGATGTCTGCCGCGCCCTGTACGGCAAAAGCTGGGAGTCGGACTTTACCCGCAGCGCCAAGGAAGTCATCTGCCGCCGGTGCATGGGGCGCCTGGTGCCGGACGGGGCTTCGCTGCGGCAGCAGTATTTGATGACCTTTGCGGTCAACGGCTGCTTCGGCTGTATTGCCGCGTGGCAGGCGCAGGGCTACCGCCCCGCCCCTGAGGAGATGGCCGTCATCACCTGGCAGGCGACCCGTGCGGTAAAAGACAAGCTGTAACGCGCAGATTTTCGTTGCTTTTCGCAGCGTACTACGGTATAATAAAACAGTAGTGTTTGCCCGCGCCGCGGGCCGGAAAAGGAGAGTTGTACACCATGGGATTTTTTGACTTTTTGAAAAAGACGCCGCAGGCCCAGCCCGCGGCCCCCACGTTCCCGATGATGCTGGCTGCCGACGCCAAGGGCGCCGTCGTGCCGATGGAGCAGATCCCCGACGAAGTGTTTGCGCAGGGCATCCTGGGCAAGTGCTGCGGCATTGAGCCGTCCGAGGGCAAGGTCTACGCGCCGGTGGACGGCACCATCAGCCAGGCGCCGGAAAGCGGCCATGCGCTGGGCATCGAAGGCGCCGGCGGCGTGGAAGTGCTGATCCATGTGGGCGTCGATACCGTCGAGATGAAGGGCGACGGCTTCAGCCCCAAAGTCAAGGAGGGCGACAAGGTCAAGAAGGGCCAGCTTCTGCTGGAGATGGACCTTGCCAAGATCGCCGCGGCCAACCATCCGGCGGTGGTCATCACCGTTATCACCAACACGGACGATTTTGCGGACGTGGAACTGGTGGCTTCCGGCACGGTGGAGCCGGGCGCGGACCTGCTGAAGATCAGCAAGTAAGCCAGACAAAGTACATAAAAGGGACTGCCGGTTTTTGCCGGCAGTCCCTTTTTGTATGGATTGATGGGCGGCAGGGCCGCGCGCCCGCGCCGAAGAAGAAAGCACCCGCCCGTGAGGGTGCTTGGCTGCGCTTATTGCAGGCCCTCAAAATCCGCGGTGCGGATGGCTTCCTGCAGGTCGTTGATAAAGCAGCTCACATGGTAGCCGTCGCATACCGCATGGTGGACCTGGATGGCCAGGGGGATCCTGTACCGCCCCTCGGTCTGCCGGTACTGCCCCAGGGTGAAGATCGGCAGCAGGTGGTCAAAGGATCTCAGGTTCAGATTGAACCCGTCGAACGAAGTCCAGGGGATCATGGAAACATTAAAGACGTTTTCCGGCACGGGGGACTTGGGCGTCATGGTGTGGATGGCCCCGTAACGCTGCATATCCTCGTCATAGCGGCGGCAGAAAGCGCCGTAATCTTCGGAAAAATCCGTCCAGATGTTGGAAAAGGTTTTGGTGTCCTGATGGAACACAGTATAGAAGGGCAGCATCCCGCGGTAGACCACCAGCGTACCGTCCGCGCGCAGCGCCGTGCGGAACGCTTCGTGCCGGTTTACCGTCTTGGTGAGGAAGTAGAGCAGGGCAGGGTAGAGTTTCTGCCGCGCTGCTTTCAGGTTCGTGATGTCCAGTTTGGTGGTAAGGCTGTAGGTGCAGGGCACGTTCTGCAGGTAGTGTTCAAAGTATTCTTCCCGGGGCCAGGTGTCCCGGTCGATCACACGGTATTCCATAAAAAGCGTGTCTCCTTTATTCGCTTTCCGCCTGCCCGGCGTGCCACCAGTCGGGCAGCAGGTCTTTCAGGCGGACGGTTCTGCGGCGCTCGTAGTCGCACAGGATCTCGATCTCGCCCGCGTCGCCGCCCAACTGCATCATCAGCTCCCGGCAGGCACCGCAGGGCATACCGGCTTTTCCGTCCGGCATGACCGCGACGATCCGGGTGATCCGGCTCTCGCCGTTCGTGATCATGTGGGCGATGGCGTTGCGCTCGGCGCACATCCCCAGCGAACAGGCTGTGTCGATGCATACGCCGGTGTACAGGCTGCCTGCCGGGGTGAGCAGTGCGGCAGCGACCGCCCCGGCTTCCACCAGCGGGGAGAGGTTCCGCGCATACTGCACCTTTCTGGCGGCGATGTACAGGCGGTCCCAGCCGCCGTCGTACCAGGCCAGGGCGCGCTGTTCCATCTCGCGCACAAAACGCTCCTTGCCGTCGCAGTAGCCTTCGATATCATAGGGGAACTTCTGCGCAAGCGCCTTCTTGAGCGCCGCGTATTCTTCCCGCGCCGCCGCGTGGGCGCGCATATATTCCCGGAACGCCAGATGCCGCCCGATGTTGGCCCAGTCGTCCGCCTGGAAGATGTGGATCTGGTGGGTGCGCTCGTCGCCGCCTTTGCGCAGGTAGCGCCGTCCCGCGATCCCGAACTCGCCCATGTATTCGTACCCGATCCCGGCGAACTGCTGCGCGGCGGCGTCCACGGCGTCCAGGCTGCGGACCACGGCCAGAATGTCGATGATCGGCTTGGCGGCCAGCCCCGGCACCGATGTGCTGCCGATGTGGTAGATCGAAAGGCCGTTGTCCTGCAGGATGGCGGCGATTCGGGCGCGCTCCTCCTCATAGAGCCGCGGCCACTCGGCGCGGTAGTCCGATACGGTCACATGCTGTGCCATAGTGCGATACCTCCCGTTTTTTGTGTTTTGCGCCCGGTTTTGCGGGGCGCTTCCATTCTACCACAATTTCGGGGCCGTGGGAACGGGGGCGCGGCCAAAACACGCCGGGCAACGCCTTGCGGCGCGCCCGGTTTTATGGTACGATAGAAGCAGGATTTTGAGGAAAGAAGAGGAAGCTGTATGAGTGCAATTTTAGCCGTCTGCGGGGAATCCTTCTGCGCGATGGTCAGCGACGGCCGCCTGGTGGAAGAACCCATCACCGGCCCCGAACCCCGGATCGTCAATGAGGATGTGCCCAAGGTGCGCAAAGTGAACCGCAACGTGCTGGTGGGCTTTGCGGGCGACGCTTTGGCCGCCGTGCAGATCATCAACGCGCTGGACGAATACGAGACCCAGTACCTTACGCTGGAAAAGATCGTCAAGATCCTTTGCAGCAAAGCGCCCTCGGTGCGGGTGCAGCCGGTGGGCGTGCGCCTGCTGGTGGGCGGTCGCAACCGCAAGGGGCAGTTCGTGCTGACCACCCTGGGCAGCGCCGAGCAGTATGTGCCCCAGGTGCAGCCCGCCCGCGCGGGCGCGTACCTGATTGAGGGCGCCTGCTCCCATACCGAGATCGCGCCCTGGCTGGAACAGGAAGTCAAGCCGCAGGCGGCCGCGTGGCGCAGCCTGGACGATATTGCCCACACGCTGGACGGCTGCATCGCCAAACTGGCCGAGCAGGACAAGAGCGTAAACACCCATTATTTCCGGGAACTGGTCATGTGATGGGCAAAGCCGCCGCATTTTCTGCCGCAAAGGCGGAATTTGGGGTTGACGAACGGCGGCTTCGGTGGTACAGTAAGGGCGGGCAAAAAGCCCGCCCTGTTATTTTGCAAAAAGCGAGGTGGTTGTCATGGATGCACCCAGTAGTCCCAGTCCTGTGTACCGATGCAAAAATATGGCAGCCATCCTGTTGCGTGGGGACGGGTCCAGCCGTGCGTCAGCCTGACGCGGGGCCGGGCTTTGCGTTGCATTGCCCCTGCGCGAAATAAAACAGCCGGCTGCCATCCGAAAGGAGGCAGCTTTTTTATGTCTGATACTGCGATCATGACCCTCAAGACCATGCTGGGCCACCTGGACGACGCCAAAAAATACCAGAGCCTGCGCGATGTGATGGAAACGCTGCCCGCCCCCGACCTGGCGGCGGTGTTTGAGGATCTACCCCCGGAAAAACTGTCGGTGCTGTTCCGCCTGTGCCCCAAGGACCTGGCGGCTGAGGTCTTTGCCAAGCTGACTTCGGAAACGCAGCAGGCGCTGATCGACGGCCTGACCGATACCGAGCTGAAAGCCGTGGTGGATGAACTGTTCGTCGATGATGCGACGGATCTGGTGGAAGAAATGCCCGCTGGTGTCGTCAAGCGCATTCTGGCCCAGGCGGACCCCGCGACCCGCCGCATGATCAACGAACTGCTCCAGTACCCGCAGGATTCCGCCGGCGGCGTGATGACCACCGAATTCATGGAACTGCGCCCCGAAATGACGGTGGCCCGCGCCATGGAGGAGATCCGCGCCCACGGCGTGGATAAAGAGACCATCAACAACTGCTACGTCACCGACGAGGACCGCACGCTCATCGGCGTGGTATCGCTGCGGGCGCTGGTGCTGGAAAAGGACGAGGCCCGCCCCATCCGCGATATGATGGACGCCAACGTCGTCAGCGTCAGCACGACCACCGATCAGGAACAGGTCTCCCGTATGTTTGAAAAATACGGCTTCCTGGCCATCCCCGTGGTGGATGCCGAAAAGCGGCTGGTGGGCATCGTCACCATCGACGACGCCATTTCCATCCTGCGGGACGAAGCCAGCGAGGACTTTGCCAAGATGAACGCCCTGGCCCCGGCGGACCGCCCCTACTTCAAGCAGTCCATGTGGAGCCTGTACAAGAGCCGCGCGCCCTGGCTGATCTTCCTGATGGTCAGCGCCACCTTCTCCAGCATGGTCATCCGCAGCTATGAAAGCGCGCTGGCCGCCGTGACGGTGCTGACCGCCTACATCCCCATGCTGACCGATACCGGCGGCAACGCGGGCAGCCAGAGCACGTCCACGATCATCCGCGGCATGGCGGTGGGGGATGTACGCCCCCGCGATCTGCCGCGCATCCTGTGGCGGGAGTTCCGCGTGGCGCTGCTGTGCGGCGGCACGCTGGCGGTGTGCAACTTCTTCAAGCTGCTGTTCCTGGACCGGGTGCCCGCGCCGGTGGCACTGACCGTCTGCCTGACGCTGGTGGGCACGGTGCTGCTCTCCCAGTTGATCGGCGGCGCGCTGCCCGCCATTGCGGAAAAGTTCAAGATCGACCCGGCCGTCATGGCTTCGCCGCTCATCACCACCATCGTGGATACCACCACGCTGCTGCTCTATTTCAATATCGCCAAGCTGGTGCTGCACCTTTAAGCCCCGGTTTGCCAAAAAAAGATCCCCGCCCGGTTGTTCCGGGCGGGGATCGCTGTTATTCGGTCACTGGGGCGCAATGTCGAAGCGGTAGATCGTGGTGGAGCTGTAGGGGGCGTCCGGCAGCAGCGTCGTATCCGGGAAGTCCGGGTGGTTGGGCGCGTCGGGGAACTCCTCGGTCTCCAGGCAGACGGCATCGCGTTTCTGGTAGTGGGCACCGTCCTTGCAGTCGGTGGCGGGGTTCAGGTAGTTGGCGGTGTACAGGTGCATGCCGGGCAACGTGGTCAGCACTTCCATGCGGATGCCCGTCTGCGGGCCGGTGACCCAGGCTGCGTGGCGCAGGCCGGTGTCGCGGATGATGTAGCAGTGGTCGTAGCCGCACGCCTGCTTCAGGGCAGGGTAGTCCGCTTCGATATCCAGGCCCAGGGTCTTTTCCTCGGTAAAGTCCATGGGGGTGCCCGCCACCGGGATGCGGCGGCCCGTGGGCACGCTGGTGTCGTCCGCTTCCAGGTAGGCATCGGCGTCCACACTGACGCGGTGGCCCAGCACAGTGCCGCTGTCGTGGCCGTTGAGGTTGAAGTAGCAGTGGTTCGTCAGGTTGCAGACCGTCGGGGCGTCCGTGGTGGCGGTGTAGCGGATCATCAGCCCGCTGTTCACCAGCTGATACTGGATCTCCAGATCCAGATTGCCGGGGAAGCCGTCGGTCCCGTCGGGGCTGTGGGCGGTCATCGTCACGCAGTCGCCCTCGCCGGGGGTGGGTTCCACGTCGAATACCGTGTGGTTGAACCCGTGCAGGCCGCTGTGCAGGCAGTTCCCGTTCTGGTTGGCCGTCACGTGGACGATCTCCTCATACAGCGGGAACTGCGCCCCGCCGATGCGGTTGGCAAACCGGCCCACCGCGGCGCCCATGCTGTCGGTGTTCAGCTCATAGTCGGCGGCGGTGGGGTAGCCCAGCGCCACGTCCACCGGGTTGCCCTTGCGGTCCTTCACCACGATCTTGTGGATCACGGCCGCGTAGGTCAGCAGATGGACTTCGATCTGGTCGTTCTTCAGCACGGCGCACTGGATGGGCGTCCCGGCTGTGGTTTTGCCGAATTCGGTGATGGAAACAGACATCGTTATGCCTCCTCGGTGTGATCGGGTTCGGGCTGCCGGGCCAGATCGTAGCGCACGCTTTCCGCCACGCTGCCGGTGCCATAGTTGAGCATGCGGTTCACACGGCTGACCGTCGCGCTGGAAGCGCCGGTCTCGCGCCGGATCTCGCTGTACACCTTGCCCTGCAACAGGCAGGCGGCCACCGCGTAGCGTTGTTCCAGCGTGTGCAGTTCGGTGACCGCGCACAGGTCGTCAAAAAAACGGATGCATTCATCCAGGGTGTTCAGCCGCAGGATCGCTTCATACAAAGCGGTGTTGCGCGGCGTCTGGTCGGGGGTGTTCGGGCGCATAGGCGCCTCCTTTTTGTCAAGATGTTTCAAGTTTGCAGTATGTTTACCCATATTTTAGCAAACCTGCCCAACTTAGTCAATACTGTAAACAGGTAAAGCGCCGCGCCCGGCGGGATATTTGCGCCGCCCCTCTTGCACCTTTTGGCAAAGAACGGTATTATAGTAGCACTGGTGTTCCCGCGCCCTCTTTGGGGGCGTGCGGGGGCTGGCTGCTTTCGCATATTGACGCGGTCCGGACCGCGGATCTCTCTATAAAAAGAAAGGAAGGGCGTATCATGCCGATCCAACTGATGATTTTTTACCGGGTGCTGGGCATCCTGCTGCTGGTGCTGTCGGTGGCCGCCGTGTGGGAAAAATACCGCACGGTACACGGCGCCACGCTGCTGCCGGGGCGCATCCTTGACTGCCGCAAGGGCGGGCGCACCAGCCCGCGCAAGGGGGCAGGCGGGTATCGCTATCTGGTCGAGATCCACGCCGGCGGCGAACGGCTGGAAATGGAAACGAACGATTCGCTGTGGTACAGCCATGACCGTATGCAGGGCAAAAGCGTGATGGTCTGGTACAAGCCCGGCCGCCCGCTGCTGGAACGCAAGAGTTTCGGCACCGAACTGCTGGCCGTGGGGATGGCCGCGCTGGGGCTTTTCTTCCTGTTTTTGCAGTAAAAACAGAAAAAATACCCCAAAGATTGAACCGTTGTACTTGGTATCAGGCGTGCAGTTGTGCTATACTGGGCACAAGCCGCCGGAAGGAACGTAAATGGACTGGATTTTGTATGTTCTTTTGATCTTGGCGCTGGTGGGTGACGTGCTGCTGGGCGTGCTGCTGGCGCGCAGCCGCCGCCAGCCCCGGCAGGAATCGGCCGACGATTTTGTGCGTGCCATGACCCCGGTGCTGCAAAGCGAGACCGACCTGCTGGCGGAACAACTGCGCGCCATCCAGGGCGAGACCGCCCGCACAACCACCGCGAGCCTGCGGGACTTTTCCGACGTGCTGGCGGAAAACCAGCGCCAGAACGCCGCTGCCAGCACCGCGCGGCTGGATGCCATCGACCGGGCGGGCGCCGCCCGCCAGAAGGCTGCCAACGACGCGATGCTGGCCCAGTTGACGATGCTGGAAAACCGCATCAAAAGCCTGGAGGATTCCAATGCCAACCGTTTGGAAGGCGTGCGCGGCGCGCTGGTGCAGGGGTTGAACGTGATCCGTGCCGACAACAGCAAAAAGCTGGACGAGATCCGCGGCACGGTGGAGGAGAAGTTGCAGGATACGCTGCAAAAGCGCATCAGCGATTCGTTCCGCACGGTCAGCGCCCAACTGGAACAGGTCTATAAGGGCCTGGGTGAAATGCAGACGCTGGCGGCCGATGTGGGCAGCCTCAAACAGGTATTGTCGGGGGTCAAGACCCGCGGCATCCTGGGCGAGGTGCAGTTGGGGGCCATCCTGGAACAGATCCTGGCCCCCGGGCAGTATGCCTGCAACGTGGCCACGGTGCCCGGCAGCAGCAACCGGGTGGAATTTGCCGTCAAGCTGCCGGGGCAGAGCGGCACGGTCTGGCTGCCCATTGACGCCAAATTCCCCGGCGACACCTATGCCCGCCTGCAGGCGGCCCAGCAGCGCGGCGACGCGGCGGCCACCGCCGCCATGCGCAAGGCGCTGTTCAGCGTGCTGCGGCAGGAGGCCAAGGACATCCACGAAAAATATATCGAGGTCCCCTATACCACCAGCTTCGGCATCCTGTTTCTGCCTTTTGAGGGATTGTATGCCGAGGTCGTTTCCAGCGGCGTGACCGAGATATTGCAGCGCGACTACCAGATCACCGTGGCGGGGCCGTCCACCATGGCGGCGCTGCTCAACGCGCTGCAGATGGGCTTCCGCACGCTGGCGATCCAGAAGCGTTCCGGCGAGGTCTGGGCGGTGCTGGGGGCGGTCAAGACGGAATTTGAAAAGTTCGGCGCGGGGCTGCAGCAGATGCAGCGCCATCTGAACCAGACCGGCTCCGATCTGGAAGAACTGATCGGGCCGCGCAGCCGCGCCATCACCCGCAAGCTGGAATCGGTCCAGCAGCTTGACCCGGACGCCGCAGCCAACGTGCTGGGGCTGGAACAGCCGGGCAAAAATGCATAGACCGGCATTTGCCGTGTCAGAAACTTCTGATATCAGGGAGGAAACCACCATGATCCGTATCATTACCGATTCCGCCGCCGATCTGACGGCGCGGGACCTGGCGCAGCCCGGGGTCGTCGTCGTCCCCATGTGCATCACCTTTGCCGATGATACGACCGTCGAGGACGGCGGCCGCATGACCAAAGACGAATTCTTTGAGCGCCTGGCGACGGACTCCCGCCTGCCGCGCACCAGCCAGCCCAGCCCGGCGGCTTTTATGGAAGCCTACGCCGACGCCGAACTGGCCGGGGATGAAGTCATCGTCATCACCATTGCGGAAAAGCTGTCCGGCACCTACCAGAGCGCCCGGCTGGCCGCCGAGGATGTGGACACCAAAGTCTACGTCGTCAACTCCGAGAGCGCGACCCAGGGCGAGGCGCTTATCGTCCGGGAAGCCGTGCGCCTGCGGGACGAGGGCCTGACGGCGGAACAGATCGTGGCAGAACTGGAACGGTTCAAAAAGCGTGTGCGCATCGTGGCCGTGGTGGACAGCCTCAAGCACCTGCAAAAGGGCGGGCGTATCCCGGCGGCGGTGGCCATCGTCGGCGGCGCGCTGGGCATCAAGCCGGTCATTGCGGTGCAGGACAGCGCCGTTAAACTGGTGGGCAAGGGCCGCGGCCGCCCCGGCGCCATGGTCGCCATGTTCAAGCAGCTGGACGAGATGGGCGGCATCGACACCGATTACCCCTGCGCCGTGCTGTACAGCGATGAAAAGCAGATGGCGGGCCCGGTACACCACTATCTGGCGCAGAACCTGAAACTGGAGGATATCGAGACCTGCCAGATCGGCGCGACCATCGGCACCCACATCGGCCCCCGCGCGGCGGGCGTTGCCTTCGTGGCGAAAGAAACGGTCTGAGTACCCCGGACATTCCAGAAAAACAGCCGCGCGCCCCGGCCGGGGCGCGCGGTTTTGTGCAGCCATCTACCTATATAAATAAAGTATAAAGAGACCCGCCCCGCGGAACTTCCGCAGGGCGGGTCTTGTTATAGTTGTGGGGGAAGGGTCACTTCTTGTCCTCGCGGGGAGAGGTGACTTTATTCAGCAGGTAGACGGCCAGAATGATAACGCCGATCACCAGGAAGATGCCCAGCATACCCACCAGCAGCATGGGCAGCGTCGTGGAAAGGGATGCAAAATTCATACAAAACGCCTCCTTACATTCCCATCAGGGTCAGGATCAGGCCGCCGGCGATGACCGACGCGATCTGGCCGGAAACATTGACGCTGATGGAGTACATCAGCAGGAAATTCTGGTTGTCCTCGGCAAGGCCCATCTGGTTGACCACACGGCCGCTCATGGGGAAAGCCGAGATACCGGCCGCGCCGATCATCGGGTTGATCTTCTTGCCCTCCGGCAGGAACAGGTTCAGCAGCTTGGCAAACATCACGCCGCCCGCCGTGTCGAACACGAAGGCCACCAGGCCCAGGCCCATGATGAGCAGGGTGTCGAACTTGACGAACTTGTCGGCGGTCATCTGGCCGGCCACCGTCAGGCCCAGCACGATGGTAATCAGGTTCGCCAGCACGTTCTGCGCGGTCTCAGACAGAGAGTTCAGCACGCCGCATTCGCGGATCAGGTTGCCGAACATCAGGAAGCCGACCAGCGCCACGCTGGCGGGCGCGATCATGCCGGCCAGGATGGTGACGACGATGGGGAACAGGATCTTGGTGGTCTTGGTCACGCTGCCCTTGCGGTACGGCATGCGGATCATGCGCTCTTTCTTGGTGGTGCACAGGCGGATGACCGGCGGCTGCACGATGGGCACCAGCGCCATATAGCTGTAGGCCGCCACCATGATGGCGCCCAGGTACTTGCTGCCCAGGGTGTTTGCCACGAAGATCGACGTGGGACCGTCGGCCGCGCCGATGACGGCGATGGAAGCCGCGTCCGGCAGGTCAAAGAACAGGCCCGACAGCGCCAGCGTGAAGAAGATGCCGAACTGCGCCGCCGCGCCGAACAGCATCAGCCAGGGTTTTTCCAGCAGGGGGCCGAAGTCGATCATCGCGCCGATGCCGATGAACAGCAGCAGCGGGAACAGTTCGTTGGACATGCCCGCTTCAAACAGCGCGGAGATGGGGCCCTCGGTATCGCCCTGGGTGATCGCGCCCGAAAGCGGCAGGTTCACCAGGATCGCGCCGAAGCCCATGGGGACCAGCAGGCTCGGCTCCATCTTTCTGACGATGCCCAGGTAGACCAGCAGGCCGCCGATGGCCCACATGACCACCATCTGCCAGGTCAGGTTGCCGAAATTCGAGAACAGCCCGGCAAAGGTTTGCAGAATATCCATGTTGAGAGATTCCTCCTTGTTTTTTATGGGAGTAAAGCAAAAAAAGACTTTTACCGCAGCGGTGCCCGCCGCGGCAAAAGTCTCAGTGCTCAGGTAGGGCCCCGGGGCGCGTGCACCCGTGATGACGAAGCCGAACGCGCGGTCTGCTCGGAGCCGTGCCGCTTACTCCCTTTTGCCTCGTGATTTAGTATAACAGTTCCCGCTGTGAAATACAAGACGCGAAGGTGCAAAAGAGCTGCGATGTTTTTTGGGCAGTCTGACCAAAAATGTGTTGACAAATGCCGCGCTTACCGCTATGATAGAGATGTTCGTATCTGCCAAGTGGAGAGTTTTTCATGCAAAGAGTGGACGATGATCTTCTGGCGCGCGCGCAACAGGGGGAGGAAGCAGCACTGGCTGCCCTGATCGCCCGTATGATGCCGGCGATCCGCAAGGGGGCTGCTGCATTCCGGGCGCCCGGCCTTGATTTTGAGGACGCCGTGCAGGAAGGGCTGATCGGTCTGTTCCAGGCGGTGCGGGGCTACCGTCCCGCCCAGGGCACGCCCTTTGCGGCGTATGCCGCCGCCTGCATCCACCATGCGCAGCAGGATGCGCAGCGCGCGGCTCTGCGCAAAAAGCACGCGCCGCTGAATTTCAGCGTGCCGCTGCCGGACGCCGAGCATATCACCCAGCCGGGGCCGGAGGAACTGGCCATCGAAGGGGAGCGGTATGCCGCCACCCTGCAGCGTGTGCAGACAGACCTGTCCGCCCTGGAACGCCGGGCGCTGGTCGCCAGTGTCCACGGGCAGTCCGTGGCGCGCACGGCACAGGAACTTGGCGTTTCCCCCAAAACCGTGGCCAACGCGCTGGCCCGCGCACGCCGCAAACTTCGCGGCGCGTGATCCCATCAGGATTCAGGCACTTGCCTGGTCATATTACAACTTGCCCCAGTAGCGCCTAAAACACTCCGTTGGTCCGTTCCATATGCGTTGGTTTAGATTCTTCCGCGGGCAAAACAAACAGAGGAGATACCCATTATGTTCGAAGACAAGACTTTGGTATGCAAGGATTGCGGCAAGGAATTTGTTTGGACTGCCGGCGAGCAGGAGTTCTATGCCAGCCGTGGCTTTGAAAACCAGCCCCAGCGTTGCAAGCCCTGCCGCGATGCCCGCAAGAACGCGACCCGTGGCGAGCGCCAGATGTTTGACGCCGTCTGCGCCAACTGCGGCAAGGCCTGCAAGGTTCCCTTCCAGCCCCGTGAAGACCGCCCGGTTTACTGCAGCGAGTGCTTCGCCAAGATGAAAGAGAACGGCTGATCTGCGCGTGTAAACGTACAGCAAAAGTTTGAACTTCCACTCCGCACCCTGGCCGGTTCCGGCCGGGGCGCGGTTTGTTTTTTGGGGGATGTGTATGCTTCGTACCGCAAAAGCGAAACAGGCCCTGTGGTGCGCCCTGCTGGCGGCAGCGGCGCTGTTCCTGTGCAGCAAGTCCTCGCCGCTGTTCGTGCTGAACGACTGGATGGACGCCAACATCTTTTTTACCATGGGCAAGTCCATGTTCGAGGGCAAGGTGCTCTACCGGGACGTGTTCGACCACAAAGGCCCGGTGCTGTACCTGCTCTACGGGCTGGGCTGGCTGCTGGACCATACGGGCTTTACCGGCGTGTGGCTGCTGGAAGTGGCGGCCTTCGCCTGCTTCCTCTTTTTCAGTTTGCGCACAGTCTCCCTGTTTTTGCCGGCACCGCTCTGCCCGGCATGGGCCGCGGTGCCTGCCGCTGTGATCGCGGCCAGCCGGGCGTTTTCCCACGGCGGCAGCGCCGAGGAATTTCTGCTGCCCTTTCTGGCGGCGGCGCTGTACTGCCTGCTGCGCGCTTTGCAGACCGGGCGGCAGGTGCCGCTGTGGGCGGTGTGCATTCAGGGCGCGCTGGCGGGCTGCGCCCTGTGGCTCAAGTACACGGTGCTGGGGTTCTATCTCGCCTGGGTGCTGGTACTGACGGTCTGGTATGTCCGGCACGGCTGGCAGCGGGCACTGGCCCAAAGCTGCGGGGCCTATCTCGGCGGCGTGGCGCTGGCTACGCTGCCCTGGGCGGTCTATTTTGGGGCGCACGGCGCGCTGCCCGACTGGTTCACCGTCTATTTCTACGATAACCTGTTCCTCTATTCGGGCAGCGGCGGCCCGCTGGATTTTGTCCGCCACCTGTGGTGGGCGGTGCGGGACGCGCTGCCCGGTATGGGCCTGTTCCTGCTGTTTCTTGTGTGGGCGGCTTTCCGCCGGCGGCGGGTGGCGGCCGCGGTCTGCGTGTTGGCGGCCGGTCTGGCGGGCACCAGCCTGATGGGCGGGTATCTTGTTTACTACGGGCTGGTGCTGGCGGTGTTCGCGCCGCTGGGCCTTGTGCCGCTGGCGCTGCTGGCGGCGCAGGTCCGGGCACCCCGTTGGGGCAGAATGGCCGCGCCCTGGGCGCTGGTGCTGGCGGGGGCGGCGTTCTGCTGGTTCCTCAGCCCCAACCGCGCCCTGCGGGGCCGCGCGCCGGAAAGCCTGCCCCAGATGCGCTTTGCCGCCCGGATCATCGCCGGGGAAGACCCCAGCCTGCTCAACTACGGCACGCTGGACGGCGGCTTTTACACGGCAGCGGGGGTCCTGCCGCCTGCGCGGTATTTCTGTGTGACCAATATGCCGCTGGAAGGCCAGTGGGAGGAACAGAACGCCCTGCTGGAAAACGGTGCGGTGGAATACGCTGTGGCCCTGGTGGGCGACCTGGAACAGCGGTTCCCGCATTACCGCTGCGTGGACCAGTGCACTTATGACGGCGGCGAGGGGACCGTCACCTGGTATCTGTACCAGCGGCAATAACGATTTGCGCTTTTGGCGCGGTTGCGGTATAATAGCCACGGGCACGGTTTCCCCTGCATCCATGTGCGGCGGCCCGCCGCCGGATGTGCAATGCTGCCATGCCGCCCTGCGCCATGGTATAATCACACCGTTCCCCGCAAATCCTGTAAAAGAAAGGCGGCGATCCGATGCCGAAACCTTTGCGGCTGCGCCGTGTACTGGCGGCCCTGGCTGTCGCCCTGCTGGCAGCGGGCGCCGTGTGGATGCTCTGCCGTTGGGTCGGCTACGACCTGCAGGAGCGCCTTGGCAACCAGCCCGTCTATGAGATCATCAACGACGACTACAGCCAGATCATCGACCTGCCGGAGGAGGGCCTCACGCAGGAGATCCCGCTCGAAGCGGGGCAGCCCCTGTACGGCGTGCGCTTCAAATTCAGCACCCACGGGCAGCTTTACAAATCCGGCATGGTCATGGTCGATATCTACAGCGGCAGCGGCGACCTGGTCGCCCAGACGGCCGGGAACTTCCTGAACATCTTCGACGATACCTTCACGGAATTTGTGATGGAGAACCCCTATGTGCCCGAAACGGACGAAACGATCTGGGTACATCTATATAATGCGGTGCCATGGGACGGCCCGCTGGGTCTTTGGGCCAGCGAAGGCGAAGTGACGGGCATGCCGCTGTATGCCGGTACGGAGGGGGGCACTGCCCTTGACGCCACGCTGGCCGTGCAAAGGGTGAGCGACTATTCCGGTTCCTGGCCCGCTGCGCTGGCCGGGCAGTTGGCCGCGCCGCTGGCGGTTGCGGCCTTCCTGGCGGTTTTGCTGGCGGTGCTGCACGCGCCGCTGGCGCTGCTGGTGGCGGCGGCCGGGCTGGCGCTGGGCTGCGGCTTCCTGCATGTGACCCCCGCGCTGGTGGCCCCCGACGAATACACCCATCTTGCGGCGGCCTATGAGCTGGCCAGCGTTTGGAGCGGGGAAGACCCCGCCGACGAAACGGGCAAGCTGCGGGTGCGCGCCTGCGACGCCCCCTATTTCGGGACCAAAACGGGCGACATCGGCATCCTTGCCTACAAGGCCCAGGAACAGGCCCGGCAGGAGGGACCGGGCAGCCCCAACGAACTGACCGAAGTGAGCGAGGCCGACGCCGGGCAGGGCAGCGGAAGCTACTGGGCCCAAGCTGCCGGTATCTGGCTTGCCCGTACTCAGGGCGAAAACTTCTACACCATGCTGGATTACGGCCGTACGGCCAACCTGATCCTGTATCTGGTGCTGGCGGCGCTGGCCGTGGCGCTGGCGCCGGGGGCGCTGCGGGGCATCTTTGCCTGCGTGGCGCTGCTGCCCATGCCGCTGCAGCTGGCGGCCAGCCTTTCGCCGGATGCGGAGGTGCTGGGCGTCGTGTTCCTGTTCACGGCGTTCTGCATGGCGCTGCGCCACCGGCGTGCCGCGCGCTGGCAGATCGTGCTGCTGGCGGTGCTGACGGCGGCCGTGGCCCCGGCCAAGGCCATCTATCTGCCGGTGGTGCTGCTGTGCCTGCTGATCCCGCCGCAGCATCTGGACCCGCGCAAAGATCTTTCGGCGCCGTTTGCGCTGCCCTTTGCGGGGCCTGTCGCGCCGGGGCGTCTGGTACAGGCGGGCCTGCTGGCGCTGGCGGCCCTGCTGTGGGTGCTCTCGAACGGGTCCGAACTGGCCTACGCCGCGCGGGATATGAACACCGCGCTGGTGGCGATCGGCGGCGTGGCGGCAGTCCTGCTGCTGGTGCTGGCGGCTGTGCTTTACCTGCGGCTGCGGCGTGACCCGGTCAAGCGGCGCGCCTTCCGCTGGGGGGCGGCGGCCTTCCTTGCGCTGGCCGCGGTGGGCGGCGTTTACGCCCTGACCCATATGGGCGGCTGTCTGGCCCCTGACCAGCTTTTGATGGTCCACCCCAACGGCGACTCCATCTGGACGTATTCCTTCGGGTATATCTGCCGCAACATCCCGGCCACGGTCAAACTGCTGCTGCGCACCCTGCCGGAACAGGGCGCGCTCTGGCTGCAGGGGCTGCTGGGCA
Organism: Subdoligranulum variabile; assembly: GCA_003343905.1. Classification (GTDB taxonomy): domain Bacteria; phylum Bacillota; class Clostridia; order Oscillospirales; family Ruminococcaceae; genus Gemmiger; species Gemmiger variabilis_C. The sequence continues at coordinate 189,375 of QAKI01000043.1, forward strand.
CGACGCTGGGCGAGCCCATCGTCTACCGCATCGACGTGAGCTGGCTGCTGGGCATCGGGCTTTTGCTGGCGCTGCTGGCGGCTGCCCTGCCGGTGCAGGGGCAGACTTCGCCGCTGACCCGGCGCGCGTCCTGGGGCGGGGCGGCGATCCTGCTCTGCGTGGTGCTGGCGGTGCTGGCCGCGGCCCTCAACTGGACGCCCATCAACTACCAGACCCTTTTCGGCATGCAGGGGCGCTACCTGCTGCCGGTGCTGCCGCTGGCGCTGCTGCTGGTGCGCGGCAGCCGCCTGTTCACGGCGCGGCGCAGCGTGGCCCATGGCGCGGCGCTGTCCGTCGCACTGCTCACCTTGTTGACCCAGCTCCAGGGATTCGGTTTGTACGCTTCCTGGCAGCCGGTTTCATAAAACAAAACGCTTTATCAGAAAGGAAAGGTTCCCTATGACTGTTACCAAAGATACCATCATCGCCGAGATCCTGAACAACGACCCCGCGCAGGGCTGCGTGCCCATCTTCCTGGCTACCGGCATGCACTGCCTGGGCTGCATGGCCGCCCATGGCGAGACCGTGGAACAGGCCTGCGCCGTGCATGGCGTGGACCCCGACGCGCTGGTCGCCCAGTTGAATGAATACTTTGCCCGCCAGTAATCCGCCCCGGCTGGACGCCCGGCTGGCGGCCGCCTTCGACTATGTACGGCCGGGCCATGTGGCGGCGGACATCGGCTGCGACCATGGCAAGCTGAGCGCCGCCCTGGCGGCCAGCGGGCGCTGCCCGCTGGTGCTGGCCTGCGACCTGCGCCCCGACCCGCTGGAAAAAGCGCGCCGGGCCTGCGCCCCCTACGGGGACGCGGTGCAGTGTCGCCTGGGTAGCGGGCTTTCGGTGCTGGCGCCCGGCGAAGCCGAGGACATCATCATCGCGGGCATGGGGGCGGAGACCATCATTGAAATTCTGGAAGCTGCCCCCTGGGTGTTCGACGCACGGTACAATCTGGTGCTGGTGCCCGCCACCAAGCACAGCATCCTGCGCCGCTGGCTGGCGCGGCGGGGCTTCGCCCTGCGGGGGGAGACCCTCTGCCATGCCGCCGGGCGGTGGTATGCAGTGATGAACGCCCGCTACGGCGCGGAACCCTGTGAACCGGACGGCCTTGCCTGCCTGTGCGGCCGTCTGGCCGGGCAGCCGGGCTTTGCCGCCTACTGTGCCCAGCAGAACGCCAAGCTGAAAAAATACCGCCGGGGCCTGGCCCCCGGCCCGGAAGCCGAAGCGGTGGACGCGCTGATCCGCCGCCTGGACGAACTTTCGGCATAACAACACGGCGCACGGCCTGCACGGGCTGTGCGCCGTGTTGCTGCCGGGCGGTTTCGCGGTTGATTTTCCGCCGCCCATTCTTTATAATGATACAATAGAAAACGAAGGAGATGTGCCTTATGCCTGTGACCGTACAGGAGATCCTGCGGGAGCTCAAAGCCTTTGCCCCCACCGAACTGGCTTGCAACTGGGATAACGTCGGCCTGCTCGTGGACGCCGGGCGGCCCGTCAGCCGGGTGTTGACGGCGCTGGACATCACGGCGGACGTGGTGCGGGAAGCCGCCGCCCAGAGCTGCGAACTGATCGTCAGCCACCACCCTGTGATCTTCGACCCGCTCAAACGCATCGCGGCGGACGATGTTCCCGCGCTGCTGCTGCAAAACGGCATTTCGGCCATCTGTATGCACACCAATCTCGACGCGGCCCCCGGCGGCGTCAACGATACGCTGGCCGACACGCTGGGCATGGCACGGGAGGGCCGCCGGGAATTTGCCGACGGCTGCGGCCGCATCGGCACGGTGCCCGCCACGACGGCGACGGAACTGGCCCGCTTCTGCGCCGCCACGCTGCACAGCGGTGTGAAGTATGTGGACAGCCCCCGCCCTGTGACCTGCCTGGCAGAAGTCAGCGGTGCGGGCGGCAGTTATCTGCAGCAGGCCATCGACGAGGGCGCCGACTGTCTGGTGACTGGCGAAGCCGCCCACCATATCGCCCTGCTTGCCAAACAGAAAGGCGTCGGGCTGGTGGTGGCGGGGCACTGGGGCACCGAACAGGCGGTGGCCGATGTGCTGGCCGCCCGGCTGACGGCGGCTTTCCCTGGACTGACGGCGGTCCACGCCGCCGCCGATACCGATCCCTACGCCTATCTGTGACGGCGGAAGGGCGGGGCGGACCCGGAAGCGGGACGCTTCCGCCGCTACTGTAAAAGGAGGAAAGACCATGGCGCTTGACGCCGCTACGCTGGCGCTGGTCGCCGGCGAACTGAAGGACACCCTGCTGGATGCCAAGATCGACAAGATCTTTGAGCCTACCCGCGACGAGGTGCTGATCACGCTGCGCACCCGCACCGATACTTACCGGCTGCTGCTGTCGGCACGCAGCGGGTCGGCCCGCGTCTGCCTGACCAACGAAAGTTTTGAAAATCCCCTGACGCCGCCGGGCTTCTGTATGCTGCTGCGCAAGCATCTGACCGGCGGGCGGCTGATTGCCCTGCGCCGGGAACCGGGGGACCGCATCGTATATTTTGATTTCCGCTGCACCAACGAGATGGGCGACCTTGTGACCAACACGCTGGCCGCGGAACTGATGGGCCGTTACTCCAACCTGGTGCTGGTGCAGGACGGCCGCATCATCGACGCCCTCAAGCGGGTGGATTTTGAGGACAGCGAGGTGCGCCAGCTTCTGCCGGGCCTGCCTTATACACTGCCGCCCAAACCGGCCCGCCCGGACTTCCTGGAAGTCAGCGCCGCGTCGCTGGTGGCGGTCGCCTGTGAAAAGGACCTGCCGGTGGCCGCCGCGCTGGGCAAGGTGGTGGCGGGCGTGGGGCCCATCGTGGTGCGGGAAGCCGTCTGCCGTGCTTTGGGCGAGACCCCGAAACTTGCCTGCGAACTGGACGAAGCCGAGCGCGCCCGGCTGGCTGCGGCGCTGGATGAACTGAAAGACGGCCATGCGGCGGGCGGCACCCCCACGGCGGTACGCCTGCCCCAGCCGGACGGCAGCCTGAAGCCGGTGGAGTTCAGCTTCTTTACGCCGCAGCAGTACGGCGGGGCGGCGGTGCTGACCCAGTACCCCACCTACAGCGAAATGCTGGAGGATTACTACGCCACCAAAGACCGGGCCGAACGCCTGCGGCAGAAAAGCCGTGAACTCTACAAGGCCGTGCACAATATGCACGAGCGCGCCGTCCGCAAACAGGCGGCGCGGCGGGAGGAACTGGCCCAGTCCGCCAAGGCGGACACCCTGCGCCTGTACGGCGAACTGCTGCAGGCGAACCTGTGGGCCATGCACAAGGGCGACCGGCAGGTGACGGTGCAGAACTATTACACGGGCGAGGACGTGACGATCCGGCTGGATCCGCGCCTGGCCCCCAACGAGAACGCCCAGAAGTATTTCAAGGATTATAAAAAGAAGCAGACCGCCCACGCCATGCTGCAAAAGCTGCTGGTGGAAGGGGAGGCCGAGATCGAATATCTGGGCACCGTGCTATATGAGGTGGAATCCGCCCCCGGCGAGGCAGCCCTCAACGAGATCCGCGCCGAATTGAAAAGCCAGGGCTACCTGAAATACTACAAGCAGCGGGACCGCAAGCAGAAACCGGCGGATTTCCTGCGTTATACCTCCAGCGACGGTTTCGAGATCCTTGTGGGGCGCAACAACCTGCAGAACGACAAGCTGACCCTGCACACCGCCCGCGGCAAGGATCTGTGGTTCCATGTGCAGAAAGCGCCCGGCAGCCATTGCGTGATCATGAGCCGCGGGCTGGACATCCCCGATACGACGAAAGAGGAAGCCGCCGAACTGGCGGTGCTCCATTCCAGCCAGAACGGCGGGGCCAAGGTGGCGGTGGATACCACCGAAGTGAAAAATATCTGGAAAGCCAACGGCGCCAAGCCGGGCATGGTGCTGTACAACGTCTATACCACGGTGTACGTCACCCCGCGCTCCGGGCTGGAAGAACAGCTCAAAAAGCGCTGAGATGTAAATTTTACGCAGGATCCCGTGCCGCACTGTGCGGCGCGGGGCTTTTGTGTTATACTGAAAGAAAGTACCGGGAGGTTTTCGGGGCTTTTTCCAAAAAATGCCCTGGGATCATCTGCCTGCGGCCCTGAAAGGGAGGGAATGACCATGAAACCCGCACTGTCCTGTCTATTGCTTTCGTCCCTGCTGCTGACGGCCTGCGCCCCGGCGGCGTCCACGGCCCAGCCTGCGGCCAGCCCGACGCCGTCGGCTGCGCCGCCTGCGGCGACCGCAACCCCGGCTGCCACGCCGGACCCGACGGCGACGCCCACGCCCACGCCTTCCCCGGTGCCGACGGCGGCCCCGCTGCCCCAGACGACCTTGGAGGAATGGGCGGCTGCAATGCCGCGGACGCCGGAATACGACATTGCGGAAGGCCCCATCAAGTTGCAGGACTATGTGGCGTGGCCGGACCAGCCGGTGACATTGGAGATCCTCAGTTGGAACGGAACGCTGGAAGAAGCGGCGGAAGCCTATCATGTCCCGCTGGAAACGCTGCTGGCGATGAACCCTGACCCGGAAATGTCGGATCATACCAGTGACGGTTCGACGGTTTATTATAACCTGAAGCTGCAGGATGAATACATCGTTCCCAAACCGATGGTCAAGTACGTGACGGTCTCCACGCCCTGGGTGGAAAATTCCATTGAACGTACTGACAATTATATGGTGCCGGCCACACTCAGCGATCAGGCGGCTGCCTGCATGGCGACGGCGTATGACTTCCAGTATGAACACTACGGGATGCATGTGGGCATCGAACCGTCGGAGCGGGACGAGGAAAGCGGCCTGTATTACACCACGGAGGGGGCGCTTTGCACGACCTACAGTGAGCTGACCCAATATATGGAAAACGTCTATGCCCCCGAATGCTGCGACGCACTGCTGGGCAGCCCGGAAGTAAAGTGGGAGGGCAACTTCACCGAAAAAATTTACTATCAGGGCGAAAATGACACCATTTGCTTCGTTGGTGGAGATCGAGGTTCCAACATTGCCTACTGTGGCAAGAGTTTCACCGAACCCGAACTGCAGCCGGATGGCAGCATTGAGTTCTGGCAACTCTCCCTGATGGTAGAGAGCGACGACTTTGTAGGTTGGGGTGAAGGCATCACCTATACGCCGGATACGGCCAGCGCGTCTCTCGTGCGTCTGGAACCCACCGAAACCGGCTGGCGCGTGGCGCAATTGGCACTTCCGAACTGAATGATTTGTATAATTTTATAATATAATACAAAATGTATAGAAAAAACTGGCGAATCTGCGAAAGAAGGGAATGTAATGTCCGCGAAGTGGTGGCTGCTCCCGATGGTGTTCCTGCTTTTACCGGCCTGCGCCCCGGCGGCGTCCACGGCCCAGCCTGCGCCCACCCCGACGCCGTCGGCTGCGCCGCCTGCGGCGACCGCAACCCCGGCCGCCACGCCGGAGGATACGGGCTGGGAATGGTCTGAGTATCTGCGCTATGAAGGGGAACACACGGCGGCCCTGCGGGACGGCAGCCCCATCCCGCAGGGGACGCTGCCGTTATATTATAGAGGAAACTGGAAGGACTGCACTTGGGCGGAACTGGCCGAAGAGACCGGCTTTGCCGCGGAGGATCTGCGCGCCCTCAATCCCCAAGTGCGGGAAGGGGAGGACGGCCGCTTGCAGGGGAACGTTTTTGATCTGCTGCTTGCGGAGGAATACCTGATTCCCCAGACGGCGGAAGCGGAGGTCACCGTCACCGTGCCGTCCATGCCGGAAGCGTACCGGGAGTGCAGCTACCAGGTGCCCGCGTCCCTTCCTCAGGAAGCGGCCGCGGCGTTGGCGCTCGCATATTATAATCTGGAAGCCGAGGGGCAGGGGTTCGTTACGGAACCCTCTGAGGTGGACGGCTACAACCGGGTGACCTCCGGCGTGCGTTTTACGACCTTCTCCCGCGCGGAAGAATACTTTTCCACATTCTACGCGCCGGATGTGCTGGCTTCTCTGCTGGAACCGGTGCCCTGGCAGAGCGAAAAGCCCGCAGCCTACTACGCGCAAGGGGAGGGGGACGCGCTGCTTCTTCAGGGCTACGCCTTCGATCATATCATCCCCCAGTCCGGCTACACCCATACCGAGCCGGAACAGCAGGCGGACGGCAGCCTGCGCTTTGCCGGGGTGTGCATCATCATGACGGACGATATGGGGGAGCCGCTGCCGCAGGATGCCTGCAGGCTGTATTATGCCCCCACTGTGCTGGTGGAAACGCCGGATGGGTGGCGTGTGCAGCAGGCTGATTCGCTGTTTTGAGTGCGCGGGATGCATCTTTCGGCAAAACGCAGAATTTTTTCAAAAAAATTTAGAAAAACGCCCAAAAAACACTTGCAACGCCGGGAAACGTGTGTTATAATCAGTCTCGGCTGCGAAAGGCTTGGGCAGGTTGCCTACAAGCGTTCTGCGCAAGCCGCGATATGCGTTGATGCGGGAGGTTGCCGCCACTGCCTTAGGGTGGCGGGTTTTTCCGCGGAGTATGTCCGATCTTAGAACCGGGCGAAAGAATTACGGAAACAAAGGGACAAGTACGTCGCTGCATTCTGCGGCACGGACCAATGTTCAACTGACTTTGTGTAGATTCTTTCCGGGAGAACTGTGTGGACACGGTTCACCGGATTTTGTCGTGCGAAGCTGTTGAACGCCCGGAAACGTGTGTGATTTATCGGCTCGCCTAAGGCACAAATTTTTACAGGAGGCGAAAGCAATGGCAGTCAAAGAAAAAATCAGAATCCGTCTTAAGAGCTACGATGCATCCCTGATCGATGCGGCGGCCCAGAAGATCGTGGAGACCGCGAAGCGCACCGGTGCCCGCGTGTCCGGCCCGATCCCCCTGCCCACCGACAAGGAGATCGTCACGATCCTGCGCGCGGTCCACAAGTACAAGGACAGCCGCGAGCAGTTCGAGACCCGCACCCACAAGCGTCTGATCGACATTCTGAAGCCGTCCAACAAGACGGTCGAGGCTCTCATGAGCCTGCAGCTCCCCGCGGGCGTTGACATCGAGATCAAGCTGTGATCGAACGCTTCTTACATTTATATGCCGGTACGCGCAGCCGTGATCTGTGAACCGCCGGCCGGTAAGAAGATCGAAAACGCCGATCTCGCTGTGAACACACAGCGGAGAGGTCATGTTGATGGGAAACCACCAACCAATAACCTTTACAGGAGGACAAAACAATGCAAAAAGGTATCATCGGCAAGAAGCTGGGCATGACCCAGTTGTTCGACGCCAACGGCAAGGTCGTTCCGGTCACCATCATCGAGGCCGGCCCCTGCACCGTCGTGCAGAAAAAGACCGTCGAGTCTGACGGTTACCAGGCCGTCCAGATGGGCTACGGCGAAGTGAGCGCCAAGAAGGTCAACAAGGCCGCCAAGGGTCACTTCGAGAAGGCCGACGTCGCTCCCAAGCGCACCCTGCGTGAGTTCCGCTTCGACGACATCAGCGCCCTGAACGTGGGCGACATCCTCAAGGCGGATGTCTTCGCCGAGGGCGACAAGGTCGACGTGGTCGGCACCAGCAAGGGCAAGGGCTACCAGGGCGTTATCAAGCGCTTCGGCCAGCACCGCCTGCGCGAGAGCCACGGCACCGGTCCTGTGGCCCGTCATGCCGGTTCCAACGGCTCCACTTCCACCCCGTCCCGCGTGTTCAAGGGCAAGCGTCTGCCCGGCCACATGGGCGCTGTGCGGGTGACCGTGCAGAACCTGAGCGTCGTTAAGGTCGACGCCGAGAATAATCTCATCGCCATCAAGGGTGCGATCCCCGGCCCCAAGGGCTCGGTCGTGACCATCCACGACAGCGTGAAAGCGTAAAGGAGGAAAACACAATGGCACAGTTTGATGTCGTCGATATGAACGGCAAGAAGGTTTCCACCGTTGAGCTTTCCGACGCCGTGTTCGGGATCACCCCGAACGAGAAGGCTGTCCACGAGGCAGTCGTCAACTTCCTGGCCAACCAGCGCCAGGGCACCCAGAACACCAAGATCCGCAAGGAAGTCCGCGGCGGCGGCCGCAAGCCGTGGCGCCAGAAGGGCACCGGCCACGCCCGTCAGGGTTCTATCCGCGCTCCGCAGTGGACCCACGGCGGCGTTGCCCTGGGCCCCAAGCCCCGCAGCTACTACTACACCATCAACAAGAAGGTCAAGCGCCTGGCTCTGCTCAGTGCCCTGTCCGACAAGGCTGCCAACGGCAACCTGATCATCGTGGACAAGATCGCCGCTGACGCTTACAAGACCAAGGCTGTCGTCGCCTTCCTGGCTGCTGTGGGCGCCGGCAAGAAGAACCTGATCGTCAACGACTCCATGGATGAGAAGTTCGTCAAGAGCGCCGCCAACATCCCCGGTGTCAAGACTGCCGCTACCGGCGTCAACACCTACGATGTGGTCAACGCCGACAAGCTGATCCTCAGCCTGGACGCTGCCAAGAAACTTGAGGAGGTATATGCGTGATGAAATTCGCACAGGACATCGTTCTCGCCCCCGTCATCACCGAGAACTCCATGGCTGGCATTGCCGATAAGAAGTACACCTTCAAGGTTGCCACCGACGCCACCAAGATCGACATCGCCAAGGCGGTCGAAGAACTGTTCGGCGTCAAGGTCGCCAAGGTCAACACCATTTCGGTGCGCGGCCGTTACCGCCGCCAGGGCATGCACGCCGGCTACACCGCCAAGAGCAAGAAGGCCATCGTGACCCTGACCCCCGACTCCAAGGAGATCGAGTTCTTCAACAGCATGGTCTGATGACCCGGCAGGCCCTGCCTGCCACCCGGGACCCCGCCGAGGGATCCGATTATGGGGATATGACCCCGATAAGAATTCATAAGATACTAATAAGGAGAACATCATGGCTATCAAAAAGTACAAGCCGACTACCCCCGGCCGCCGTGGCATGACTGTTACCGATTACAGCGTGCTGTCCAAGGTCGCGCCGGAGCGCAGCCTGCTCGAGTCCAAGAAAAAGCATGCCGGCCGCAACAACACCGGCAAGATCACCGTCCGCCACCATGGCGGCGGCAACCGCGTGAAATACCGCGTCATCGACTTCAAGCGCAACAAGTTTGACGTCCCCGCGACCGTCAAGACGCTGGAGTACGATCCGAACCGCTCCGCTTTCATCGCCCTGATCGAGTACACCGACGGCGTCAAGAGCTACATCCTGGCTCCCGACGGCCTGAAGGTGGGCGACACCGTCATGGCCGGCCCCAGCGCCGACATCAAGCCCGGCAACGCCCTGCCCTTCGAGAACATCCCCGTCGGTACCATGATCCACAACATCGAGCTCTACCCCGGCAAGGGCGGCCAGCTGGTCCGTTCCGCCGGCGTCATGGCGCAGCTCATGGCGAAGGAGAATGGTTACGCTCTGGTCCGTCTGCCCTCCGGTGAAATGCGCAACGTTCGTCTGAACTGCATCGCCACCGTCGGCGTGGTCTCCAACCTGGACCATGAGAACGTCAACCTGGGCAAGGCCGGCCGCAAGCGCCACATGGGCGTCCGTCCCGGCAGCCGCGGTTCCGTCATGAACCCCTGCGATCACCCGCACGGCGGCGGCGAAGGCCGCGCCCCGGTCGGTCATTCCGGCCCGCGTACTCCGTGGGGCAAGCCCGCTCTGGGCCTGAAGACCCGCAAACACAAGGCACGCAGCGACAAGTTCATCGTCAAGCGCGCCAATGGCTAAGGGAGGTAATTGAACAATGTCTAGAAGCACCAAGAAGGGCCCTTACGTTCTGCCTTCCCTGATGAAAAAGGTCGAAGCCATGAACGAGAGCGGCAAGAAGAGCGTCGTCAAGACCTGGAGCCGTTCCTCCACCATCTTCCCCGAGTTCGTCGGTCACACCTTCGCCGTTCATGACGGCCGCAAGCATGTGCCCGTTTACGTCACCGAGGACATGGTCGGTCACAAGCTGGGCGAATTCGCGCCCACCCGCAAGTTCACCGGCCACGCCGGCGGCAAGACTGCCGGTAAGTAAGAGAGGAGGAACATCGAATGGAAGCACGGGCTATTCTCCGTTACGCCCGCATCAGTCCCCGTAAGGTTTCGATCGTGATGGACCTCATCCGTAACAAACCCCTGGACGAAGCGCTGGCTATCCTGCAGTACACCCCGAAGGCCGCCTGCGAGCCCCTTCTCAAGCTGGTGAACTCTGCTGCCGCGAATGCGGAAAACAATTTCCAAATGGACCGCAACAACCTGTACGTCGCAGAATGCTATGTCTGCCCCGGCCCCACGCTCAAGCGCATCATGCCGCGCGCCCAGGGCCGTGCGTACCGCATCCTCAAGCGCACCAGCCACATGACTGTTGTGCTGAAAGAGAAAGAGTAAGGAGGTAAACAAATGGGCCAGAAAGTCAATCCCCACGGCATGCGCGTGGGTGTTATCAAAGATTGGGACAGCCGCTGGTTTACCTCTAAGCAGGCATTCGGCGACACCCTGGTCGAGGACTACAAGATCCGTAAGACCCTGAAGAAGCAGCTCTACGCTGCCGGCGTTCCCAAGATCGAGATCGAGCGTACCGTCGACAGCCAGACCGGCGCCCCCCGCGTGAAGGTCAACGTCTTCTGCGCGAAGCCCGGCATGGTCATCGGCAAGGGCGGCTCTGAGAGCGCCAAGATCGAGAAGCAGCTCGCCAAGCTGACCGGCAAGGCCGTCAACCTGAACATCATCGAGGTCAAGGGCACCACCACCAACGCCCAGCTCGTTGCGGAGGACGTCGCCTCCCAGCTGGAGCGCCGCATCGCTTTCCGCCGCGCCATGAAGCAGGCGATCCGCAATGCCATGCAGCCGCGTGACCGCAGCGCCACGCCTGCCAAGGGTATCAAGGTGACCTGCTCCGGCCGTCTGGCTGGCGCCGATATCGCCCGCACCGAAAGCTACCACGAGGGCACCATCCCCCTGCAGACCCTGCGCGCTGATATCGACTACGGCTTCGCCGAGGCCAACACCACCTACGGCAAGGTCGGCGTCAAGGTCTGGATCTACAAAGGCGAGATCCTGAAGGGCGCCAAGGCCCCGGCTAAGAAGGAAGGAGGCAAACAGTAATGTTACTGCCGAAACGTGTTAAGTACCGCCGCGTTCAGCGTGGCCGCATGACCGGCAAGGCCATGCGTGGCAATAAGGTCAATCAGGGCGATTACGGCCTGATCGCCCTGGAGCCGTCCTGGATCACCTCCAACCAGATCGAGGCGGCCCGTGTCGCCATGACCCGTTATATCAAGCGTGGCGGCAAGGTCTGGATCAAGATCTTCCCCGACAAGCCGGTTACCGAGAAGCCGGCCGGCACCCGAATGGGTTCCGGTAAGGGCAGCCCCGAGTACTGGGTGGCCGTCGTCAAGCCGGGCCGCGTGCTCTTTGAGCTGGCCGACGTCAGCGAGGAGACCGCCCGCGAGGCCCTGCGCCTGGCCAGCCACAAGCTGCCGGTCCGCTGCAAATTCGTCAAGCGCGAAGAGCTTGACACCGTAAAGGAGGGTGACGCTGAATGAAAGCCACTGAACTGCGCGAAATGACTGATGTCGAGCTGAACAAGCAGCTCAAGGACCTGAAGGCCGAACTCTTCAACCTGCGCTTTCAGCACGCCATCAACCAGTTGGACAACCCCATTCGGATCGATACCGTCAAGAAGGACATCGCCCGCGTGATGACCGTCCTGGCCGAGAAGAATGCGAAAAACGCGTAAGAGGGAGGGTAAAACATGGAACGTAATCTGAGAAAGCACCTGGTCGGTGTTGTCGTCTCTGACAAGATGGACAAGACCATCGTTGTTGCCGTTCGCGACAGCGTCCAGCACCCTCTGTACAAGAAGATCTTGAAGCGCACCAAGAAGTTCAAGGCCCATGACGAGAACAATGAAGCCGGCATCGGCGACCGCGTCGAACTCATGGAGACCCGCAAGCTGTCCAAGGATGTCAACTGGCGCCTGGTCAAGATCATCGAGAAAGCGAAATAATCAGCCTGGTACTTTGAAAGGAGGACCTGAAAGATGGTTCAGATGCAAACTTATCTCAAAGTGGCCGACAATACCGGTGCCAAGGAGTTAATGTGCTTCCGTGTACTGGGCGGTACCCGCAAGAGATACGCAAACATCGGTGACATCGTGGTTTGCAGCGTCAAGAAGGCTGCTCCCGGTGGTACCGTGAAGAAGGGCGACGTGGTCAAGGCCGTCATCGTCCGTAGCAAGCACGGCCTGCGCCGCGACGACGGCAGCTACATCCGCTTCGATGAGAACGCCGCCGTCATCGTCATGGCCGACAAGAGCCCCAAAGGCACCCGTATCTTTGGACCTGTGGCGCGCGAACTGCGCGACGCCGGTTTCACCAAGATCCTGAGCCTGGCTCCCGAATCGCTGTAAGGAGGTTTTAATAAGAATGAACAATCTTCATGTTAAAACCGGCGACAACGTGATGATCATTTCCGGCAAAGACAAGGGCAAGACCGGCAAGGTCCTGCAGACTTCCCCCAAAGAGGGCAAGGTCATCGTTGAAGGCCTGAACATGGTCACCAAGCACGTCAAGCCCCGCCGTCAGGGCGAGCAGGGCGGTATCGTCAAGGCCGAGGGCGCGATCTACGCCTGCAAGGTGCAGCCCGTCTGCCCCAAGTGCGGCAAGCCGACCCGCGTTGCCCATTCCATCAAGGACGGCAAGAACGTCCGCATCTGCCGCAAGTGCGGCGCTGAACTGTAAGGGAGGAGTACACAATGGCACGTTTGAAAGAACAGTATGTCAACGAGATCGCTCCGGCCCTGAACAAGAAGTTCGGCTACAAGAGCGTTATGCAGATCCCCAAGCTGGATAAGGTCATCATCAACGTGGCCGCCGGCGAAGCCAAAGAAAATGCCAAGGTCATCGACGCCATTGTCAAGGACCTGGGCCAGATCACCGGCCAGAAGGCCGTGGTTTGCAAGGCCAAGAAGAGCGTTGCGAACTTCAAGCTGCGCCAGGGCATGCCCATCGGCGCCAAGGTCACCCTGCGCGGTGAGCGTATGTACGAGTTCGTGGACCGTCTGTTCAACGTCGCGCTGCCCCGCGTGCGTGACTTCCGCGGCATCAACGGCAACTCCTTCGACGGCCGCGGCAACTACGCCTTCGGCCTGAAGGAGCAGATCATCTTCCCCGAGATCGACTTCGACAAGGTCGATGCGATCCGCGGCATGGACATCTGCTTTGTCACCACCGCCAAGACCGACGAGGAAGCCAAGGAGCTGCTGAAGGCTCTGGGCGCTCCGTTCGCTAACTAAGGGAGGGAACCACCATGGCAAAAACTTCTATGAAGCTCAAGCAGCAGCGTCCCGCCAAGTTCTCGACCCGCGCTTACAACCGCTGCAAGATCTGCGGCCGTCCCCACGCTTACCTGCGCAAGTACGGCATCTGCCGTATCTGCTTCCGTGAGCTGGCTTACAAGGGCGAGATCCCCGGCGTCAAGAAGGCTTCCTGGTAAGCCGTTGACTGCTTCTGTCTTTCCGAACACCAACATTCTGTAACACAACCTAAGGAGGTTAGTGGCATGCAAATCACCGATCCTATCGCGGACCTGCTGACCCGCATCCGCAACGCGAGCACTGCCAAACACCCTTCCGTGGATATCCCTGCTTCCAATCTGAAAAAGGCGATCTGCCAGATCCTGGTTGATGAGGGCTACATCAAGGGTATGAAAGTGACCGAGGACAACAAGCAGGGGACCATCACCGTGACCCTCAAGTACCAGGAGAACGGTACCCCGGTCATCGCCGGCCTCAAGCGCGTTTCCAAGCCGGGCCTGCGCATCTACACCAACTGCGAAGATATGCCCAAGGTCATGAAGGGCCTGGGCACCGCGATCATCTCCACCTCGAAAGGCGTCATGACCGACAAGGCTGCCCGTGCGGCCCATGTCGGCGGTGAAGTCCTCGCCTTTGTGTGGTAAGAAAGGGGCAATAGACAATGTCGAGAATTGGAAGAAAACCCATCGTCATTCCCGCGGGGGTGGAAGTCAAGGTCGACACGGCCGAGCACACCGTCACCGTGAAGGGCCCCAAGGGTACCCTGCATTCCAAATACCATCCCCTCATGAACGTCAGCGTTGAGGGCAATGAGATTTTGGTTACCCGCCCCAATGACGAGAAGGAGGCCCGCAGCCTCCACGGCCTGACCCGCACCATCATCCACAACATGGTGGTCGGCGTCACCGAAGGCTTCAAGAAAGATCTGGAGATCCAGGGCGTCGGCTACCGCGCCGCCAAGCAGGGCAACAAGCTGGTCCTGACGCTGGGCTTCTCTCATCCTGTTGAGGTCGAAGAGACCGACACCATCAAGATCGAACTGAAGGATGCTCTGCATTTCAGCATCGTCGGTATCGACAAGCAGGAAGTCGGCCAGTTTGCTGCTGAAGTCCGCAGCAAGCGCCCGCCCGAGCCGTACAAGGGCAAGGGCATCCGCTATGTTGGCGAGTATGTCATCCGCAAGGAAGGCAAAGCCGGCAAGGGCAAATAATAGGAGAGGAGAAACATTATGGTCAATAAGGCTGATAAGAACGAAGCTCGTCTTCGCCGTCACCGCCGCGTCCGCGGCAAGATCAGCGGCACCGCCGAGCGTCCCCGTCTGGATGTTTTCCGCTCTGCCAAGCACATCTACGCCCAGGTCATCGACGACACGAAGGGCGTCACCCTGGCCAGCGCTTCCAGCATGGACAAGGATTTCAATGGCTACGGCGGCAACATCGAGGCTGCCAAGAAGGTTGGCGAGGCCATCGCCAAGAAGTGCCTGGAAAAGGGCATCACCGAAGTGGTCTACGACCGCGGCGGTTTCGTATACCAGGGCCGCGTTCAGGCGCTCGCCGAGGGCGCCCGCGAAGCCGGCCTGAAGCTGTAAGGAGGGAGAAGATACAATGGCCATGCGTAATAGAGAACAAGATGACGGCATGATCACCAAGGTCGTCTCCATCAACCGCGTTTCCAAGACCGTCAAGGGCGGCCGCGTCATGAAGTTCGCCGCGCTGATCGTCGTCGGCGACGGCAAGGGCAACATCGGCTACGGCGTCGGCAAGTCCGGCGAAGTTCCCGAGGCCATCCGCAAGGGCGAGGGCGCTGCCAAGAAGAACATGCACAAGATCGCCATGAAGGGCAGCACCATCCCCCACGAGATCGTGGGCGTGTTTGGCGCCGGCCGCGTTCTGATGCGTCCCGCTGCCCCCGGTACCGGCGTTCTGGCCGGCGGTCCCGTCCGTGCGGTGCTTGAGTGCGCCGGCATCAAGGACATCCGCGCCAAGAGCCTGCGTTCCAACAACCCCATCAACGTCACTGCTGCCACCTTCGCGGGTCTGTGCGGCCTGACCGACGCCGAGAGCGTCGCGGCCAAGCGCGGCAAGACCGTTGCCGAGATCCTGGGTTAAGGAGGGTACCACAATGGAAAAAGTTACCATTCGTCTCGCCAAGAGCCTGATCGGCCGCGGCAAAGAGCAGATTGCCGTTGCGCACTCCCTGGGGCTGCATCGCCCCGGCGAGGTCACCGAGCAGCCTGACAACGCGGCTACCCAGGGCAAGATCGCCAAGATCTCCCACCTGGTCGTCGTGACCAAGGCGTAACGCAAGGAGGTGCAAAGCATGAAACTTCATGAACTGAACGCGCCCGCTGGTGCCCGCAAGGCCGTGACCCGCAAGGGCCGCGGCGCCGGTTCCGGCAACGGCAAGACCGCCGGCTTCGGCCACAAGGGTCAGAAAGCCCGCTCCGGCGTCAAGAAGGCCGGCTTCGAAGGCGGCCAGATGCCCCTGCAGCGCCGTCTGCCCAAGCGCGGTTTCAACAACATTTTCGCCACGAAATATGTTACCATCAAGGTGTCTGACCTCGAAAAGTTCGAGGCCGGCGCTACGGTCGATGCCGAGGCCCTGCTGAAGGCCGGCATCATCTCCAAGACGCTGGACGGCGTCAAGGTGCTGGGCAATGGCGAGCTGACCAAGGCTGTCAACGTCAAGGTCGCTGCGTACACTGCCTCCGCCAAAGAAAAAATCGAGAAAGCAGGCGGGAAGGCTGAGGTGATGTAAGGTGTTTGAAACCTTCCGGAAAGCCTGGAAGATCGACGATCTCCGCAAACGGCTCCTGTTCACCTTGCTGATCCTCGTCCTGTTCCGTCTGGGCTGCGCGATTCCGGTGCCCTACATCACGCCGGATGCGCTGTCCTCCATGTTTGCGGGCGGCACCGGCGATATGCTGGAGTACCTGAACATGATGTCCGGCGGCGCGCTGAGCGAATGCACGATCTTTGCGCTGGGCGTACAGCCGTACATCAACGCAAGCATTATCATGCAGCTGCTGACGGTAGCGATCCCCTACCTGGAAAATCTTGCCAAGGAAGGGGAGGAAGGCCAGCGCAAGATCCGCCGCATCACCAGCTATGTGGGTGCGGGTATCGGCCTGGTCCTGTCCATCGGCTACTACTTCATCATCCGCAACATGAACGCCCTCTCTCATACCGAGGGCCTGCCCGGTATCTTCAGTGCTGTGGTCATCATCCTGGCGTTCACCGCCGGTTCGCAGCTCTGCACCTGGATGGGCAGCCAGATCGACTCCAAGGGCATTGGCAACGGCGTTTCGCTGCTGATCTTTGCCGGTATCGTGTCGCGCTGGTCCTCTATCAGCAGTGCGGTGACCAACATCATCGGCCGTGCGCAGAACGGTGAACCCCAGTTCTACGCCTTCCTGCCGGCGCTGGTGGTGCTGGCCCTGGCAGCGGTGATCTTCGTGGTCATCCTGACCAACGCGGAACGCCGCATCCCGGTCCAGTACGCCAAGCGCGTCGTGGGCCGCAAGATGTACGGCGGCCAGGCCAGCTACATCCCCATCAAGGTCAACATGACCGGCGTTATGCCGATCATCTTCGCCTCGACGCTGTGCAGCCTGCCGGGTCTGATCTTCCGTTTCATCAATCTGGACGCGACGGAGCATCCGTATCTGTATACGTTCTTCAGCGTGTTCAACTACAACAGTCTTCTGTACCTCATCGTTTATGTGCTGCTGATCGTCGCGTTCAACTACTTCTATGTGGCGATCCAGTATAATCCCGTGGATATCGCCAACCAGCTTCGCAAGAACAACGGTACGATCCCCGGTATCCGCCCCGGCAAGCCCACCAGTGATTTCATCACCAAGACCCTGTCCAAGATCACCCTGATCGGCGCGATCTTCCTGGCCATCGTCGCGGGCCTGCCCATCATCCTCGGCAACGTCACCGGCACCTCCATCCAGTTGGGTGGTACGAGCCTGTTGATCGTCGTAGGCGTGGCGTTGGAGACCGGCCGTTCGCTGGAAGGCTATATGACGGCCCGTTTCCACAAAGGGTTCCTGGAATAAGAAAGGGAATGTGCGATGAAAATGATCCTTTTGGGCGCCCCTGGCGCCGGTAAGGGTACGCAGGCAGAGATCCTCTGCGACAAACTGGGTATCCCCACTATTTCGACCGGTAATATTTTGCGTGCGGCCGTCAAGGAAGGCACGCCGATGGGCCAAAAGGCAAAGAGCTTTATGGACGCGGGCGCTCTGGTGCCGGACGACGTGATCGTCGGTATCGTGAAAGAGCGTCTGGCGCAGCCCGATTGCGCGAAAGGGTTCATCCTCGACGGTATGCCGCGCACCATCGCCCAGGGCGAGGCCCTGGAGCAGATGGGGGTGGAGATCGACAAGGTCATCAACCTGATCGTATCCGATGAAGCCATCCTCCAGCGGATGTCCGGGCGCCGCGTCTGTGCCAAGTGCGGTGCAAGCTATCATATCATCAACAAACCCAGCGCCAAAGAGGGCGTGTGCGACCGCTGCGGCGGGGAGCTCGTCATCCGCAAGGATGATGAGCCCGCCACCGTGCTGGAACGGCTGAAGGCTTATCACGAGCAGACCGAACCGCTGGTAGACTTTTACCGCAAGCGCGGCAAGCTCGTCGAGGTGCCCGACAAGGGTTCCGTCGAGGCCACCACTGCGTTCCTTCTCAAGCTTTTGGAGGCTTAATTCATCCATGATCCAAATCAAGAATGCCGCAGAACTGGACAAGATGCGTAAGGCGTGCGCGATCAGCGCAGCCGCGCTGAAAGCCGGCGGCGAAGCGATCGAACCGGGGATCACCACGGCGGAGATCGACAAAATCATCTATGACTTTATCGTGCGCCACGGTGCAAGACCCAACTTCCTGCACCTGTACGGCTTCCCGGCAACGGCGTGCATCA
This sequence comes from Subdoligranulum variabile, assembly GCA_003343905.1. Classification (GTDB taxonomy): domain Bacteria; phylum Bacillota; class Clostridia; order Oscillospirales; family Ruminococcaceae; genus Gemmiger; species Gemmiger variabilis_C. Next base: position 207,598 of record QAKI01000043.1, read on the forward strand.
GCGTGAACGACACGGTCATTCACGGCATCCCCAACCACCAGCAGCAGATCCGGCCCGGTGACATCGTTTCGATCGACACCGGCTGCAAGATCGACGGCTTCAACGGCGACAATGCCTGCACCTACGGCTGCGGCAAACTCGACCTGGAAGCCCAGCGCCTGCTGGATGTGACGCGGGAGAGCCTGCACCGCGGCATCGAGATGGCCCGGGGCGGCAACCGCATCGGGGACATCAGCCATGCGGTGCAGAGCTACGTGGAAGAGAACGGCTTCTCGGTCGTCCGCAGCTTCGTCGGCCACGGCGTCGGCAAGGAACTGCACGAGGACCCCGAAGTCCCCAACTACGGCAACCCCGGTCGGGGCCCGCGGCTGGTGCCGGGTATGTGCATCGCGGTGGAACCCATGGTTTGCCAGTATAAGTACGCGGTAAAGACATTAAAGGACGGTTGGACAGTCAAAACCTGCGACGGCGGCCTGGCGGCTCACTTTGAGCATACGCTGGCCATCACCGCGGCAGGGGCTGAGGTCCTGACCCAAGGCTGGGAGGAACCCGGATGGACTTTGTAAAAGGTCAGTTGGTACGCTCCAAGGCCGGGCGGGACAAGGACCGCACGTTGGCCGTTCTGGCGGTGGAGGGCCCCATGCTCTGGCTGGCGGACGGTTCCCTGCGCAAAATAGGGGACCCGAAGCGCAAAAAGGCCCGGCATGTGGCGCCCACGGCCACTGTTTTAGCAAACGAGCTTCTGGAAAGCGATCAATTACTCAGGGATGCCATCGCCGCCTACGAGGCGGACTGTGCAAACTGACGGAACCCTTCAAGGAGGCAATCAGCTTGTCTAAAGAAGATGTCATTGAAGTAGAAGGTATCGTACGGGAGGCCATGCCCAACACCGTTTTCAAGGTCGAGCTGCTCAACAAAGAGGGCAAGCCCAACGGCCACAGTGTTCTGGCACATATTTCCGGTAAGCTGCGGACGAACTTCATCCGCATTTTGCCCGGCGACAAAGTCACGATGGAAATGTCGCCCTACGACCTGACCAAGGCCCGGATCACCTGGCGTTCCAAGTAAAACTGGCAGCGCCTTGTGTTTTGAAAAGGAGGTTAACATCATGAAGGTAAAACCTTCCGTGAAACCCATTTGCGAGAAGTGCAAGGTCATCAAGCGCAAAGGTCGCGTGATGGTCATCTGCGCCAATCCGAAGCATAAGCAGCGTCAGGGCTAAAGGTCTGCGGTCATTCCGCAGAAACCGTACCCAAAACGCTTGGGGGCCAAGTGCGTAGATTCCCGGCGCAGGCCCCGACACAGGACATGGGATGTTATTTATGGAGGTGCTTTATGGCACGTATTGCTGGTGTTGATCTGCCTCGCGAGAAGCGGATCGAGGTTGGTCTGACTTATGTTTACGGTATTGGTCAGTCCACTGCCGACGAAATTCTCGCCGGGACCGGAATTAACCCTGATACCCGCGTCAAGGACCTGACTTCTGACGAAGAAGCCAAGATCCGTGACTACATCGACAAAAACAACATCATGGTAGAAGGCGACCTGCGCCGCAACGTCGCGCTTGACATCAAGCGGCTGACCGAGATCCAGTGCTACCGTGGTGTGCGCCATCGCAAGGGCCTTCCCTGCCGCGGCCAGCGCACCAAGACCAATGCGCGTACCTGCAAAGGTCCCAAGCGCACTGTCGCGAACAAAAAGAAGTAAGGAGGAACTGAGACATGGCTGCTAACAAAGCTACTGCGGCAAAATCCCGCACGAAGAAAAGAGAGCGCAAGAATATCAGCGCCGGTGCTGCTCACATCCAGAGCACGTTCAATAACACCATCGTGACCATCACCGACACCCAGGGCAACACCGTTTCCTGGTGCAGCACGGGCGCGCTGAACTTCCGCGGCTCCCGCAAGAGCACCCCTTACGCCGCCCAGAGCGCCGCTGAGGTCGCCGCCAAGGCCGCCATCGAGCATGGCATGAAGACTGTTGAAGTCTACGTCAAGGGCCCCGGTTCCGGCCGCGAAAGCGCCATCCGCGCCCTGCAGGCAACCGGTCTGGAAGTCACCATGATCCGTGATGTGACCCCCATTCCGCACAATGGCTGCCGCCCGCCCAAACGCCGCCGCGTTTGATTGAAAGGAGAATTTGAGTTATGGCTAAGAATACCCAACCGATCGCCAAGCGCTGCCGTGCTCTCGGCATTTCTCCTGCTGTTATGGGTTATGGCAAGAAGACCACCAACCGTAACCCCGGCGGCCAGATGAGAAAGAAGAAGAGCGAGTACGCCACCCAGCTCAACGAGAAGCAGAAGGTCAAGTTCGTGTACGGCATCCTGGAGAACCAGTTCCATACCTACTACGAAAAGGCCACCCGTATGCCGGGCCAGACCGGTGTGAACCTGCTGGTCCTGGTTGAGCGCCGTCTGGACAACGTCGTGTACCGTCTGGGCTTTGCCAAGACCCGCCGCGACGCCCGCCAGCTGGTTTCCCACAACCATTTCACCGTCAATGGCAAGCGTGTCAACATCCCCTCCTACCAGGTCAAGCCGGGTGATGTGATCGAAGTCATCGAATCCAGCCGTTCCTCCGTCAAGTTCAGCAAGCTGCTGGGCGAGGACGCTCCCGTCGTGCTGCTGCCCTCCTGGCTGGAGCGCGATAAGAACGCTCTGAAGGGCACCGTCGTCAAGATGCCCGTGCGCGAGGACATCGATGTGCCCATCGCTGAGCACCTCATCGTCGAGTTGTACTCCAAGTAATCCCCTTAGTTTACTGCTACGATTTTTTCAACATGGCTGGCACCTGCGTGTGCCAGTGAAACAAGGAGGGTTTTTATGATGGAGATCGAACGCCCCAAGATCGAAACGGCAAACCTTTCCCCGGACGGCCGCTACGGCAAATTCGTCGTAGAGCCCCTGGAGCGCGGTTTCGGTACGACTTTGGGCAACAGCTTGCGTCGTGTGCTTCTGTCCTCTCTGCCCGGTGTGGCTGTCACCAGCGTCAAGATCGACGGCGTGGTGCATGAGTTTTCCACCATCGAGGGCGTGCGGGAGGACGTGACCGAAATCGTCCTGAACCTCAAAGGCATTGCCGCCAAGATCTACGGCGACGGCCCCAAGACCGTCCGCGTTGAGGCGGTCGGCCCCTGCGAGCTCATCGCCGGTTCCATCAAGGGCGGCGACGACCTGGAAATCCTCAACCCTGAATGGCATATCGCCACTCTGGGCGAGGGCGCCAAGCTGGTCATGGAGCTCACCTTCGACAAGGGCCGCGGCTATGTTCCCGCAGAACGCAACAAGCTGGCGCTGGTGGAGAAGAACGACATCAGCACCCTGCCGGTAGACAGCATCTATACCCCCGTGCTCAAGGCCAACTATACGGTGGATCACACCCGCGTAGGCCAGATCACCGACTATGACAAGCTCATCATCGAGGTCTGGACCGACGGCACCTGCAATGCGCAGGAAGCCCTGAGCCTGGCGGCCCGCGTGCTGACCGAGCACCTGAACCTGTTTGTCAACCTCTGCGACGAAACTGGCGAGACCGAGATCATGGTCGATAACGGCGACCAGGGCCGCGAGAAGGCGCTGGAGATGACGATTGAAGAGCTGGATCTGAGCGTCCGTTCCTTCAACTGCCTCAAGCGCGCCGGCATCAACACGGTCGGCGACCTCCTCAACAAGAGCGAAGACGAGATGATGAAGGTCCGCAATCTGGGCCGCAAGAGCCTGGAAGAGGTCATGGCCAAGCTGGACAGCCTTGGTTTCTCTCTGACCAAGGACGATGAAAACTAACCCCCCGCGACACGCGGATACCAAATAGTAAGGAGTGAAACGGAATGCCCGGTACCAGAAAACTCGGTCGTCCCACCGACAGCCGCAACGCTATGCTGCGCGCGATGGTGACCTACCTGTTTGAGAACGGCAAGATCGAGACCACCGTTACCCGCGCTAAGGAAGTTCGTTCCATGGCGGAGAAGATGGTCACCCTTGGTAAGCAGGAGGACCTGCACGCGAAGCGTCAGATCTTCTCCTACATCACCAAGGAGGATGTCGCCAAGAAGGTCATCGATGAGTACGGCCCCAAGTATGCTGACCGCACCGGCGGCTATACCCGCATCTACAAGATCGGTCCCCGCCGCGGCGATGCTGCCGAAATGGCTATCATCGAGCTGGTCTGATCCCAAGCAAAATGAACGGCGCCTGCCCCACGGCAGGCGCCGTTTTTGCATGCCTGCGGGCTGGTAGGGGGATAATCGTCCCTGCAAGAAGCGTGCCGTTCCGGCAAATGAAAATTTTTTGTAAAATCCGACATAATTCGCACAAGAGGGTCGAAGTATTCATATTCAAAATGCAGAAAATGTGAAAATGCGCCGGAAAGTTGCGCCACAGGGCTGATTTTATGCAGCCGCTGTGTTACAATACTTATAAATGGGGCCGTGCGCCCCTGATGGAGAGAACAAATTTGTGATGGAAGTAAGGAGCAAACACGTATGGCTGAACAAAATCTGGGCCCGCGCGATTTTTTTGCGAAAGAGGACGCAATCGCTGACTTGGGATTGATCGCCTGCCCCGGCGCCGAAGAACTCTGCAAACGGGTAGACGGGCATCTGGTACGCTGGGCGCAAGAAGTCGGCATGGAGGTCGACTCGTTTATCATTCCGTCCGATTGCCCGCGCTTTCAGTCCGGCGATGCAAAAGGTCTGGTCAAAGCGTCCACCCGCGGCGACGACCTGTTTATCTTTGTGGACCCGGGCAACTACAGCGTGACCTACCGTCTGTTTGGGTATGAGAACCATCTTTCTCCCGACGACCATTTCCAGAACCTGATGCGTCTGATCCAGGCGGTCTCCGGCCGTGCGCACCGCATCAGCGTCATCATGCCGAGCCTGTACGGCGGCCGCCAGCACCGGCGTGTCAGCCGCGAAAGCCTGGACTGCGCTTTTGCCCTGCAGCAGCTTCGTTCTGTCGGCGTCAAGAACATCATCACCTTCGACGCCCATGACCCCCGCGTCATGAACGCCGTGCCGACGATGAGCTTTGACAACGTCATGCCTACTTACCAGGTCCTCAAGTGCCTGCTGCACCATGTGCCGGATGTCAGCTTCCACAAGGATCAGTTCATGATCGTCTCGCCCGACGAAGGCGCCATGAACCGCAATATGTACTATTCCAGCGTGCTGGGCTGCAACCTGGGCATGTTCTACAAGCGCCGCGACTACAGCCGCGTCGTCAACGGCCGCAACCCCATCGTGGCACACGAATATCTGGGCGAGAGCGTTATGGGCAAGGATGTGTTCATTGCCGACGACATCATCGCTTCCGGCGAGTCCATGCTGGATATCGCCTACGAGCTCAAGATGCGCGGCGCCCGCAACATCTTCACCTGCTGCACCTTCCCGCTGTTCACCGCCGGTCTGGACAAGTTCGACAAGGCCTATAACGACGGTATCATCAAGGCGGTGCTGGGCACCAACCTGACCTACCGCAAGCCCGAACTGCTGGAGCGCAAGTGGTACTATGATGTGGACGTTTCCAAGTACACCGCGTACTTCATCGCTGCCATCAATCATGACAAGAGCGTTTCCAGCATCATCGACCCGATGACCAAGATCCAGGCGCTGCTGGAGAAGCACGGCATCCCCATGGGCGGCCAGGAATAAAAAAACAGCCTCTTACGGGCCCGCCCAGGCGGGCCTGTTTTGTTGCAGCGGACGCGCTGCCGGAGTATAATAGGAGAGAACTTCAACAACAGGGGAGAGATGCACAATGCCTTTGCTGCCCATAGAACGGCTGCGGGAACTTGTCCGCGGCAAAAAGGTGGCCTTCATCGGCGCGGGTGTCAGCCACAAGCGCTGCATTGAACAATTTGTGGAGCTGGGGGCGCAGGTCACCCTCTGCGACCAGAAGCCCGACCTGGAAGCCTTTGGGGACTATGCCGACACCCTGCGCCGCCTGAAGGTGGGCCTGAGCCTGGGGCCGCAGTACACCGACGGCTTTGCCGGGCAGGACATCATCATGCGCACGCCGGGCTATGAATACTACAAGCCCGAACTGCAGGCCGCCCTGCGGGCCGGGGCCATGGTCACCAGTGAGGTGGAGCTTTTCTTCGAGTTCTGCCCCTGCGAGATCATCGCTGTGACCGGCTCCGACGGCAAGACCACGACCACCACGCTGATCGCCAAAATGATGGAAGCCGCCGGCCGCAAGGTGTTCCTGGGCGGCAACATCGGCGCGGCGTTGCTGCCCCAGTTGGCCGACGTGACGCCGGACGCGGTGGCGGTAGTGGAACTGTCCAGCTTCCAGTTGATCAGTATGCGCCGCAGCCCCAAAGTGGCTGTGGTCACCAACGTGACGCCCAACCATCTGGACCACCACAAGGATATGCAGGAATACATCGACGCCAAGCGCAACATCCTGCTTTGGCAGGAACCGCCCTGCCGCGCCGTGCTGGGGTACGAGAACGAAGTTTCCCGCGCCATGCAGGCGGACTGCAAGGGCGAACAGGTCTGGTTCACCCGCCTGCATGAGACCAACAATGGCGCCTTCCTGCGGGCGAGCGATGATACCCTCTGCTATGCCGCGGACGGCGTGGTGACGCCGGTGGTGGCCCGCAGTGAGGTGAAATTGCGCGGCCTGCACAACGTGGAGAACCTGCTGGCCGCCATTGCGGCGGTTTGGGGCCGCGTGCCGGTGGAAGCCATGCGTCAGGTGGCGTCCACCTTTACCGGCGTGGAACACCGCATTGAGCCGGTGCGCACGCTCGACGGCGTGACCTATTACAACGATTCCATTGCGTCCAGCCCCACGCGCACCATCGCGGGCCTGCGCAGCTTTGACCGCAAGATCATTCTGATCGCGGGCGGCTACGACAAGAAGATCCCCTATGAACCGCTGGCCCCTGAGATCCTGACCCACGTCAAGACGCTGGTCCTCATGGGCGCTACCGGCCCCCGGATCGAGAAGGCCGTGCGGGAACACCCCGCCTTTGCCGGGTCCGGGCTGAAGATTTTGCACGCCGAGAGTATGCAGGACGCCGTGGAGCAGGCCCGCCGCGCGGCGGTGCCCGGCGACGTGGTCAGCCTTTCGCCCGCGTCGGCGTCCTTCGACCTCTACCCGAACTTCGAGGTCCGCGGCCGGGATTACAAGCGCATCGTCATGGCGCTGCAGTGAGCGGGGGATGCCGCAATGATCTGTTCCGTCACCGGCCCGGCGCAGCGGCAGGAATTTGACCGCCGCATCGCGGGCAGGCCCTATTTTGAAGCGACCATGGGCACCCACTGCGCGCTGTTCGGGGCGCACCCGGCCAGCGGGTGGCAGTTCTGCCTGCTGCCCGGCACGGCGGCGCTGACGCTGCGCGGCGGCACCGCCACCGTCTGCGGCAGCCTGCCGGAAGGGCAGGAGGGCGCGGACGCACGGGAGGAACTGGCGGGTTTTCTGCGGTTCCTGGGCGTGGACCGGCTGGTGGCGGAGCGCCCGCTCTGCCTGCCCGGCTGGCAAGCGGCCGAGCCGCTGCTGCTGTGGGAACTGCCCCAAGGCCGCGCGCTGCCGCTGCCGCCCGCCCCGCCGCCGGAACTGCGGCTGGCGGAACGCCCGCCCATGCAGCCGGTCAGCCGCTTGGTCTTTCCCGAAAGCCGGGACGAACAGGACGCCTTTTACTCCCTGGCCTGCACGGCGCTGGCCCATGGCCGCGGTTGCTGCCGGGCGCTGCTGGCGGGGGAGAAGCCCGTCTGCACCGTGGGCAGCTATGAGCAGAGCCAAACGGAAGCCTACATGGCGGCGGGCGTCACCGCGCCGGAATGGCGGGGCAGGGGGCTGGCCTCCTGGCTGATCGTCCGGTTGGCCAACGAACTGGCCGCCGCCCGCACGGCGCGCTTTGCCTGCGCGCCCGCCCTGGGGCCGTTCTATGAACGCCTTGGCTTTGCCGCGGCGGGGACGCTGTTACAATTTACACGGAAATGAGAAAGAGTTTATGATCGAACAGTTTTATCAACTCAAGCCCGAAGTGCTGGCGCTGGACCGCAAGGCGCTGGACCTGTGCCGGGAACAGTTCGCCCATGTGGAGGAGATCCGCGACTACAACCAGTTGAAGATGCTGCGCGCCTTCACCGACAGCGGGGTGGAAGCCCGGCATTTCTGGGGGTCCAGCGGGTACGGCGTCTGGGACGACAGCCGCAACAAGCTGGAAGAAGTCTTTGCCCGCTGCATGGGGGCCGAAGCGGCGCTGGTGCGCCCCCAGTTCATGAGCGGCACCCATACGCTGACGGTGGCCCTGTTCGGCCTGCTGCGCACGGGGGACACCCTGCTGGCCGCTACCGGCCGCCCCTATGACACGCTGGAAGGCGTCATCGGCATCGGAGAAGCGGGCAAGGGCTGCGGCACCCTGCGGGAATACGGCGTGCAGTACGACGAATGCCCGCTGCTGCCGGACTTCACCCCGGACTATGATCTGATCGCGGAGAAGGCCCGCACCGCCACGGTGGTGCATATCCAGCGCAGCCGGGGCTACACCCAGCGCAACGCCTTTGACCTGGAGACCATCCGCAAGGTGGCCGAGACCGCGCGTGCGGCCAACCCCGACGCTGTGATCTTTGTGGATAACTGCTACGGCGAGTTCACCCAGACGCGCGAACCGCTGGCCGTGGGGGCCGACCTGATCGCGGGCAGCTTCATCAAGAACCCCGGCGGCGGCATCACGCCCACGGGCGGCTACATCGCGGGCCGGGCGGACCTGGTGGAAAAATGCAGCCACCGCTTCACGGCCCCCGGCATTGGCGCGGACCTGGGCTGCACCCAGGACAGCCTGCGGGATACCTTCCTGGGGCTGTATTACGCCCCCGGCGTCGTGTGCGAAGCCCTCAAAACGGCCATCTACGCCCAGTGCCTGCTGGAACTGGCGGGCGTGAACCCGGTGCCCCGTTACACGGCGGACCACAACGACATCGTGACCTGCTTCGACTCCGGCAGCGCCGCCGCGCTGACCGGATTCTGCGTGGGCATCCAGCATAACAGCCCCATCGACAGCTTTGCATCCCCGGAACCGGCCGACGAACCCGGCTATACCGACAAGGTCGTCATGGCCTCCGGCAGCTTTACCGAGGGCAGCACCATCGAGATCTCCTGCGACGGGCCGCTGCGCCCCCCGTACACCTGCTACCTGCAGGGCGGCGTGAACTTTACCGCCGGGCGGGCCGCCGTGCTCAACGCCGTACAGAACGCCTTCTTCGCCTGAACCACCACCAAACAAAAAAGCCCCGTGTGCGTTTGCACACGGGGCTTTTGCCGTTGCCTTATCCTTTGACGTAATCGCGGACCAGCGCCTGCAGCAGATCGTCACGATCGATGCGGCGGATGATGGCGCGCGCGTTCTTGTAAGTCGTGATATAGGTGGGGTCCTCAGACAGAATATAGCCTACCAACTGGTTGATGGGGTTGTAGCCCTTCTCTTCCAGCGCACGGTAGACCTGTAAAACTGCCTGCTTGATCTCCATATCACGATCATCACGAATGGAAAAAACAGCAGTCGGCTCAGAGATCGGCATATCCGGTCACCCCTTCTCAGCATAATACTGCATCTATTATAGCAAAAATATAGACAATTTGCAATGCTTTTGACTGAGATGTTTTGACAAAAATGCAGATTCTGTCCGTCAGGCCAGCACTTCACCCTTGCGGATGATTTTCTGGATGTTCAACTGGGCGTCGGCCAGCACCACGTTGCCCCAGCGGCCCGGTTCCAGGCTGCCGTAGTCCGCGTCGATGCCGATGCTGCGCGCCGGGTTCAGCGTGGCGGCGCGCACGGCGCTGGCCAGGGGCACGCCCATGTCCAGCACGGCGTGGCGCATGCAGTCATACAGGCAGGTGGCGCTGCCCGCGATGGTGTCGGGGTGTTCGGTCAGGGTGGCGCGGGGGCCGCACACGGTCACGGCCTGCCCGCCCAGGGAATACTGGCCGTCCGGCAGGCCGCAGGCCATCATGCTGTCGGCCACCAGGATCACATGCTCGTCCCCAAAGGTGCGGAAGGTGAACCGCACCATGGCGGGGTGGATGTGTACGCCGTCGGTGATCAGCTCCACCTCGGCGCCCTCTTCCAGCGCCGCAATGATGGGGCCGGGGGCGCGGTGGGTGATGCCCGGCATGGCGTTGTACAGGTGGGTCATGTGGGAAGCGCCCGCCGCGAAGGCCGCCTTGGCGGTCTCGTAGTCGGCGCAGGTGTGCGCCAGAGAGATGCGGACCTCGTCATGGCAGGCCCGGATGAAGTCCAGGTTGCCCGGCTCCTCCGGCGCGACGTCCACCAGCTTGATGAGCCCGCCGCTGCGCTCCTGCAGGCGGCGGAACATCCCCGCGTCGGCCCCCATCACATACTTGGGGTTCTGGGCGCCCACCTTGCTGGGGCTGATGTACGGCCCTTCCATGTTGATGCCTACCAGATCGGCGCCGCGCTCGTTCTTATGGGCGGCGGCCGTATCCATGATGCCGTTCAGGATCTCCTCGCTGAAGGTCATGGTGGCGGGGCAGATCGCCAGAACGCCCTTGCTGGCCTCAAAGTCTGCGATGGCCTGCAGGCCCGCCTCGTCGGCGTCGCAGAAATCATGGCCCACCGCGCCGTGGAAGTGGATGTCCACCAGACCGGGCAGGGCATAGGCGCCCTGGGCGTCCAGGACCTCCTCGCCGTCCATAGGCGGCGCGCCAAAGACGATGCGCCCGTCCCGGATGATGAGGTCGCGTTCCACAAAGCGGCAGCCGTCGGCAAATACCTTTGCGTTGCGAATGATCATGGCCTGTCCACCTCCCGCTTTCAGATCAGGCTCAGGGCGTCCTCGTCACCGACCAGGATGAAGTCGGGGTGCATCTGCAGGATGCTGGCGGGAACTTCCGGCGTGACCGGGCCGAAGAAGGCCTTCTTGATGATCTCGGCCTTGTCCTTGCCGTTGGCGACCATCAGCACCTTGCGGGCCTGCATGATGGTCTTGATGCCCATGGTGTAGGCCTGCTTGGGGACCAGATCCTCGTTGCCGTCAAAGAAGCGCTTGTTGGCCTCGATGGTCTCCGGCTTCAGGGTGACGCAGTGGGTGCCCAGTTCAAAGGCTTCGCCCGGCTCGTTGAAGCCGATGTGGCCGTCGTGGCCGATGCCCAAAAGCTGCAGGTCGATGCCGCCCACCTGCTTGATGACGGCGTCATAGCGGGCGCACTCGCCCTCGGCGTCCAGGTTGGTGCCGTCGGGCAGGTTGATGGCCTCGGGGCGCACGTTCACCAGGTCGAACAGGTTGCGGTGCATAAAGCTCCAGTAGCTTTCGGGGTGCTCTTTGGGCAGGCCGCGGTACTCGTCCAGGTTCACCGTCGTCACTTCAGAAAAATCCAGATCGCCCTTGTTGTACCACTCCACCAACTGCTTGTAGGTACCCACGGGGGTGCCGCCGGTGGCAAGGCCCAGCACGCAGTTGGGCTTCATGATGACCTGGGCGGAGATGATGTTCGCCGCCTTGCGGGACATGGACTGATAATCTTTTGCATGGATAATTTTCATGGAAAAAAACCTCCTCCAGCACGGGGACCGTGCGTTTTCCTCTATTATACCATAGATTTGCGCAGGAAACAGCAGGGTTCCAAGATTTTATTGCATAAAAAAGCCGGAGGCGGGCATCAAGCCCGCCTCCGGCGGATCGGATCAGGGGAACCAGGACCATGACCCGGCATCAGGACGATGCGTTTACAGCATCTTCTTCAGCTCATCGTAGACGAACTGGACCTTCGGGCCGATAACGACCTGGCAGGCATTCTTGCTGGGACGGATGACGCCCGCAGCGCCCGCGGCCTTGACGGCTTTTTCGTCCACCGCAGAACTGTCCTTCACCTCAAAGCGCAGGCGGGTCGCGCAGTAGTCCACATTGGCAACGTTGCCCTTGCCGCCAATGGCAGCCAGAACGCCGCTGGCGATGGCAGTGAAGTCATTGTTGGCCAGGGTGATGTTGGCTTCGGCGGCCTCGGTGTCTTCATCCTCACGGCCGGGGGTCGTCAGGTTGAACTTGGTGATGGCAAAGCGGAAGACCACGTAGAAGACGAGGAAGGCGGCGATGCCCAGAGGAATGATCATCCAGGTGTTGGCGTGCGCCGGCAGCGAAGCAGAGAACACCAGGTCAGTAGCACCGGCGGAGAACATGAAGCCCGCGCGGAAGCCCACAAAGTAGGTGATGACTGCGAAGATGCCGTACAGCACCGCGTACACAACGTACAGCGGGAAGCACAGGAACATGAAACCGAACTCGAAGGGCTCGGTCACGCCGCAGACGAACGCGCAGATGGCGGCGGAGGTGACCAGGCCGATGGCGGCTTTCTTGTTCTTGGCGGTGTGGACCATGGCCAGCGCCGCGCCGGGGATACCGAACATCATGCAGGGGAAGAAGCCGGACATGTACATGCCGAGGCTCCAGCCCACGTCGGCGGAAGTCTCACCGGCCCAGTAGTGGGTCAGGTCGCCCAGGCCGATGGTGTCGAACCAGAACACGTTGTTCAGCGCGTGGTGCAGGCCGGTGGGGATCAGCAGGCGGTTGAAGAAGGCGTACAGGCCGGCACCGATGCCGCCCAGGCCGACGATGGCGTCGCCCAGCGCAACCAGGGCGTTGAAGATCAACGGCCACAGGAACAGCAGGATGACGGACGCCACGATGGAAACCAGGCCGGTGACGATGGCGACGCAGCGCTTGCCGCTGAAGAAGGCCAGCCAGTCAGGCAGCTGGGTGTTCTTGAACTTGTTGTAGCAGGTGGAGCCGATGATGGCAGCCAGGATGCCGATGAAGGCGTTGCCGGCAGTCTTCTGGAAAGCAATGAAGGTGGCAGAGTCTTCCTCCAGCGCCATAAAGGGCAGGGCGCTGACAACACCAGTGGAGAGCAACTGGGTCATCATCAGGTAGCTGACCAGGCCAGCCAGGGCGGACGTACCGTCATGGTCGTCAGACAGGCCCACGGCCGCGCCGACGGCGAACAGCCAGGCCATGTTGTCGATCAGCGCAGCGCCGGCTTTGATCAGGATAAAGCCGATGATGTAGGCAAGACCTTCGGTCGTACCTTCAGCACCCATAGCGGCAGGAGCCAGGGCGTAGCCCAGACCCATCAGGATGCCGCAGACGGGCAGCGCGGCAACGGGCAGCATAAGCGCCTTGCCGAGCTTCTGCAGATATTTCATCATAAAAGCATTCCTCCAAATATAAAATGGATTCCCTGTAACGTAGCGGCGCACCGGCCTGGTCCCCGGCGGCAGTCGCTCTGTTGCTTCTATGTTAACATAATTTTCATAAAAAATAAAGTAATTCTTCATAAAAAAGCGGTCAAAAGGCCCGATTTGGCAAATAGCCGAAAAATGACAAAAATATTTGGTTAAAATGTTAACAAACCGGAGAAAGATGCCCGAAGAAAGGACGCCGTTCGACAAAAAGCGCCGCCGTGCGGCGTCAGGCAGCAAAAAAAGCCGCCTTCCGAACAGCACGGAAAGCGGCAGAAAGCCGGGAAAACGGCGCGGTCAGCCCTGCTGGGCCAGGAACAGCTTGGGCGCGGTCTTGCAGACCAGCACGGCGGCTACGGTAGTCAGGATGGTCTCCGGGATCATGTAGCTGCCGTTATACGTCAGGCTGTAGAGCCAGGCGGGCAGACCTTCGCTCAGGTTGCCCCAGATCAGCACGCCGGACAGGAAGCTGCACAGGTAGCGGATCAGGCAGACCGCCGCGGTGCCCACGGCTACCCCCACAAGCTGGTTGCGGAAAGGCCGGGCGATGGCGCTGGCAAGCCCCAGCAGCGTGAAAGCCAGCACATAGTCCAGCAGGATCATGCCCACCAGCGGCAGCAGGCCGGGGGACGGCGGCGCATAGAAGCCCAGCAGCATCTGCAGCAGGCTGTTCACAAAGCCGGTGAACAGGCCCCATTTGACGCCGTGCCGGAACGAGATCAAAATGAACGGCAGCATGCTGAACAGCGTGACCGAACCGCCATAGGGCGATTCGTAGATCTTGATGTTCGCCAGTACGGTGCCCAGGGCGATCATCAGGGCGCACTCCACCAGGGTGCGGGTCTTGGAATAGGTTCTGCTCATGGGTGAATATCCTCCCCAAACAATAAAAAGTACATAAAAACAAGAAAAGCGCCCGCTAATACAAGCAGGCGCAAACGCAGTATGACTGGTATATGGGTCAAACTTCCTACGCCGGCATTATCCGGATCAGGTTCAAGGTGACCCGAAGCTGCTGTTTGCTTCGATCTCAGCCGAGGATGCCCCTCAGCGCCCCTGTTTTTATGTCCAGTAACAAAGTATACACATTCCGCGCCGTTTGTCAAGCCGGGCGGCGGGAGGTTTTTCCGGGCGAAACGGCGCGCACCCTGCGGCGGGGCATTGGAATTCTGCCTATACAAGCTGTAGCCCCCTGGGGGCAGGGCAGGCCCCTATATCATGAAAAACACCGTAAGAAAGTGAAAAAAGGCCGCTCTAACGCCCCAAAGACGGCCCCGCAGATTTGTGAAAAATTTACATCGAAAAACGCCGTATCCGGGCGGTAAAACTCTTGCAGCGGGGGGCCGTTTTGTGTTATCATATCCAATACATATTGTATAAGTGTATTGGCAAATCAGAAATGGTGAGGTCAGGATGTTTCAGAAGCGGAATCCGATGAAGTATTTTTCCGGCAACGCGTTTGCGCGGCTGCCGCTGTACAAGGTCGTGGCGGGCGGCTCCGCCGCGGTGCTGACGGCCAGCATCGGCCTGGGGGTATTTGCGGCCTCCTTTGCGCCGGGCGAAGAGCCGGAGCCTACCCCTACGCCCACCCCGACCCCTGTGGCGACCATTGCGCCCACGCCCAGCCCCACGCCGGAACCGGATGTGGAACTGCTGGCGGACGTGACGGTGATCCAGCAGGATGTGGGCGTGCAGCTCTATACTATGGAAGAAAAAACGCCGGAGAGCGCCGGTACGCCTACCCCGTCGGCAGAACCCGAAGAATCTGCGGAAGATACCGAACAGGAAGGCAAACTGCCGCTGATCGGTGTGGAAGCCACGGTGACGCTGGCCGACGCCGAGGGCGAGACCACAGACTATGCCGTTGACCCGGAAAACGGCACCGCGCTGGCGGAGGATGTGGAGCCCGGCGAATACACCGTCACGATCCAGCCCATCGAGGGCTACATCGTGCCGGAAAGCACGCAGGTCGAAGTACAGGAAAAAGTGGTCTATCAGGCGGACGTGGATGCCGTCAAGGATAAGATCATGCAGGCCGATGAAGTCAACGAGAGCGCCGAGGACTCCGCGGTGAGCGCGGCGCCCATCGCGGACGAAGTGGTGGACACCGTCCAGTACGCTGAAAGTTCCAAAGAGGAAAAAGGCCGTACCACGGTGTACACCGCCCAGTTGAGCAGCAGCGGCCACCTGATGCTGTCCAACGGGGAAGAATCCCCCTATCTGCCGGTCTATAAGGACGGCACCGAGGAACTGACCGGCGCCCAGCGTGACGGCAATGCCAGCACGTACAGCGCCCTGTCCGTCTGGCTGCCCGGCGCGGCGGACTCCATCACGAATCTGGGCCACACCGGCCGCACAATGGAGATGGCCCACCGCACGGGGGAAGCCATGGTGACGCCGGAACCGAAGGAAAACGATGACGCCAATTCGGGCTCCGGCAGCGAGTCGGGTTCTTCGCCTTCGCCCACCCCCACGGATGGTGCGACCCCCACCCCGAACCCGACGGAAGCCCCGTCCCCCACGCCTTCGGAAGATCCGGCAACCCCGACGCCTACGCCTACGGTGACGCCCACCCCGACGCCCACGGCAACGCCGACCCCTACCCCGACGGCGACCCCGACGCCTACGCCCACAGCGACCCCCACGCCCACGCCTACAGCTACTCCGACGCCTACCCCTACGCCCACGCCGGAGGACCCCACGGCGGGCTGGCCGGATTCCATCGAGGCGGCCAAGCTGGCGGAATACGGTTTTAACGTGACCGCCACCGAAAAAATCGAGTACATTTATACCGGCTGGCAGGAGATCGACGGCGCTACATATTATTACGACCCCACGACCCATGAGCCGGTCACCGGCAACCAGGTCATCCAGGGCAACGTCTATGAGTTCGGCGCCGACGGCGCGCTCAACCGCACGGCGCGCGGCATCGACGTTTCCAAGTTCCAGGGCACCATTGACTGGAACGCCGTCAAGGCCGACGGCATCACCTTCGCCATCATCCGCTGCGGCTACCGCGGTTACGGTACGGGCGCACTGGTAGAGGACGAGACCTACCGCCGCAACATCCAGGGCGCGATCAACGCAGGCTTGAAAGTCGGCGTCTACTTCTACAGCCAGGCCATCAACGAGGCCGAAGCCGTGGAAGAAGCCAGCATGGTGCTGAGCCTCGTCAGCGGTTACTCGCTGCCCCTGGGCGTCTACTATGACACCGAGTATGTGGCGGGCGGCCGCGCCAACGCCATCAGCGCCGCCGAGCGCACGGCCTGCGCCGTGGCCTTCTGCGAGACCATCCGCAACGCGGGCTACAAGGCGGGCGTCTACTCCTACGCAAGCTGGTTCTACAACAACCTCAACTTTGCCAACATCAGCAAGTATAACACCTGGATCGCGCAGTACCGCGATACCCTGAGCTTCAATTACAAGTACGATATCTGGCAGTATACCGGTTCGGGCCGTGTCAACGGCATCTCCACGGCGGTGGATATGAACATCGGCTAAGCCGGAACAACACACAGCCCGGCGGCCTGCAAAGCAGGCCGCCGGGTTTTTGTGAAACCGGGCTTTTGCGGGGCAGCAGGCGAAAAGGCGCCTACCTATTGTGCGGGTAGGGGCGGGGCAGGGAAGCCCTGCCGGGTACGGCCCGGCACCGCCCGCACACAGGACCCGCAATAAAAAAGCACGCCGCCCCGCGGGGTAGCGTGCTTTTTTGATAAGAGGGGAAAACAGGTCACTGGCAGGGCGTCTGCATCGCGGCCGAAGCGCCGCCGCGGATCTGCCCGCTGCCGTGGATGATGTACTTGTAGGTGCAGAGTTCCGCCAGCCCCATGGGGCCGCGGGCGTGCAGCTTTTGGGTGCTGATGCCCATTTCGCAGCCAAGGCCGAACTCGCCGCCGTCGGTAAAGCGGGTGCTGGCGTTCACATAGACCGCCGCGCTGTCCACGCAGGTCACAAAACGGTGGGCGGCGGCCTTGTCCTCTGTCACGATGGCCTCGCTGTGGTGGGTGGAGTGGGCCGCGATGTGGGTGACGGCGTCCTCCAGCGTGGGGACCACCGCCACACTGAGCTTGTAATCCAGATGTTCGGTGTCAAAATCATCGGGGGCGGCGGGCACGCCGGGAATGATGGCGGCCGCCGCGGGGTCCAGCCGCAGTTCCACCGGGGGCAGCCCGGCGGCTGCGCGCGCGTCCACCAGCCGCTCTTTCAGCCGGGGCAGGAACGCGGCGGCCACGTCGCGGTGGACAAGCAGCACTTCCTCGGCGTTGCATACGCTGGGGCGGCTGGTCTTGGCGTTCTCCACAATGTTCAGCGCCATGTCCAGGTCGGCGGCCGCGTCCACATACACATGGCAGATCCCGGTCCCGGTCTGGATGCAGGGCACGGTGGCATGTTCCACACAGGCGCGGATCAGACCGGCCCCGCCCCGCGGGATCAGCAGGTCCACCAGACCGTCGGCGGTCATCAATTCCTGGGCGCTGGCGTGGCTGGTGTCCTCCACCAGACTGATGGCGCACTCCGGCAGCCGCATCCGCCGCAGCCCGGCGCGCAAAGCCAGCACGATGGCGTGGCAGGTGGCCCAGGCTTCCCGCCCGCAGCGCAGCACACAGGCGCTGCCCGCTTTCAGGGCCAGGGCGGCGGCGTCGCTGGTCACGTTGGGGCGGCTTTCATAAATAATGGCGATCACGCCCATGGGCACTGCGGTCTTTTCGATCAAAAGACCGTTGGGGCGCACGATCTTGCGCAATACGGTCCCCACCGGGTCGGGCAGGGCGGCTACCTCGCGCATGCCCTTGGCCATGTCGGTCAGGCGGCCCGGCGTCAGGGCCAGCCGGTCCAGCATCACTTCGCTCACATGGCCGCGCGCGGCTTCCAGGTCCTTCCGGTTGGCGGCCAGGATCTCCTCCTGGGCGGCGATCAGCGCGACCGCCATCGCTTTCAGCGCGGCGTTCTTGGTGTCGGTGTCTGCAAGGGCCAGGGGCAGGCGCGCGGCCTGCGCGGCCTGCAGGATCTCCTGCGTGGTCACGGTGCAACCTCCTTCTGTCCAATAAAGCGGGTGCCGACGGGTTTGCCTTCCAGGATGTCGTACAGCACTTCGGCGTGGGACCCGTTGGCGATGATCAGATCGACCCCGGCGGCAGTGGCGCGCTTGGCGGCCACCACTTTGGTCAGCATGCCGCCGGTGCCCAGCGCGGAACCGGCGCCGCCCGCAAGCTGCTCGATTTCGGGCGTGATGTGTTCGACCACCGGGATCAACCGGGCGTTGGGGTCGGTGTGCGGGTCGGCGGTGTACAGCCCGTCGATGTCGGACAGCAGCACCACCAGGTCCGCCCGGCAGCACTGGGCTACCAGCGAAGCCAGGGTGTCGTTGTCGCCCAAAGAATATTCCTCGCAGGCGACGGAGTCGTTTTCATTGATGATAGGGATGGCCCCCAGCTGCAGCAGGCGTTCCAGCGTGTTGCGCAGGTTGTGCAGCCGGATCTCGTGGTCGAAATCCTCCCAGGTCAGCAGCATTTGGGCCACAGTGTGGTTGTACTGGCCGAACAGCCGGTCGTAGGTGTACATCAGTTCGCACTGGCCCACGGCGGCGGCCGCCTGTTTGGTCGGGATGTCCTGGGGGCGGGCGATCTGCAGCTTGCCCGCCCCCAGCCCGGTGGCGGCGGAGGAAACGACGATCAGCTCATGACCGGCGTTTTTGATGTCGCTCCACACTTTGACGAGGGCCTCGGTATGGCGGATGTTCAGCCGCCCGCCCGGGTGCGCCAGCGTGCTGGTGCCTACCTTGACGACGATTCGCATGGTTTACTTCCCCAATTCCTTCGTTTTTTCGTAAGCCGCCAGCACCGCGTCGGTCACGGCGCCGCGGAAGGCGTGCTCTTCCAGAACGCGCACGCCCTGGATGGTGGAACCGCCCGGGCTGCACACGGCGTCCTTCAGCACGCCGGGATGCTGCCCGCTTTCCAGCACCATGCGGGCGCTGCCCAGCACCATCTGGGCAGCATACTGCTGGGCCTTGGCGCGGGGCAGACCGGCCGCCACGCCGCCGTCGGCCAGCGCCTCGATGAACTGGTACACCCACGCCGGCCCGCAGCCGGACACCGCGCTGGCGGCGTCGATCATGGATTCCGGCACCTCGTCCAGCACACCGGCGGGGGCCATGGCGTTCAGCCATTCCGCCAGCTGTTCCGGCTCCACATCGTCATAGCAGTACTGGATCATGCCCGCGCCCAGGCTCACGGGGGTGTTGGGCATCATGCGGATCACCGGGTAGCCGCTGCCCGCCATCTGGCGGATCTGGTGCATGGTAAGCCCGGCGGCCATCGTCACCAGCACAAAGGGGCGGCTCTCGGCGCGGGATTCCAGCACGGGGGCCAGTTCGTCCAGCATATCTTCCATCATCTGGGGCTTGACGCCCAGGAACAGGAAGTCGCAGCTTGCGGCGACCTGCTCGTTGGTGCCGCAGGCGCAGCCCAGTTCGGCGGCCAGGGCCTGGGCTTTGGCGGGGGTGCGGTTGGCCAGCAGCACTTCACGCGCGCCCGCGCCCTTGCAGACGGCCCGCGCCACCGCGCCGCCCATATTGCCACAGCCGATAAAACCAAATTTCATGGCGATTATCCTCCCAAAATAGCATCGCATCAGGAATTTCAAACAATAATACAAAATAATGGTATCGCACAGGGCGCGGTTTGTCAATCAAAAAGGCGGCAGGGGACTGGAAATCCGCGGGAAATTTGCTATAATGGGGGTACACGAGATTATGAAAACGAGGCGAACGCTATGCAATATGTTCAATTGGGTCAGACCGGCCTGCGGGTCTCCCGCCTGGGGTTCGGCGGCATCCCCATCCAGCGCATCGACCAGCCCGGCACCCGTGCGCTGCTGCAGGCAGCCCACGCGGCGGGCATCAACTATATCGACACCGCCCGCGGCTATACGGTCAGCGAGGAATGGATCGGCCAGTCGCTGGAAGAACTGGGCCTGCGCGACCAGTTCGTGCTGGCGACCAAGTGCCGCGCCCTCACAAGGGAGGAAATGCAGGAGCAACTGGCCCTGAGCCTGAAGAACCTGCGCACCGACCATATTGAACTGTACCAGTTCCACAACCCCAGCCTGCAGGACCTCAAGACGATCCTGGCGCCCGGCGGCGCGCTGGAAGCCCTGCGGGAAGCGCGGGACGCCGGTGTGGTGGGGCATATCGGCGTGACGGCCCATCTGGCCGCTGTGTTCGAGGCGGCCCTCGATGTGCCGGAGTTTGAGACCATCATGTTCCCGTATAATATCGTAGAGCAGCAGGGCGCGGAACTCATCGCGCGCTGCGCCAAGGCGGGCAAGGCCTTCATCGATATGAAGCCGCTGGCCGGCGGCGCCATCGAGGACGGCCATCTGGCGCTGCGGTATGTGCTCTCCAACCCCAACGTGACGGTGGCCATCCCCGGCATGGCTGCACCCGAAGAATTGCAGCAGAACGTCCAGGGCGCGGAAAATGTCGCGCCCCTCACGCCGGAGGAAGAAGAAGCCTGCCAGAAGGTGCGCGACGCGCTGGGCACCCAGTTCTGCCGCCGCTGCAACTACTGCGCCCCCTGCAGTGTGGGCATCCAGATCCCCAACGTGTTCCTGTTCCAGGGCTACCTCAACCGCTACGGTCTGGCGGAATGGGGCCGCAGCCGCTACGCCACGCTGCCTGTCAAGGCCAGCGCCTGTGTGCAGTGCGGCGTCTGCGAGACCCGCTGCCCCTACAATCTGCCGATCCGCGAGATGATGAAAAAAGCCGCGCGGGACTTCGGCGAATGACCCGGCGGGCCCAAACAGAACAACAGGCTGCGGGACGGCTTCGGCCGCCCCGCATTTTTTCCGCCGGGTCCTGCCAGAATTCGGAAATTTTTTTGCCGGAATTGTTGTTTTTCCCCCGGCGGGCGTGTATAATTTATCCTGTATAATTTTGTTCAAAATGTGAGGAATCCGTATGCTTTCTGACCCCCAGCTTCATTATCTGGACAACGCGGCGACCACGCGCATTGACCCTGCGGTGACGGAAATCATCCACGATGCGCTGGTGGAACTGTGGGCCAACCCCAGCAGCCTGTACGACCCGGCCATTGCGGCCCAGGACGGGATCGACACGGCCCGCGCACGCATTGCAAAGACCCTGCATTGCCGCAAGGATGAGATCTACTTCACCGGCTGCGGCACCGAAGGCAATAATATGGCCATCTGGGGCGCGGCCATGCCCCGGCGTTCCTGGGGCCGCAAGGTCGTGGTCACCGGGTTTGAGCACCCCAGCGTGCAGATGGCGGTGCGGGCGCTGCAGCGGGAAGGCTTTGAAGTCGTAGAGATCATGCCCGAAGCGGACGGGCATATCCGTACCGACAAATTCCTGGCGGCGGTGGACAAGAACACCGCGCTGGCCTGCTGCATGGCCGTCAACAACGAGACCGGCGCCGTGCAGGATATCGCCGCGCTGGCGGACGGCATCAAAAAGCGCAACAGCCGCACCCATTTCCATGTGGACGCGGTGCAGGCGTGGCTGCGCCTGCCCATCGACCTGCAGCAGTGGGCCGGGGTGGATACGCTGACGGTTTCCGGCCACAAGATCCATGCGCCCAAGGGCATCGGCGCGCTGTTCGTACGAGACAGCCAGCGCCAGACCTTGCGCCCGCCCTACTGCGGCGGCCATCAGGAGCGCGGCCTGCGCCCGGGGACCGAGAACACGCCCTACATCGTGGGGCTGGGGCTGGCTGCGGCCAAGGGCTTCCAGGATATGCGCGCCCGCACCCGCCAGGTGCAGGCGCTCAACCGCCGCCTGCGGGAGGGGCTGGCCGCGCTGCCCGGCATCACCATCAATTCGCCGGACGACGCAGTGCCCGAAGTGCTGAACTTCTCCACCGGCTGCGTCAACAGCCAGACCTTCATCAACTACCTCAACACCCGGGGGGTGCTGGTGTCGGGCGGCAGCGCCTGCGACAAAGGCGAGCCCAGCCACACGCTGGTGGCGATGGGCTGCCCGGACCGCATCATCCAGACGGCCCTGCGGGCCAGCTTCTGCGCGGGCAACACGTTCGAGGACGTGGACGCGCTGCTGGACGGCCTGCGCAACGGCCTGCTGAGCCTGCAGCATATTTGAGCGTCCCCGACGCCGGGGACGGCTTTTGGTTTGTATTTCCGTTTTCCTGATCGAAAGGCGATTGTAGTATGAAAGAGATCATTCTGGCCTACCAGGGCGAAATGACCCTGAAGGGCCTTAACCGCGGCAAGTTCGAAGCCCGGCTGGCCAAGATCATCCGCTGGCGGCTGGAACCGCTGGGCAAGTTCAAAGTATACCAGGCCCAGAGCACGGTCTTTATCGAACCGTTGGAGGAAGACCTGGATATGGACGAAGCGTTCCGCCGGGTCTCCCGTGTGTTCGGCATCGTCAAGATGAGCCGCGCCGTGGAATGCCCCAAGGATTTTTCCGCCATCTGTGAGACGGCGGAAGCCTACCTGGGCGAAGCCCTGCGCGGCCTGCGCACTTTCAAAGTGGAGGCCAAGCGCGCCGACAAGGCATACCCGATGAAAAGCCCGGAGATCTGCCGCGAACTGGGCGCGTACCTGCTGGGCAAGCACCACCACCTGCGTGTGGACGTGCATCATCCCCAGATGGAGATCATGGTCGAGATTCGTGACCGCGCGGCCTATGTACACGGCCCCAAGGTGGAAGCCGCCGGCGGCCTGCCCGTAGGCACCAGCGGCCGGGCGCTGAACCTGCTTTCCGGTGGGATCGACAGCCCGGTGGCCGCCTGGTGCATGGCGCGCCGCGGTCTGGCGCTGCACCACATCCACTTTGCCAGCCCGCCTTACACCAGCCTGCGCGCCAAGCTCAAGGTCAAGCAGTTGGCCCAGGAACTGGTGGAATACACCGGCAACTGCACGCTGTTCGTCGTGCCCTACACAAAGCCCCAGGAATACATCCGCGACAACGCGCCGGACGTGCTGTTCACGGTGCTCATGCGCCGCAGCATGCTGCGCATCGCGCGGCTGGTGGCGGGCAAACTGGAATTGCAGGCCCTTGTCACCGGCGAAAGCCTGGCCCAGGTGGCCAGCCAGACGATGGCGGCGCTGGTCTGTACCGACACGGCGCAGGACCTGCCGGTCCTGCGGCCCTGCATCGGCATGGACAAGACAGAGATCATCGCGCTGTCCCGCAAGATCGGCACTTTTGAAACGTCCATCGAACCCTACGAGGACTGCTGCACGATCTTCACCCCGCCCCATCCCAAGACCAACCCCACGCTGGACGAGATCCTGGCCGCCGAAGCCGCGATGCCGGAACTGGCCGCGCTGGAAGCGGAAGCCGCCGAGGGCGTGGAAAAAATCGCGATCCGCATGGGGGAGGATGAACTGCTGTGACGGCGGAGATCATCTGTGTCGGAACGGAACTGCTGCTGGGGGACATTTTGAACACCAACGCCCAGTTTTTGAGCCGGGAACTGGCGGAACTGGGCGTCAGTGTGCTGCACCAGCATGTGATCGGGGACAACCCCGACCGGCTGCGGGAACTGGTGGTACAGGCCCGCGACCGCAGCGACCTGCTGATCTTCTCCGGCGGGCTGGGGCCCACCGAGGACGATCTGACGAAAGAAACGGTAGCGGAAGCCTTTGGTGATACGCTGCATTTTGATGAAGAAGAATGGGCGAAGATCACGGCCTTTTTCGCCCGGACGGGGCGCGAACCCACCCCGAACAACCGCAAACAGGCCATGGTCCCTACAAGGGGCCACAAGATCCCCAACGCCCACGGCACGGCGCCGGGGGCCTGGTTCGAGGATGCCCGCGGCCACTGCGCGGCGCTGATGCCCGGCGTCCCGCGGGAGATGAAGGCCATGTGGACCGAGCAGATCCGCCCCGCGCTGGAACGGCGGCAGAATTGCACGATCTATTCCCGCACGCTGCGCGTGCTGGGGGGCGAGAGCAGCATCGCCAGCAAGGTGGCGCCGCTGTTCGAGAGCGCCAACCCCACCGCGGCGATCTACTGCAAGACCGGCGAGTCCGAGATCCGCGTCACAGCGCGGGAAGCGACCCGCGAGGCCGCCGAGCGCGCCTGCAACGCCTACCTCGAAAAATTCCGCGATATTTTGGGCGATGCGGCCTATGACGTGGACGTGCCCGCGCTGGAATACACGGTCGTGCGCATTTTGCGGGAGCGCGGCCTGCACGCGGCCACGGCCGAAAGCTGCACCGGCGGCATGATCGCGGAACGCCTGACCAATGTGCCCGGCTCCAGCGAGGTGTTCGGCTTCGGGTTCGTCACCTACGCGGAGGCCGCCAAACAGCGGCTGCTGGGCGTGGACGCCGCGACGATCCAACGCTGGAACGTCGTATCCGGCCCGGTGGCGGCGGCAATGGCGTTCGGCGCCGCCCGCGCTTCCGGCGCGGAGCTGGCGGTGGGCATCACGGGGCTGGCAGGCCCCGGCGGCGCGCTGCCCGGCAAGCCGGTGGGCACGGTCTATCTGGCCGGGGCGGATATGCGCACCGGCACGGGCTGGCTGCAACGGCTGACGCTCGGCGGTTACAATGACCGCCAGGTGATCCGCACCCGCGCGGCGCTGTATGCGTTGGATCTGCTGCGCCGCATGGCGCTGGGGCTGCCGGTGCCGGAGGCAACGCCCATCCGGCCGGATACGCCGCCGGAACAGATCGACCTTTGATTCTAAACGTAAGGGAAGGCACATCATGGTCAACACTCAACTGAAAATCCTGCGCGTTTTTGGACCCACGGCGGCAGAAGTATCGGCTGTGCTGCGGCAGGTCCGGGACGACGGCTGCCCGGGGCTGCGCCTGCTGGAACGGGACGGCGAGTTCGCCGTCTGCGTGCAGGTCAGTGCGCCGACCCGCGCCATGGCCGAGCAGTACTGCGATAAATGGATCCAAAAGCTGAAGGCCAAGTTCGGCGATGATGTGTTTGGAAGCGGCGAGACCAGTCTGGCCCAGGCCACGCTGGACCTTTTGCTGCGCAAGCGGAAGCTGCTGGTGACGGTGGACGAGACCACGGGCCGCCTGGTGGGCGACCTTTTGCAGCCGCTGCCCCACAGCGAAGCTGTGTTCGACTTCGGGACCGAGAGTTATGCCAACGCCAAAGCGCAGCGGCAGATCCAGGTCCCGCCGCAGTTGTTGCGCAAGTTCCCGGGGGATGTGGTGCAGGCCGCCGCGGGCCGCGCGGCTTCGGCGCTGCAGGTCACGGGGGCGGACTATGCCGCCGCGTATATGCCCGCCACGGTGGGGCAGTGCCCCTTTGTGCTGATCTGCGACCGTTCCGGGGCTGCCGCCTGCGCGCTGCCGCCGGAACTCAGCGACGCGGCCGTGGGCAACCAGATCCTGGATCTGCTGCGCCGCCGCCTGCAGGGGTTGCAGCTCACCGATTCCTGCATCACCTTCCGCCCCGGCCGCGACCACCCGATGCTCCTTGTTTCGGAGGCCGGGCGGCAGCGGGGGAATACCGTGCGGTTTTCCCTGCGGCACCGTACCCCGGCCACCCAGGAGCCGGACCGCACCGCGGATTTTGAACCCATGTTGGACTTTGACACGGCGGAACCGGCCCCGCGCCCTGTGCGGCCGACGCCGGCAGCCCCCGCGGCGGGCCATACCGCGCCGGTGGGGACCATTCAGTTCGAGACCGACTTTGACGCCGCGCCCAACGCCGACCCGCTGACGATCGAAACAGCCGGGCCGCAGGCGGCGGCTGACGCGCGCCGCCGCCGCGGGGTGCATGTGGCAAGGGCCGCAGCCCCCGTGGACCACACGGACCACAGCGCGGTGCACGCCCCGGCCCGTTCGATCCTGGACGAGGAAGTGCCGGATTTCTCGGCCCAACTGGACCCCGAAGCCATCGCCGCCGCCCAGGCGGCCGACGAAGCCGACGCGGCGGCGGGCCGTACCACTACGGCGGAAGATTTCAGCCGTGCGGCCACCCGTCTGTTCTCGGAACAGGAGGAAGCCGAGGTGGCGGCCCGGACCGCCCGCGCTTCCCGGCGGGAAGAACGCGCGCCGGAACGGCAGGCGCCGGATATTTCGGAAGTCCGCAACCGCAGCCTGGCGCGGATCGAGCGTGAGGAACGCCGCCGCAAGCGCACGGTCATCACCGTGCTGGTTGTGGTCGTGCTGCTGATCCTGGCAGGCGCGGCAGGGCTGTGGTGGTTCTTCCGCCGCGACCTGGGCACCCGCCCGCTGTCCCGCAACTACGGCACCACATCCTATGACCAGACGGCGGAAGCCTACCTTGCCAACGCGCTGGAAAAACGCCCCGGCGCGCTGGGATACCTGGGCTGGCCCGGTCTGGACGGCGCGCTGGTCTACGCCCCCGGCACCGAGCCGGAGACCGACGCGGACGGCGTACAGACGCCGCTGCTGCGCTTTGCCACGGCCAACGCCCTGGATCAGGAGGCCCCCGGCAACACGGTGCTGGAATGTACCGGCGATACCTTTGCGGGGCTGGCCCAGCAGGAAACGATCGAGCAGAACAGCGGGTTTACGCTGTATATGCAGAACGGCGCGTACCGCTTCAAGGTGGTGGCCGTTTATTATCTGGACCCCGCCGAACAGGGCGAGGGCGCGTTTGACCTCTACGGCAGCACGGACCTTTCCCGGTATTATGACTACCTGTCCTTTGTGGCGGGCATCCAGGCGCGGAGCCTGTGGCAGACTGGGGTGGAC
The DNA here is from genome assembly GCA_003343905.1 of Subdoligranulum variabile. Lineage (GTDB taxonomy): Bacteria > Bacillota > Clostridia > Oscillospirales > Ruminococcaceae > Gemmiger > Gemmiger variabilis_C. The sequence goes on from QAKI01000043.1 coordinate 234,486, forward strand.
GTGGGCGACCGCTCCCACTTCCTGACCGTCACCAGCAAAACGGAGGAGGACGGCGTCCTGCTCTGTGTGACCGGCCGCCTGATCGAAGACTCGGAGACGGCGGCGCTGGACGGCGCGGCCATCACCGCGGCGGAGGACCCGCTGCTGACGGCGCTCCAGTACCAGCGCAAGAACCAGCCCATGCCGGAGATCCGCTCCATGCTGCAGGCCAGCGTGGACCGCTATGCCCAGCAGAGCGCGGCCGAAACGGCTGACCGCAACAACGCCCCGGCCGAGGAGGAAAGCACCGGCTCCGACCTGGACAGCCAGATCAACGATATGCAGGAGCAGACCGACGACCTGCTGGCCAGCGCGGACGAACTGCTGGCGGGCCTTGACGACGTGGCGGGCAACGCCAACGCCAGCGAGTCCGACCTGAATCAGGGCGCCGAGGGCAGCCTGCCGGAAGAAACTGTCACGGTGGACGAGATCGTTTCCACCCCGGAACCCACGGAGGAGCCGGTATCCAGTGACAGTGCGCCCTCTGATTCCGCCGATTCTTCGTCCTCTTCCTCGGAACAGGGGGATGGCACGACAGAAGGCGAGACCATCAACGTCACGATGAACGGGTCGGCCCAGACGATGGATCTGGTGCAGTGCCTTGCTATGGTGGCCCAGAACGAACTGGGTTCCAACGCGCCGTTGGAAGCCTATAAGGCCCAGTGCGTCGCCACCCACTGCTGGATCCTGAGCCAGTCCGGCTATCCCGCGGTATCCGGCACCACGCCGGGCGAAACGGCGCTGGCCGCCGCGCGGGAAGTGGCCCATGTGCTGCTGACCTACAACGGCCAGGTCTGCTTTACGCCGTACTTTGCTTCGGCCAGCACCGGCACGGCTTCGGCGGCGGATGTCTGGGGCAACGACCGGCCCTGGCTGCAGGCGGTGGACAGCCCCTACGACCAGTCGGTAGCCACCAACTGGCACACCAACGGCGAGTCCAGCGGCACGGCGCTGTTCCAACGCTCGACGCTGCAGGAACGCATCAAGTCGGAACTGGGCATTGACCTTTCGGGCGTGGACCCCAACAACTGGTTCAAGATCGTTTCGGCCAACCAGTATGGCTGGGTCGCCAAGATCCAGGTCGGACCCGACGGCAACAGCGAGACCGTCAGCGGCCGCTGGTTCCGGGAAAACCTGCTGGCCCGGCAGAGCGTCGATGGGCGCAGCCTGCGCAGCCAGTGCTTTACCTTTACGTATAACGCCGAAAAGGATGCCTTTATCTTCGATGTGTACGGCTACGGCCACGGCTGCGGCATGAGCCAGTGGGGCGCCGTCGGTTACGCCCAGAACGGCTGGGGGTATCAGGACATCCTGCTGCACTACTATCCCGGCGCATCGATCACAACATATTAACCATTTTCCCGTTCGGGGCTTCCTGAACGGGAATTTTTGCGGCCCGCCCTTTCCATGGGGGCGGCTGCGGAAGGGGAGACGCTTTGATGAAAAAGATCCTGATGCTGGCCACCGGCGGCACCATCGCCACCCTCAAGACCGACGAGGGCAAGATCCCGCAGCTTACCTCGCAGGAACTGCTGCGCACCGTGCCGGAGATCCGGGAAGTCTGCCAGGTGGAGACCCGCCAGTTGTTCCAGTTGGACAGCACCAACGTGCACCCGGACCACTGGAAGCAGATCGCCGGGGCCATCGCGGACGCCTACGATGATTACGACGGGTTCGTGGTGACCCACGGCACCGACACGATGGCCTATACCGCCGCGGCGCTGAGTTATATGCTGCCCGGTTCCCGCAAACCCATCGTGCTGACCGGCGCGCAGAACTCCATCGGCGAACGGGAGACCGACGGCCGCCGCAATCTGCTGGACGCCTTCCTCTATGCGTCGTCGGACTGCGCGTGGGGCGTCACCATCGTGTTTGACGGCAAGGTGATGCTGGGCACCCGCGCCAAAAAGCTGCGGACCAAAAGCTACCACGCCTTTTCCAGTATCGGGTACCCGGAAGTCGCCCACATCCGGGACCGCAAGGTCTACCCGCTGCTGCCGCCCCCGGCGGGGCTGGGCAAGCCGGTCCCGACGCTGGAACTGGACCCCGCGGTGTTCGTACTCAAACTGATCCCCGGCATCCGGCCCGATGTGCTGCGGCTGCTGCGCCCGGCCTACCATGCGCTGATCGTGGAAGGGTTCGGCGTGGGCGGTGTGCCCTACTACGCTACCGCGGACTTTGCGCAGGAAGTGGGCGCCTGGGTCGAGACGGGCAAAGTGGTCATCATGACCACCCAGGTCATCTATGAGGGCAGCGATATGAGCGTTTACCAGGTGGGCCACCAGATCAAACAGACCTACGGCGTGATCGAAGCCTATGATATGACGCTGGAATCGGTGGTGACCAAGACCATGCACCTGCTGCCCCGCTGCCCGGATCTGGCGTCCTTCCGGGCGCAGTTCCTCACGCCGGTCTCCCACGACATCCTGCTGCCGGCCGGCAGGTAGGCCGGGCCGCGAACTGCCGGGAATACGCAGGGAAGGAAAGAAACCGATGAATTTTTTGTGTGTGGCTTTGGGCGGCGCGGCCGGGGCGATGGCCCGATACGCCATCAGCCTTATACCGGCGAAGGCGGACTTCCCTATATGGACGCTTTTAACGAATATTGCAGGCGCGGTGCTGATAGGGCTTGTTGTGGGGATCGCCGCCGGGGGCCGGGACGTTTCGCCCCATGCGGTGCTGTTCTGGAAAACAGGCGTATGCGGCGGCTTTACCACCTTTTCCACCTTTTCGCTGGAAGCCCTTGCGCTGCTGGAAAAGAAAGCGTATGGCATGGGCGGCCTGTATATCCTGCTGAGCGTCGTCTGCTGTATAGCGGGCGTCTGGTGCGGGAGAAAACTGGCGATGCTTTTGCGCTGACGCATTATCATAGGGAAAGGCCCTGCGGGAAGCGGTGATGCTTCCCGCAGGGCCTTTGCTTTTTTCGAGAGCAGACGGGGGCGCTCACAGCCGGTCGATCCATTCCCGGAACTTCCGGCGCAGCTTGAAGGAAAAACTGGCGATATGCTCTTCATTCTTCACCAGCAGTTCATAGGCGTCCATCATACTGCCCGTGTACACAAACCCCGCAAGGCCCACCGCCAGCCCCAAAAAGACAAGGGCGTGGTATTCAGACCAGGCGAGGGGGCCCCGCACGGTCAGCATAACGGTCACAAGGCCCGCCACAAACAGAATGGTGCAGGGGACGGCCACCAGAACATACTTTTTCTTGCGCGCGGCGTACCCGGCGGAAAGTTCTTTGCTGTATTCGCGGTCAAACAGCAGGGGTTCGGTTTTCAGGACTTCATAGGCGTCCTGTTCGGTAAAGATACCGAGGACGAGGAAAATAAGCCCGGCTGCGAAACAGGCGGCCATGCCGAAGAACCGCCACGCGGTCTGTGTGGGGAAAAGGGCATAGGGCACCCCGGCCAGCGCCCAGAACAGGAAGGTGAAGGCCAGGCACCGGGCCAGCCGTTTTTCGCTGGCAAGGTAGCCTGCCGCCATCTCCCGGCTCACATAGAAGCCGCGTTCCCCGGCGGATGCGGCCGTGCTTTCCTCTTTCAGAAGAAAATCGACGGACACATCAAAGATATTGGACAATTGCAGCAGCTTTTCGGTTTCAGGAAAGCCCTGCCCGTTCTCCCACTTGCTGACGGCCTGGCGGGTGGTGCCGACCATCTCGGCAAGGGTCTCCTGCGAAAGCCCTTTTTCTTTTCTCAATTTGAACAGTTTTTCTCCAAAGTTCATAGGTGAGAACCCTCCTTGTTTTTGATGGCCCTATTCTATCAAAACATCGTGCCTGCGGCTATCGCTGGCAAGATGCACTTTGTCAACCTGAGGTTGCACAGGGGGAATATGGCGCGGAAAGGCGGCGCTGGCAGGTGTGCTGAGCCTGCTGACCGGCGTGGCGGGCCTGCCGGAACTGCCCGATGCTGACGGGGACGGCATCCCCGATAGCGTGGACGATCAGTAATACATAGTAATACCATACAGATAGCCCCAACCTTTAAGGAATCCAGAAAGATTTGGGAATGTGGATACCGATGTACACACCGCTGTACACAACTGCAACAAATTGTAACCAATTTTGAGCAAAAGACCATGAAAAGGCAAAACAAAAAAGAGCCGGGAATCCTGCGCTTGTACGCGGATTTCCGGCTCGTGGCGGAGTAAGAGAGATTTGAACTCTCGCGGCCCGTTAGGACCCTACGCCCTTAGCAGGGGCGCCTCTTCGACCTCTTGAGTATTACTCCACAAGTCAAAGTGAGAAACTATTCACTTTTTTTCACAAAATGGCGGAGAGGATGGGATTCGAACCCATGGTCCGCTCGCGCGAATCGCTGGTTTTCAAGACCAGTTCCATAAACCACTCGGACACCTCTCCACAGTGGCTGCCGCCAAATGCGAGTATTATTTTAGCATGCAAAAGCGGGCTTGTCAAGCCCGCTTTTGCTTTTTTCTCAATCTTTTTTTCGGCTGCCCTCCGCGCGCCGGTTTCGGGCGTATTCGCGGCAGGCCCAGACCAGCACCACAAGGCACAGCCAGACCCCGTGGGTGAAGAAAGTGAGCAGAAAATTACCGGCCAGCACCCACACGGGCAGCAGCACCGTTGCATACGCCCCGCCCAGCCCGGACAAATTCCAGACCAGCGCCGCCAACTGCACGGCCCAGATCCCCAGGCCCACCGCACACAGAATGACCGGCACGCGGCAGCGGGCGGCCGGGCCGCGGCGGCACCAGCCCAGCAGCAGGAACCCGCCCACGGAACCCAGCAGCCAGGGCAGCAGAGTCAGCAGCGAATCCAGGCTGAAGGAAGTTGCCACATAGATCGCGGTGGGGCCGTCGGCACCGCCGATGACGCCGCCGGAAGCCCCGGACGGATACGAAAAGCTGAACCAGAAGCGCGAAAGGAGCAGCTCCAGCAGCGGTCCCAGCAAAAGCACCGCAGCCAGCGCCGCAAAAGCCCACCGCCAGGGGCTGACGCGGGCCGTGCCCTGTACGCCCAGGGAGGCGTTGAACTCCGCCGCCACCTCGTCGGGGGTGCCCATCTCCTGCATGATGGCTTCGTCGCTCTGGCCGCTCTCCCGGCGGCTCTGGAAATCCCCGGCCAGCTCCATCATGATGCGCACACGGGTCTTGCGGTCGGTGTGCAGCCGCCGCTCAATGGCGTACATGTACCGCTTTACCGGCGGCAGGATGTCCAGCGTCATCGAACCGATCTTCCATTTCATATAAGATCCCTCCTGGGGCGTGTGGGAACGCCCCCTTAAAAAATTCTGCTTCTGTAAAAACACAGCGCCGCGCGGCGGCTTTGTCAGGGCTGGTCCAGGTAGCGCCCCACCGTGGCTGCGAACTGCCGCCAGACGGCGCTTTCGCGGGCCAGCACGTCGCGCCCTGCCGTCGTGATGGAATAGACCCGCCGCGGCATACGGGCGGCGGCGCTGCTGCCGTCCGGGCTGCTCCACACCGAGGTGATGCAGCCTTCCTCCTCCAGCCGGTACAGGATAGGGTAGAGGGTGCCCTCTTTCACGTCCAGCAGGCCGCTGCCGGATTCCCGCAACCGCACGATCAGCTCATACCCGTGGCCGGGCCGGTCGGCCAGCAGCCGCAGGACCAGCATCTCCAGCACGCCTTTTTTCAGTTGTTGGGCAAAGCGCTGTTCGCTGCTGGCCGCCATGCGCGGCACCCCCTTTCCTGCTTATACTTAGGATTGCTAAATACTATATATCACAAAAGCCATGCGCCGTCAAGAGCGCGCCGGGAAAAAGATGACTTTACATTTTGAAGGGCTGTGTTATACTAAAGGGGAAGAATGATTCCGGGAGGGATTTCTATGAATGATGCACGTTGGGCGTCCATCGACGCCTTTGCAGAGCAGAACCGTGAAAATATTCTGCGGGACATCACCCGCCTGGTCGCCGTGCCGAGCGTGGAAGGCACGCCGGAGCCGGGCGCGCCCTTTGGCGCAGGCCCCCGCGCCGCGCTGGACAAGGCGCTGGAGATCGCCGCCGAACTGGGGCTGGAAACCTATAACGCCGAAGGCTACATCGGCTGGGCGCAGACCGGCCCCATTGCCGACGGGCAGAAGTATCTGGCGACCATCACCCACAACGACGTGGTGCCCGAGGGAAACGGCTGGGATGCTGACCCCTACACCGTCCGCGTGCGCGACGGCTGGATCTTGGGCCGCGGCGTGTCGGACGACAAAGGCCCCGGCATCCTCTGCCTGTATGCGCTCAAATACCTGAAGGACAGCGGCGTCCAGCTCAAGTACCCGGTGCGCGCGCTGATGGGCACCAATGAGGAGACCCACATGCACGACGTGGACTACTACGCTGCGCATTACCCGATGCCCGCTTTCTGCTTTACGCCGGACGCCGAGTTCCCGGTCTGCAATGGGGAAAAGGGCGGCTTCAACGGTGAGATCGTCAGCCCCAAGCTGGCGGATGGCCAGATCGTGGACTTCCAGGGCGGCGTGGCCCACAATGCAGTGCCTGACCGCGCTTTCTGCACGGTGCGCGTGGCCCCGGACCAGATCGAACTGACCCCGGGCGTCACGAAGGAACCGGGCGAAAACGGCACCACGGTGCTGCACGGCCAGGGCAAGAGCGGCCACGCGGCCATGCCCGCGGGCACGGTGAACGCCATCGGCCTGCTGGTGGACTGCCTGCTGCATAACCATATCGGCACCGAAGCCGAGCAGGCGTATCTGCGGGTGCTGCAAAAGCTCCATGCCGCCACCGACGGCAGCACGGTGGGCATTGCGGCGGACGACGGCCTGTTCGACCCGCTGACCATCATCGGCGGCACCATCGAGAAGAAGGACGGCGTGATCCGCCAGAGCTTCGACTGCCGCTACCCCACCAACACCGACCCCGACAAGATGGCCGCCGCCATGCGGGAAGTCTGCGGCAGCGCGGCCAGCCTGGAAAACCTGACCAGCCGCGTGCCTTTCTACATCGCGGCGGACAGCCCGGCCATCCAGACCCTGATCCATACCTACAACGATGTGACCGGCGAAAACCAGACCCCCTTCACGATGGGCGGCGGCACTTACGCCCGCCACTTCCCCTATGCGGTCAGCTTTGGCCCGGAACACACCGACGTGGCGATCCCCGACTTTGCGGGGCCGATGCACGGCGCCAATGAGGGCGCGCCGTTTGACAAACTGATCGAAGCCCTCAAGATCTATATTCTGGCTTTGCTGCGCTTGCAGGACGTGGAACTGTAACGCGCGGTCCCCGGGCGGTCCCGTTGCACACGGTGCGGCGGGGCCGCCTTTTTGCTTTGCCCCCGCGCGGCGCAGGCAAAAAAATCGGGAACGGCGGATTTCGCCGCAGAACGACGAAAAGACCTGCCATTCGCGGAAAACTGCAAAAAAAGAAGCCGTTTCGCGCGGGCAAAACCTTGACTTGCGCCCGCAAAATGGTAAAATAATAAGGGTACATCTGTTTACTGGAGCGCCCCTTTCTCCCCGGTGTATCTGCCAGGAGAGAAAGGGGCGTATCCTGTCCGGGAGCAGGGGAACGCACAGACTCCCGGCGGGAAAGGAAACAGCGCCAAAAAAAGGAGAAATGAGGGAAAACGATGTTCAAATCCCTAAGACGTTCCGCAAAGGGAGCCGCCGTACCGCATACCAAGGGCACGGCGGCGCAGCAGACGGTCAAAATGCCGGTGCCGGAACACGTGATCATTCCGATGTCGATGCACATCGGCGCACCGGCGGAACCGGTAGTCAAAAAGGGCGATACCGTCATGGTCGGCACGCTGATCGGCAAGGCCGGCGGCTTCGTCAGCGCCAACATCCATTCCAGCGTGTCCGGCACGGTGCTGGATGTGGCGCCCATGCGCATGGTCAACGGCGTCATGACCACGGCGGTCGCCATCAAGAGCGACGGCCACCAGACGGTGGACCCCGCCTGTGTGCCGCCCGCGGTCAGCGACAAAGCCAGCTTGCTGGCGGCGATCCAGGCCTGCGGCCTGGTGGGCGTGGGCGGCGCAGGCTTCCCGACGCATGTGAAGCTGGCGGCCGAAAACGTGGACACGCTGCTTATCAATGCGGCGGAATGTGAGCCGTACCTGACCACCGACTGCCGCGAGATGCTGGAATGCAGCGATACCATCATTGCGGGCATCAGCGCCGTGATGAAATATTGCAGCATCCCCAACTGCATCATCGGCATCGAGCGCAACAAGCCGGAGTGCATCGACCTGATGTGCTCGCTGGTGCGCCAGATGCCCGGCGTCAAGGTCAAGCCGCTGCCCGCCCGCTATCCGCAGGGCGCGGAAAAAACGCTGGTGGAGACCTGCACCGGCCGCGAAGTGCCCCAGACCGGTCCTTCCGGCAAACCGGGCCTGCCCGCCGACGTGGGCTGCGTCATCATGAACGTCACCACCGTGTCCACGCTGGGCAAGTTCCTCAAGACCGGCCTGCCGCTGACGGCCAAGCGCGTGACGGTGGAAGGGGACGCCATCGCCAAACCGCAGAATATCGAGGTGCCCATCGGTACGCTGTACCGTGATGTGATCGAAGCCTGCGGCGGCATCAAGCCGGACGTGGAGCTGGGCAAGATCATCTTCGGCGGCCCGATGATGGGCGGCGCTGCGCCTTCCGCCGACTTCCCGGTGCTCAAGCAGAACAACGGCCTGCTGCTGTTCAGCAAGGCGGCGGCCGACCTGCCGGACGCGGCTGCCTGCATCCGCTGCGGGCGCTGCATCGACGTCTGCCCCATGGGCCTGGAACCCGTGGTGATCGCGGAAAAATTCAACAACAAAGATTTCGACGCGCTGAAGGCGCGCTGCATCGACCTGTGCGTGGCGTGCGGGAGCTGCAGCTATGTCTGCCCGGCCAAGCGGCCCGTCAGCCAGACGATGGCGATGGCCAAGGCATGGTATTTGAGCGAAGCGCGGAAAGGGGGCAAATGACCCATGGAAGAACGTCTGCTTGTGACTGCCTCGCCCCATATCCGGGATCATTCCACGACCCGCGGCCTGATGGGCGCGGTCGTCGTGGCCCTGATGCCCTGTGTGCTGGCTTCGGGGCTGATCTTCGGCGCGCGGGCGCTGCTTCTGGTGGCGGTGACCACGCTGGCCTGCGTGGCCTTTGAGGTCCTGTATGAGTGGCTGACCCACAAACCCAACACGGCGGGGGACCTGTCCGCCGTTGTCACCGGCATCATCCTGGCGCTGAATATGCCGGTGGGCATGCCGCTGTGGATCGCGGTGGTGGGTGCGTTTATTGCCATCGTCATCGTCAAACAGCTTTTCGGCGGCCTGGGCTATAACATTGCCAACCCGGCGCTGGTGGCCCGTATCGTGCTGTTCCTGGGCTTCACCGCCCGCATGACGGCCTATGTCTACCCCGACATGGCGGTGGACGCGCTGGCTTCCGCCACGCCGCTGGCCGACTCGGTGGACCTGGGGGCGGTCAGTTTCCTGGATATGTTCCTGGGCTTCCACGGCGGTATGCTGGGCGAGACCTGCGTGCTGGCGATCCTGGCCGGGTTTGCCATCCTGCTGGCTACCGGCGCGATCCGGGCGATGATCCCGGTCAGCATCGTGGCCACCTGCTACATCCTGACGGCCCTGTACACCGGCGACCCCTATGTGGCGCTGATGGAGTGCATGGGCGGCGGCCTGCTGTTCGGTGCGGTCTTTATGGCGACGGATTACGTCACCAGCCCGTTCACCGCCCGCGGCAAGCTGTTCTACGGTATCTTTATCGGCCTGCTCACCTTCCTGATCCGTCACTTCGGCGGCATGAACGAAGGCATGAGCTTTGCCATCCTGCTGGGCAACCTGATGACGCCCTGGTTCAATGAATGGGGCCACCAGACGCCCCTGGGCTATAAGAAGGCCAGAAAGGCCGCGAAGAAAGGGGGCGCTGCCTGATGGAAAACAACCAGACCCCGGAAAAGCAGAGCGCGGTAAAGGAACTGGTACTGCCGGTGGTGGTACTGGTGGCGATCTGCCTGGTGTGCAGCGCGCTGCTGGCGGTCCTGAACGATGTGACCGCCCCGATCATTGAAGAAAACACCCGCGCGGAAACGCTCGCTTCCTATCTGTCGGTCCTGCCGGAAGGCACCGCCGAGGCGGACATGACCGAACTGGAAAACCTGACCACCGAGGGCGTGCAGGGCGCGGTCACGACCGCTTCCGGCGCGGCCGCCGTCAAGGCTGCGGCTGCCGGGTATTCCGGCAAGGACGTCACGGTCTACGTGGCGTTTGACGCCAACGGCGCTATCGCCAACCTCACGGTGGATGCCTCCACCCAGACCACGGGCATCGGCTCCAAAGTGGCCGAGGAAGGCTTCACCGCCGGTTTCATCGGCTGGAACGGGGGCGCAGTGTCCAGCGGCGCGCCGGTGGACGGCATCGCCAGTGCGACCTACTCCAGCGATGCGGTCTTTGACGCCGTCAACGCGGTCATCGACTGCTACAACAACGAGATCAAAGGAGGGATGTGACGATGGCGGAAAAACCGAGCAAATGGAAAGTATTTTCGGCGGGCATCATCCGTGAAAACCCTGTTCTGCGCCTGGTGCTGGGCTGCTGCTCCGTGCTGGCTGTCACCACGACGGTCTCCGGCGCGGTGGGCATGGGCCTGTCCATGACCTTCGTGCTGGTCTGCTCCAATATCGTGATCTCGGCGCTGCGCAAGGTCATCCCCGCCAAGGTCCACCTGCCCTGCTACATCGTCATCATCGCCACCTTCGTTACGGTGGTGCAGATGGTGCTGCAGGCGTTCGTGCCGGACCTGTACAAGACGCTGGGCGTTTTCCTGGCGCTGATCGTCGTCAATTGCATCATCCTCGGCCGTGCCGAGATGTTCGCCTGCAAGAACACCGTGGTGGATTCCGCCCTCGACGGCCTGGGCATGGGCGTGGGCTACATCCTCACGATGACGCTGATGGGCTCCATCCGCGAGATCATCGGCAGCGGCACCTGGATGGGCATCCAGCTTATCCCCGAAAGCATCGACCGTATGTCGATCATGAACTCGGCCCCCGGCGGCTTCTTCGTGTTCGGCTGCCTGATGGCCGGCTGCGTCTGGGTGGAGCGCAAGCTCAATAAGCCTATCGAGCGCAAGAGCTGCGGCGACGTGATGCTGGAACAGATCGAATCCTCCAAGGCAGAAACGGAAGGGGGCGGGGAAGCATGAGTGCTCAAATCGCAACATTTGCCACGATCTTCTTCAGCATGATCCTGGTGAACAACTATGTGCTGGTCCAGTTCCTGGGCATCTGCCCGTTCCTGGGCGTGTCCAAAAAGCTGGATTCCTCGCTGGGTATGGGTTTGGCCGTCATCGTGGTCATGGTCATCGCCACGGCGGTCACCTTCCCGCTGCAGATCTTCCTGCTGGACGCCTACGGTCTCGGCTATATGCAGACCATCATCTTCATTCTGGTCATCGCCGTGCTGGTCCAGCTCATCGAGATCACCCTCAAACGCTACATCCCGGCCCTGTACCGGGCGCTGGGCGTTTACCTGCCGCTGATCACCACCAACTGCTGCGTGCTGGGTGTGACGATCCTGGCGGTGCAGGACTATTCCGCCGTGGTGCAGGAGTCCGGCTTCGGCATGGCCTTTGCCCAGGCGCTGGTCTGCGCTGCTGGTGCGGGCGTGGGCTTCCTGGTAGCCATGCTGCTGTTCTGCGGCGTGCGCCAGAGGGTGGAAAATGCCAACCCGCCGGAATGCTTCAAGGGCCTGCCCATCACGCTGGTTTCGGCCGCCATCACCTCCCTGAGCTTCATGGGCTTCGGCGGTATGGTGGAAAACATCATCAATGCGATCCTGTAAGAAAGGGGAATAGAGAATGAACCCGATCCTGTTTGCGGTCATCGTGCTGATGGTGCTGGGCCTGGCCGGCGGCCTGATCCTGGTGCTGGCTGCCAAGTTCATGGCTGTGTATGAGGACCCCCGCATCGCCCAGATCAACGAATGTCTGGCGGGCGCCAACTGCGGCGGCTGCGGCTATGCCGGCTGCGCCGACTACGCTAAAGCCATCGTGGAGGACGGTGCGCCGATCTACAAATGCGCGCCCGGCGGCGATAAGACCGCCGACGCGATCGCCGCGATCATGGGCGCCGACAGTTCGGACCGCCCCAGCCTGCTTGCCACCGTTCTGTGTGCGGGCGGCGAAAACTGCGGCAAACGCTTCGACTATAAGGGAATCCAGACCTGCGCGGCCGCGGCGGCCGTGGCGGGCGGTCCCAGCGCCTGCGCCTACGGCTGCCTGGGCCTGGGGGACTGCACCCGCGCCTGCAAGTTCGACGCCATCCATGTGGTGAATGGCGTGGCGGTCGTGGACCGCAGCAAGTGCACCGGCTGCACGGCCTGCACGGCGGCCTGCCCGCGTCAGATCATCCAGATGAAGCCCATCGCGCCCCAGCCTGCCGTCAAGTGTTCCAACCAGGACAAAGGCGCGCTGGTCAACAAGATCTGCAAGGTGGGCTGTATCGCCTGCGGTTTGTGCGTGCGCAACTGCCCCCAGCAGGCTATCTTCCTCAAGGATAATGTGGCCGTGATCGACTATACCAAGTGCAACGGCTGCGGCACCTGTGTGACAAAGTGCCCCAAGAAGGCCATCCAGTGGGTGGAGGGCGCGCCGCGCCCGGTGAACGCCCCGGTGCCGGAACCGGAAGTGCGCTGAAAAAACCGTTAAGAAGGATTCCCCGCTTTAGGGCGGGGAATTTTCTGTTTTCCGGCAATTTTTTTACAAAAAGGCAGGACAAGTTCCCATTTGTGTGGTATACTGATTCTGTAAGCAAATTGCAAATCACAGGGAGGTTTACCAGTATGGAAATCACCAAAGATATTTTGTACGTGGGCGTGAACGACCACGAAGTGGACCTGTTTGAAGGGCAGTATACGGTGCCCAACGGCATGGCATACAATTCCTACCTGATCCGGGATGAAAAAGTGGCCGTCATGGACACGGTGGATGCCCATTTTGCCGATGAATGGCTGACCAACATCGCTTCGATCTTGGGCGAGCGTTCCCCGGATTATCTGGTCGTCCAGCACATGGAACCCGACCATTCCGGTTCGCTGGCCGCCTTTGCCCAGGCATACCCGGATACCGTCATCGTGGCTTCCGCCAAGGCCATTGCCATGATGCAGCAGTTCTTCGGGCAGGACTTCACCGGCCGCAGCCAGCCCGTCAAAGAAGGGGATACCCTGGCGCTGGGCGCCCATACGCTGCACTTTGTGACGGCGCCCATGGTCCACTGGCCGGAAGTCATCATGACCTATGATTCTACTGATAAGGTCCTGTTCAGTGCGGACGGCTTCGGCAAGTTCGGCGCGCTGGATGTGGAAGAGGAATGGCTGCCCGAAGCCCGCCGCTATTACATCGGCATCGTGGGCAAGTACGGTGCCCAGGTGCAGGCGGTGCTGAAGAAAGCCGCAAACCTGGAGATCGAAACGATCTGCGCGCTGCATGGCCCTGTGCTGCATAAAGAGCAGTTGGGCGATGTGCTGGCGGCTTACGATGCGTGGAGCGCCTACCGCCCCGAGACCGAGGGCGTTCTGGTGGCGTACAGCTCCATCTACGGCCATACCGCGGCCGCGGCGGAGCAGCTGGGCGAAATGCTGCGCGATAAGGGCGTCGATGTGACGGTGATGGACCTGGCCCGCAGCGATATGGCCGAGGCCGTGGCGCAGGCCTTCCGCTACAGCAAGCTGGTGCTGGCCAGCCCGACCTATAACGCCGAGGTGTTCCCCTTCACCCGCAGCTTCATCGAGCACCTGACCGAGCGCAACTATCAGAACCGCACGGTGGCGCTGATCGAAAACGGAAGCTGGGCGCCCATGGCGGCCCGCGTCATGCGCAAGATGCTGGAAGGCAGCAAGAACCTGACGATCCTGGACGAAGGCGTTACCATCAAGAGCGCCCTCGACAGCACCAGCGAAGCGCAGCTCAAGGCGCTGGCGGAAGCCCTGGCGCAGTAAGCACAATAAAATAAGAAAATTTCTCAGATGGGGTTGACAAAACGGCACAAATGCCGTATAATAATCAGCGTTGACCCCGTCATGGATGATTAGCTCAGCTGGTTAGAGCGCTGCGTTCACATCGCAGAGGTCGAGGGTTCGAGTCCCCCATCCTCCACCATATTGAATGAGCCCTGCTTTTCGGAATTTATATCGAAAAGCGGGGCTTTTTGTTTGCGGAAAGCCTTTTGTTATAAGGTTTTCCGCTTTTTGCGTTTTGAAAGGAATTTTCAAAAAATCTCAAATCGCAAAACAAAATTTTTGCGAAAGACAGGAATTTGGATATGCGGTTTCGAAGCATTGCGTTTATACGCGGTTTCAAATTCACGATTAAAGAAAAGGGGCTGTCCCTCTTTTTGCATGGCCATTACGTTCCACACCTGCCGTGCTTTGCGCAAAATCATGCAGATCCGGCTTGTGCGGCGGGCGGCGGCAAATTATAATAGAGCAGGGTTGAGCGTTTTTTGAGATTTGTGCCGTACAATAGACGGAATCAATACATCGAGGTGAGGACCATGAAAGCAAAGATCCTGGTCGTGGACGACGAACGCGGCATCGTGGAGACGATCCAACGCTATTTCCAGCCGCAGTACGACATCCTGACGGCCTACAGCGGGCAGGAAGCACTCCAGAAAGCCGCCGGGGACCCGGACCTGATCCTGCTGGATATCAACATGCCGGATATGGACGGGCTGACCGTCTGCCAGCGGATACGCGACCACATTACCTGCCCCATCCTGTTCCTGACCGCGCGGATCGAGTCCGGCGATAAGATCGTCGGCTTCCAGGCCGGGGCGGACGATTACATCGTGAAGCCCTTCGACCTGGACGAGCTGGGGGCGCGTATCGCCGCGCACCTGCGGAGGGAACAGCGCCGCCAGAACCATTCCGCTGTGCGCTTTTTCGGGGAGCTGGTGCTGGACTATTCGGCCCGGACCGCCGCCATCCACGGGCAGAACATCCCGCTGTCCCGGCGGGAATTTGAGATCGTGGAGCTTCTTTCCCTCAACGCCGGGCAGGTGTTTGACCGGGAACGGATCTATGAACGGGTATGGGGCATCGACGGGGACGGCAACAGCGATACCATCATGGAGCATATCCGCAAGATCCGGGCCAAATTTGCGGCGCAGACGCTGCACAACTATATTGAAACCGTCTGGGGGTGCGGATACCGTTGGAACGCTTGAAAAATATGGGCCTGAAGCGGTCGTTCCTGATCCTGAGCGTCGGCTGCGTGGCTGTGTCCTTTGCCCTGCTGGCGGCGTCGTTCTTGATCTTCCAGGGCATCAAGAAAATGTACCCCGCCGGCGGCATCGAAATTTACCCGGACGGCTCGTCGGTGATGCTGCCGGAACCATCCGCCGCGCAGCAAACGCTGATCACGATGCTGGACGTGACCCAGGTCGTGCTTTGCATCCTGCTCCCCATGGGCGGGGTGATCGCTTCGGTCGCGCTTTTTTACCGCCTTAAATTGAAGCGCCCCATCGAAGCCCTGCGCGGCGGCATTGCGCGGATCGAGAAAAACGATCTGGATTTTTCCATCCCGGTGCAGTCGCAGGATGAAATGGGGCAGCTTTGCGCGGCGTTTGAATCCATGCGCAGGGAACTTTTGCAGACGAACCGCCTGCTGTGGCAGCAGGCGGAAGAACGGAAACGGCTGAACGCCGCGTTTTCCCACGATCTGCGCAACCCGATCACCGTGCTGAAAGGGACCGTAAAGCTGCTGCGGCAGGGCATTCCCGACGAGCAGGCCGTGGAGCGGCTGGAAGGGTACACCCTGCGCATCGAGCAGTATGTGGAAGTGATGAGCGGCATCCAGCGGCTGGAACAGCTTGCCTGCCGGCCCGCCGCGGTGGCGCTGCCTGTTTTGCGGGACGAATTGCAGGAGACCGCCCGCCTGCTCGTGCCGTCCAAAGAAGTGTCCCTCGTCATGCCCGGCGACGGTTCCGTGCGGGTGGACCACGGCTTTTTCCTGACGGTGGCCGAAAATCTGATCGGGAACGCCGCCCGGTTCGTCCGGGTGAAACTTTCCATACAGGTGGAGGTGGAGCCGGACGCCCTGCGCCTGTGCGTGACGGACGACGGGCCGGGCTACCCGCCCACCCTTCTGCAAAAAGGCCCGAAACCGTTCGAGACCGCCAGCAGCAACGCCGCGCACTTTGGCATGGGCCTGTACAGCAGCCTGCTTTTGTGCGAAAAGCACGGCGGACGCCTGATTTTGGAAAACGCCCCGGCGGGCGGTGCGCGGGCGACCGCGATTTTCCGGCTTTTCAAAGAATCTTGAGGAATTTTTGAGATTCCTTTTGTACACTCTCCGTAAACCACAAGGTAAGGAGAGTGTTTTTTATGGACATCGAAGCGAAGGACCTGTCGAAGATCTACGGCAGCGGGGAAAGCCGCGTGGTGGCCCTCGACAAAGCGTGCCTGCGCGTTTCTTCCGGGGATTTTGTTTCCATCATCGGGCCGTCGGGCAGCGGCAAGAGTACCCTGCTCCATCTGCTTTCGGGGCTGGACCGTCCCACGTCCGGCAGCCTGACCTATGACGGCAAGGACATTTACCGCTACAGCGACCGGGAACTGTCGGCTTTCCGGCGCAGGCGCATCGGGTTCATTTTCCAGCAGTTCAACCTGCTCCCTGTGCTGACCGCCAGGGAAAACATCCTGATGCCGCTTCTGCTGGACCATAAGTGCCCGGAGGAAGCGTATCTTGCGCAGCTTGCCGACCTGCTGGGCATCCGGGGGCGGCTCGACCATCTGCCCCACGAACTGTCCGGCGGGCAGCAGCAGCGCGTGGCCATCGCGCGCGCCCTGATCGCCCAGCCGGATGTGATCTTCGCGGATGAACCCACCGGCAACCTGGACAGCAAAAGCGGCGGCGAGGTCATGGAACTGCTGCAAAGCGTGGGCAGGAAGATGGGCAAGGCGCTGATCATCATCACCCACGACGACCGCATCGCGCGGATGGCGGACCGCCGGTTCCAGATCGTGGACGGCATCCTTTCGGAGGTGACGGCGCAATGAAGAACTACCGGGTGCTGGCGCTCAAAGAACTCTGGGCGCAGAAAGTCACATCGGCCCTCATCCTGATCGCCGTTGTGCTTTCCACGATGATGACCACCGCCGTGGGGCAGTCTTTGGGCGTCCTGACCGCCATGCGGCAGCAGCAGGCCATCGCGCTGGGCGGGGACCGCTACGCGACCTTTTTGCAGATGGACGGGGCGCAGCTTCGCGCCTTGCAGCAGGACCCGCGGCTCTCCTATGTGGGGGCGTCCATTTATCTGGGCAGCATGGAACTTTCGCCCTCTCTGACGCTGGGACTGACGGAATATTTGGACGGCAGCGAGGAAATTTACCCGTCCAGCACCCGCGTCAAGGAAGGACGGCTGCCCCAGGCCCCCATGGAGATTGCGCTGCCGGAGGACGTGCTGCGGTATTTGGGCTTCGAGGGCCAGGTGGGCGATACGATCCCGCTTTCCCTCAAAAAGACGCTCCGCCATGGCATTGCCGACGGCTATGCGTACACGGCGGACTTCACCCTGACGGGCATTTTGGAGAGCAACTATCTGGGCTACACGAGCGGTGTGGTCACCGGCCTGGCAGGGGAGGGGACCGCCGCGCGGCTGCTGCCGGACTCCCACCTCTATTACAATGTGGATATACGCACGGCCGACGAGCGGGCGTTCCAGACCGTCGTGAACGACCTGAACGAACAGCTCCAGATCCATGAACTGGATACCAGTTATAACATCGTGTATCTGAACGCCATGGGCATCCCCTACGACGCGGGCGGCGAGGATGCGGGCGACAGTGGCTTTTCTTTCATGGCCGCGGCGGGCGTTCTGGTGGGCGCGCTGATCCTGCTGGCGGCCGGGCTGGTCATCTATAACATTTTGAAGATCTCGGTCTCCAAGCGGATGAAAGAATACGGGACCCTCCGGGCCATCGGCGGCGAAAAAAGCCAGCTTTATCAGATCGTCGTGCTGGAAGTGCTTCTGCTTTGCGCCGCCGGTATCCCTGTGGGGATGCTGCTGGGGTCGCTCTCGGCCGAAGGCATCCTTGCGGCGGCCACCGGGCTGATCTCCCCGGAACTTTTTCTGGTCCGGGACGCCGGGGAACTGCGGGCATTGATCGCGGAGAACAGCGCCCTCAAGGGGGCGTCCCTGGCGGTCAGCGGCGCGGTCACGCTGGGCTTTGCGCTGCTGGCCGCGCTGCCGGCGGCGCGGGCCGCCGCCAGGGTATCGCCCGTTGCGGCCATGGCGGGGGCGAACAGGAAAGTCCGCCGCGGCAAGCGCCGGGCCAAAACGATCCGCCGCTTTGAAGCCTACTATGCCCGGCTGAACCTGAGCCGGAACCGGGGCCGCACGGCGATCACCATTCTGTCCCTGGTGATGAGCATTACGGTCTTTATCGCGCTGCAGGGCTTTACGGCGGTCCTGAACGCGGCCGGTTCCATGCAGGGCGGCCATCTGGGGGATTACCAGATCACGAACGAGAGCGTCGGCTTTTCGGCGGATGTGCTGCGGGAATTGCAGCAGAACGAAGCCGTGCAGAGCGTGGCGGCCATCCAGTTTGCCCTGTATGAGCAGGACGCCGCGGGCGTGCTGGACGGCATCGACATCGGGTTCGCGCTGCGACCGGGGGAGACCTTCCAGGTCGTGGGGCTGAACGACGAATACTGGGATTACTTCATGGGCGGGGAACTGCCCGCGGACCAGCTTGCACGGCTGAAATCGGGCCAGGGCTGCGTGGTGCGCAACCCCATCCCCATCCAATACGGCGAAACGAAGCTGGACGCCACGAGCATTGCGGCGGGCACGACGGTCCGTGTGGCCGATACCGAACTGGAAGTGCTGAAAACGCTCGACGGCTATGACGGGTATCTGGGCGTCGGCAACGCCGGGTTTACGAACGGCGTGCAGGTCATCGTGGACGACAGCCTTTATGCACGGCTTACCGGGCGCGGCAACTATGCCGAGCTGCTTCCCACGCTGAAGAAGGGGGCGGACCGGGAAGCCTTCGACGCCTTTGTGCAGGACCTCTGCGCCCGGACGCCGGGCACGACGTATCTTTCCTATGAGGAGACCGACCGCCAGCTGCAGGAGAGTTTCGCCCAGATCCAGATGCTGGCGTGGGGGCTGATCCTCTTTGTGGGGCTGATCGGCATCCTCAACATCATCAACACGGTCTACACCAACATCCACACCCGTGTGGCCGAGATCGGCGTCCAGCGGGCCATCGGCATGAGCGCGGGCAGCCTGTATAAGACCTTCCTGTGGGAAGGTGCGTATTACGGCCTGATCGCGGCGGCCGCCGGCAGCGTGCTGGGGTACGGCTGCACGGTCCTGATCGAAGCGGCGGTCAACGACGTCCTCCGTCTGGTCCCGGTGCCGGTCCTGCCCATGCTGGAAGCGGCGCTGCTGGCGGTGGGGGCCTGCCTGCTGGCGACGGCCCTTCCGCTGCGGAAAATTTCCCGTATGAGCATCGTGGATTCAATCGAAACGATTGAGTGACAGAACGCTTTTGCATGCCTTTCTGCGCAATCGGAAAACCTGCCGCTGTCTGCCGTTGTGGGAAAACGACAGTTTTTTCAAAAAAGTGCTTGACATTTCTCCCGGTTCCTGCTATAATCATAAAGCTGTCAGGGATGACGGCGACAACGTGGGGGTGTAGCTCACCTGGGAGAGCGCTTGAATGGCATTCAAGAGGTAAGGGGTTCGATCCCCCTCATCTCCACCACAGCAAGATCCGGGATGTGTGATTTCCACACAGTCCCGGATTTTTCTTTTATCAGGCCGCAGCCGGGCCGCGCCCGCTGCACAGGAAAGGGAGGTACACTGCCATGCTGGAAGAACTCAAAGAAATCGTCTGCCGCGCCAACCTGGAACTGCCGCGCCGGGGGCTGGTGCTGTATACCTGGGGCAATGTTTCGGGCATTGACCGGGCGCGCGGCCTGGTGGTCATCAAGCCGTCGGGCGTGAACTATGAAGAACTGACGCCCGGTGACATGACGGTGGTGGACCTGGACGGCCGTGTGGTGGAAGGGCGGCTGAACCCGTCCTCCGACACCCGCACCCATCTGGAACTGTACCGGGCCTTCCCGCAGATCGGCGGCGTGGTGCATACCCACAGCACCTACGCGACGGCCTGGGCCCAGGCCGGGCAGGATCTGCCCTGTTACGGCACCACCCACGCCGACTATTTCTACGGCCCGGTGCCCTGCGCCCGCGCCCTGACGCTGGAGGAAGTGGAAGCCGACTATGAGGGCAACACCGGCCGCGTCGTTGTCGAAACTTTCCGCACCCGCGGGCTGGACCCCGTGGCGGTGCCGGGGGTGCTGTGCCGGAACCATGGCCCCTTTACCTGGGGCAAGGACCCGGCGCAGGCGGTCTACCATGCGGCTGTGCTGGAAGAAACGGCCCGCATGGCGCTGCTGACCCGCCAGATCGACCCGGCGGCAGCCCCGACCCCGGCGTATATCCTTGATAAGCACTATCAGCGCAAGCACGGGCCGAATGCCTACTACGGGCAGAAAGAGAGCAAATAAAAAACCACCGGGAGGCGGCGATCCGCTTCCCGGTGGTTTTTCTTGTTGTCAAAGGGGTCAGACGGCGTGGAAGCCCACATGCTCCACAAAGCGCAGGAAAGCATCCTGCCCGGCTTTGTCCTGCTTGAACACACCGGCGTTTTCCAGCACATGGCTGAACACGGTGCCGATCTCCTGCTTGACGGCGTTGTTGGCCTCCTGCGGGGCCATGGACGTGCCGTATTTGGCGATCAACTGGTCAATCCAGTCGGCGTGCACGGCCAGCGGCGAGCCTTCCTCGCGGCTGGTGTTGGGGCGCTGCCCGGCCAGGATCTCGGCGATCTGCGCGCCCTGGTCCTTCAGGCGGGCGGGCAGGATGGCCAGACCCATGACTTCGATCAGGCCGATGTTCTCTTTTTTGATGTTGTGGTATTCCTGATGGGGGTGGAAGATGCCGTCGGGGTATTCCTCGCTGGTGCGGTTGTTGCGCAGGGCTAGGTCGAGGATGTAGCCGTCGGTCTCGTCATAATGAAGGATGGGCGTCACGGTGTTGTGGGGCGTGTCGCCGGTATGCGCCAGAATACCCACGCTCTCGTCGGTGTAGTCGCGCCAGGCGGTCAGGATATTGTTGGCGACGATCTGCATCTGCTGGCTGCTGCGGCCGATCAGCCGCACGGTGGACACCGGCCAGTTCAGGATGCCGGCGCGGATGCCGGGGTAACGGACATCGGCCAGCGGCGTGGCGATGGAAGCCTTCTGCATGGGGAACACATAGCGCCCGCCCTGGAAGTGGCTGTGGCTCAGGATGCTGCCGCCCACGATGGGCAGGTCGGCGTTGGAACCGCAGGTGTAGTGGGGGAACTGGGCCACAAAATCGAAGATCTCGGCCAGGGTCTGGCGGTCCATCTCCATGGGTTTGTGGGTCTCGTGCAGCATGATGCAGTGCTCATGGAAGTACGCATAGGGGCTGTACTGCAGGTAGAACTGCTGCCCCGCCAGCGTGATGGGCACGATGCGGTGGGTCTGCCGGGCCGGGAAGTTGATGCGCCCGGCGTAGCCGATGTTCTCTTTGCACAGCATGCAGGCCGGGTAGCCGGACTTGGGCTGCAGGCGCTCCAGCGCGATGGTCTTGGGGTCTTTTTCAGGCTTGGTCAGGTTGATGGTGATCTCCAGCTCGCCGTAGGGCGTCTGGGAATTCCACTGGATGTTCTGGGCGATCTGCGCCGTGCGGATGTAGTTGGACACCACGCACAGGTCATAGAACCAGTCGGTGGCCGCCTTGGCGCCCTCCTGCTTGTAGAGTTTCTTGAACTTTTTGCAGACTTCGCTTTCCCGCGGCATCAGCGCGCCCATCAGGCGGGTCTCAAAGTTGATACGGTACTGCAGCACCGAACCGTCGAACAGTTCCTTCTGGGCGGCCAGTTCCACCATCTCGTCCAGCAATTTGGCCGGCGTGTCGAACTGTTCCTTCGGCGGCTTGGCCTCGCTGGGCGCGCTCAGCGCCAGCAGGTCCAGCAGCGTGTTGCGCGCCACCAGAACATCCAGATCTTTGATGAGCTTGTGCTTGCGGCCAAAACGCAGCAGGCGCTCCACATCCAGCGCCAGCCGCGCGTCGCGCTGCTCCGGGGTCAAGGCCGTGCAGTCAAATTCTTCTTTTGCCATAGTTGCCCTCCTGTAACGGTGTATCTTGGAACCTTTTATACTAACCATACCGCAAAAATCCTCCGTTTGCCATAGCACTGTGTGCCATGCTTTTGCAGTTTTCATGCACGATGCATTATTCCAGGTATTCGCTGCTCACCCAGCCGCGCAGCCAGTCCTGGTAGAGTACGAACGTCCAGCCGGGGACGGTGCTGCTGGTGCCCAGTTCCCGCACCGCGGACCCCGGCGGGATGCGGCCGATCTTGTCGTATTCGGTGCCGGGACCGGCGCGCACGTTCAGGTTATCGTCCCGGATGGTGGTATACTGGGTGCGGCGGCCCGCACCGGGGTATGTATCGGGGAAAACCGTGGTAAGGGGAACGTCCCGCAGCGGGTCCTCGGCCTCTTCTTTGGGGGCGGGGAGCGCAGCCGGGGCGCTGGGAATGGCGAAGGCGTGCCAGCTGTCGTCCTGCTTCAGCCAGCCCAGCGCGCCGTCCCACACAAGGCCGTCATAGGCGCAGGGCACGAACTCGGCCCCGGAACTGTCCAGCAGGCCGTACCGGCCGTCACGGCAGACGGCCGCGTAACCGTTGAGCAGCGGGGACGCAAAGCCGCGGTTCGGGTCCCCAAAGCTCCAGTATACAGGGTCATAACAGGGGGCGGTCACCTCGTTGCCGGAACCGTCCAGATACACCCATTGGGAGCCGCGCCGGGCGGCGGCCAGCGGCGCGCCGTGAAGGAACGGTTCCGCCTGCTGGTATTCGTAGTTGTTCAGGGGCAGCCCCTCGGCGTCGCGGTAGCGGTACGGGGCGTCGGCGTCATAGCGGACGTTCAGGCCCCAGTCTTCCTCCACCAGGGCGGCGGGGCGGCAGGGAAACCAGTAGCCCATCTTCTCTTTCTGCTGCGGGGAGATGTGCGTGGGTTCACTGGGGCCTAACGTGCCGATGTAAGCGCACATCTGCCGGGAACTTTCCACCCAGAAATATTCCTCATAACCGGGGCCGCAGTGGTCAAGGCCGCAGAAAACGCCTTCCCCCACTGCGTCCAGATACCGGGACATATCTGCCAGCAGGGCGTTGTCGCCGTTGGCGGCGACGATCCAGGCGGGGTAGCGCGGCGGCTGGTCGGAACACAGGGCGACGGGCTGCGCAAAGGCGCAGGGCAGCACCTCGCTGCCGTCGTTGCGGATCAGGCCCCACTGCCCGTCCCGGCAGACTGTGTAATAGCCGGGGAGCGGCTCGTCCCATACGGAATAGTGGTACACCAGGCGGATGTCGTCATAGTCCAGCACGCCCCGGTCCACGGCCCGCAGCCCGTCCGGCAGGGCCGGGGCGGAGCTTTCGCCGGTGGCGGTCCCGGCTGTTTCCGGCGAAGCGGCGGAAGTGGCCGGGGGCACGGCGGACGTACAGGCGCACAGCAGCGCGCACAGCGCCAGCGGAAAGAAACGGAACTTCATGGCAGCACCACCTTTCCGGCCGCGAAAGCCGTTGGTTTTGGCAGAACTTCTTTTCTTTATTGTCGCATGTTGCCGGGGCATTGTCAACAAAAATCCCCTGCCGGGAGGCCCGGCAGGGGAGAGGAAAGCGGTTATTTTTTCAGGTCGCTGAACAGGTCGGAACGGTAGACGCCGTCGGCGATCAACTGGGCGAAGCTGTCCACCACGGTCTGCTTGTCTTCGGCGTAGGTCACGCCGAACCAGCGGTCGTGGGTGGGCAGGACCTTGACGCTGACCCGGCCCGCGTGCAGCAGTTCATCGATGTAGATGGGCAGCAGGTACTCGGCTTTCAGCGGGTTGGCGGGAGCGGCCTTTTCAAAGAACTCCACAAAGCCCTGATCCAGCAGATCGACGAAGGCGGGCGTCAGGCCCCACATATTCATCGAGACCAGGCTGTCCAGGTCGATGGACTTGCCCCCGGCGGCTGCGCCGTCGGAGGTCTTTTCGATGCCGCTGGTCTCCAGCACGCCGGTCAGGTAGTGGTCGGCGTTCATCTGGCAGATGCCGCGGGTCACGGCGCCGTTGTCGCTCAGGGTGTTTTTCAAAACAAAACCGGCCATGCACAGGCGGCCCGGCTCGGCGGGGTCATACCCCTGCAGGAAGTCGTGGATCTGCACGAAGGCTTCCTTGCCGTAGTAGTCGTCGGCGTTGATGACGGCGAAAGGCTCCTGCAGAATGCCCTTGCAGGCCAGAACGGCCTGCCCGGTGCCCCAGGGCTTGGTGCGGCCTTCCGGCAGGGAATACCCGGCGGGCACATCCTCCAGCGCCTGGAAGGCGTAGGCAATCTCCACCCCCAGCTCCCGGCAAACGGCCTCGATACGGTCGCCGATGGCCTGGCGGAACGCTTCCTCGATGTCGCGGCGGATAATAAACACGATCTTGTCAAACCCGGCTTCGATGGCGTCATGGATCGAATAATCCATGATGATCTCGCCGTTGGGGCCTACCGCGGCAAGCTGTTTGATCCCGCCGCCGTAGCGGGAACCGATACCGGCGGCCATGATGACCAGTGCTGTTTTCATAAAGGTACCTCCTGTTTTTTCATGGTATGGACCCGCGCGGCGGGCCGAAAAGGGGGAAGGGTCACATCCCCATGTCGATCATAAAATTGCTCACGAACGCGGGACCGGCCATATACACGATGAGCATGCTCATCATCAGCATCACGCAGACATAGATCAGCGGCGCGGCAAAGCTGACGCCGCCGCTGCGGGCCAGCGCCTCGGAACGCTGCGGCTCCTCCGCGACGCGGGCGCAGATATCCTCGATGCGGACTTTGGCGCGCTTCTCGTACAGGGAAAGCGAGAACAGCGCCAGCAGAACGCGGATCACCCACGTGAGGGTGTCGCATATCCACATAGCGGGGAAAAGCCAGCCGAGCGGCATATCGCCCAGCACCGACGGATTGTAGGACGCGATCAGGCTGAGCTGGCCGGGGATCGTGAGCAGCAGCATGACGATCCCCACCGCGATGCCTTCCTTCCACATTTTACGGTACAGCAGGTACAGCGGGCCGAAGAAAAACGCGGAGAAAGAGAAAGAAACGCGGTGCTTCGTTTCGCTCATGCGGAAAAACTGCATCAGGTAGTACAGCGGGCTGCGCACCACAAAGGCGGCCCAGTGCCGGGCTTTGATGCCGTCGATCGGGTCGTCGGGGCCTACCTCCCGGCGGTACATGCCGCCGTCCGCGCCTGCGCTGTAGGGGTCGCTGCGCCCCTCCCCGGCGGCGCGGGGGTTCTGCGGGGGCGCATAACCGGCGGCGCCGGGGTCGCGGGCGTAGATGGGGCCGCTGTCCTTCGGGGCTGGGCCGGAGCCGGACTCCGCGCCGGATTTGGGCAGCGGTACGCCGCAGTGGCTGCAGCGCGCCGCGCCGGGCTGGTTGTGGGTCCCGCAGTTGGGGCAGACGGCTTCAGCCGCGGCGGTCTCCGCCTCGGGGCCGTGTTCCGGTTTCCACTCAAAACCGTCCGCGTGCTCTGCCTCATGCACGCAGGCACCGACCTTCTGCCAGCAGGCCCGGTGATAGGGCGTGCCGCAGTCGGGGCAGACGACGATGTCGTCATCGTCGGTGAATGCCTGTTCACAGACAGGACAATGATTTCCAGTATAACGTGCCATGTGTTTGTTTTCCTCCCAATAACATAGAGCCATTATACCGCATCGAAACGGTAAATGCAAAGAATTTTCTATGAAGTTTCCCGTTTTATGAGCCTTTTGCAGGCCGAAAGCCCCCTTTACAAGCTTTCCCGGATGGTTTATACTAAGTATTATTTGAATTTCTAATATCTGAAATTATGCCAATCAAGGGGTAACGATATGATCACCATTGAAGAACTGAAAACAAAACTCGGCGGGATGCAGACCTCGGTGGATGACCTGCGCGACGCGCTCTCCATCGAAGCCAGCGAAAAGCGCCTGGCCGAACTGGAACACCAGATGACCATGCCGGGCTTCTACGATGACCAGGCAAAGAGCCAGAAGGTCATCGGGGAGATGGGCGAAGTCAAGAACAAACTGGAACGCTTCGGTAAGCTCTCCACCCAGTTTGAGGAAGCCCAGACCCTGTTGGAAATGATCGAGGAGGAGAATGACCCCTCCCTTATCAGCGAGGGCGAGCAGGCCGTGGAGGACGTGGAAAAAGCCGTGGATGAGCTGCAGCTTATGACGATGCTCAACGGCGAATACGACCACAACAACGCCATCCTGACCTTCCATGCCGGCACCGGCGGCACCGAGGCCCAGGACTGGGCTTCGATGCTCTACCGTATGTACACCCGCTGGGCCGAAGCCCATGGCTACAGCGTCGAGGTGCTGGACGTGCTGGACGGCGACGAGGCGGGCATCAAGTCCGCTTCGATGATGGTCAAGGGCGCCAACGCCTACGGCATGCTCAAGAGCGAGAACGGCGTGCATCGTCTGGTGCGTATCAGCCCCTTTGACGCCAACGCCCGCCGCCAGACCAGCTTCGCCAGCCTGGAAGTCATGCCGGAGCTGGACAATAACATCGAGATCGAGATCAACCCCGCGGACATCGAAATGCAGGTCTACCGTTCTTCGGGCGCGGGCGGCCAGCACATCAACAAGACTTCTTCGGCGGTGCGCCTGATCCACAAGCCCACCGGCATCGTCACAAGCTGCCAGACCCAGCGCAGCCAGCTCCAGAACCGTGAGTACGCCATGCAGATGCTCAAGGCGAAACTCTACCAGATCGCGCTGCAGCAGCACAAAGAGAAGATCGACGACATCAAGGGCGTTCAGAACGAGATCGCCTGGGGCCACCAGATCCGCAGCTACGTCTTTATGCCCTACACGCTGGTCAAGGACCACCGCACCAACTACGAGAGCGGCAACGTGCAGGCAGTCATGGACGGCGACCTGGACGGCTTCATCTATGCCTACCTGAAGGCAAGCTCCCGCGGGGAACTGCAGGACGTCTGATCCGCCAAGCGGCAGAAAACGGTAAAACAGAAAAAAGCGGCAGGCAGCGCAGCTGCCTGCCAATTTTTTCGGCACCTTATTTATTTGTTCATAATTGCCTGCTATACTGGAAACATTATGGAAAAAAATGGAAAAAGGAGTGTACCGAATGCCGGAGATTCAGGGGCTGTCGTCCGCCGAAGTGGCGGCGCGGCGCCAGCAGGGGAAGGTGAACCGCCCGCCCAAATCCCCCACCAAGACGGTGGGGCAGATCGTGCGGGACAATCTGTGTACCTATTTTAATTTGGTGTTCGTGGTACTGGCGCTGATGCTGGCCTCGGTGGGGTCCTGGCTGAACATGGGATTCCTGGGGGTCGTGTTCTGCAACACGGTCATCGGCATCGCCCAGCAGCTTCGCGCCAAAAAGACCATTGACGAACTGACGCTGGTGGCGGCCCGCAGGATCCGCTGCCTGCGCGACGGAACATGGGGCGAGTGCCTGTCGGAAGAACTGGTGCAGGACGACGTGGTGGAATTTGGCGCCGGGGACCAGATCGTGGCCGACGCGGTGGTGCTGGCAGGGGAGGCCCAGCTCAATGAATCCCTGCTGACCGGCGAAGCCCGCCCGGTCCCCAAAGCGCCGGGCGGGGAACTGCGTTCCGGCAGCTTCCTGATGGCGGGGCGCTGCACGGCGCGCCTGACCCACGTGGGCGACGAAAGCTATGCCAGCCGCCTGACGGCGGAGGCGCAGGCCGACGGTCATGCGGTGGCCAAGGGCGAAATGATGCGCTCGCTGGACAAACTCATCAAGGGCATCGGCCTGCTGCTGGTGCCGGTGGGCGCCGCGCTGCTCTGGAAGCAGTACGGCGTGCTGGCGCAGGACCTGCGCAGTTCGGTGGAGGGCGTCGTGGCGGCGCTGGTGGGCATGATCCCGGAGGGGCTCTACCTGCTCACCAGCGTGGCGCTGGCGCTGGGCATGCTGCGGCTGGCCCGCCGCCGCGTGCTGGCGCAGGATATGAACTGCATCGAAACGCTGGCCCGTGTGGACGTGCTGTGTGTGGACAAGACCGGTACCATCACCGAGAGCGCCATGGACGCCGGGGACCCGCTGCCGCTGGTGGACGCGCCGCTGGCGGACATCCTGCGCAGCTTTTACGGCGCAGAGGACCCGGACAACGATACCGGTCGCGCGCTGAAGGCAAGGTTCGACCAGCCGGGGCCGCGGTGGCCGTCCACGGGGCACATCCCCTTCAACACCGCGTATAAATACAACGCGCGCGCCTTTGGCGATAAGGGCGTTTATGTGGTGGGCGCGCCCGACGTGCTGGCCGGGGCGCGGATCGGGGAACTGCGCCCCCGGCTGGACCCGCTGCTGGAACAGGGCTGCCGCGTGCTGCTGCTGGCACGGCTGGAAGCCCCGCTGCCTGACCCGCCCGGCCCCCTGCCGCCGGAGCGTATGACCTTTTTGGCGCTGCTGCCGGTGCAGAACCGCATCCGGGCCGGCGCGCCCGATACCTTTGCCTACTTTGCGGAGCAGGGGGTGGAGATCAAGGTGATCTCCGGCGACGACCCGCGCGCGGTCAGCCAGGTGGCGTCCCAGGCGGGCATCGCAGGGGCAGACCGCTGGGTGGACGCGGCCAGCCTGACGGACGATGCCGCGCTGGAAGAAGCGGCCCGGCAGTACGCGGTCTTTGGCCGCGTGACCCCGGAACAGAAGCGCAAGCTGGTCCATGCCCTGCAAACGCAGGGGCGCACGGTCGCCATGACCGGCGACGGCGTCAACGACGTACTGGCCCTTAAAGATGCCGACTGCGGCATCGCCATGGCGTCCGGCGCGCAGGCGGCCAGCCAGGTGGCGCAGCTTGTGCTGCTGGACTCGGACTTTGCGGCGCTGCCCAGCGTGGTGGGCGAAGGCCGCCGCGTCATCAACAACATCCAGCGGTCGGCTTCGCTGTTTCTGGTCAAGAACATCTTTTCGCTGCTGCTCAGCGTGGCGGCGCTCTGCCTGCCGCTGCTCTATCCGTTCCAGCCGTTGCAGCTCACGCTGCTGTCGTCGGTCACCATCGGCCTGCCGTCCTTTGTGCTGGCGCTGGAACCCAACTTTGAACTGGTGCGCGGCAAGTTCCTGCACAACGTCCTCCACGCGGCGCTGCCGGGCGGCCTGACGGACTTCCTGCTCGTGTTCTGCGCCCAGGGGTTCGCCTACGTTTTCGGCTTTTCCTCCGATGCGCTGGGGACCATCAGCACCCTGCTGGTGCTGGAGACCGGCCTGATCGTGCTGTTCCGCGTCTGCCAGCCGTTCAACGCCATGCGCTGGGTGCTGTGGGTTGGCTGCGCGGCGCTGGGCCTGGGCGGCGCGGTGGTGCTGGCTCCGCTGCTGGACCTTGTGCCGCTGGAGCTGGGGGCCACGCTGGTGCTGATCGTACTGGCCGCGCTCTCCATGCCGCTGCTGCAGGTGATGACCGCGGGCGTGAACGCGATGTGGTGTGCAGGCCGTCGCCTGCGGGACAAAGCCCGGAAAAAGAAAGCATAAAAAATACCCGTGCTTCGGCGTCTGGCCGGAACACGGGCTTTTTGTTTATTGCTGCGGGGCAGGGGCTTCTGCGGGTTTGCGGAACATGAAGCAAAGGCTCACGCACAGCAGCGCGCAGGAAAGCCAGATCGTGCGCAGGCCAAAATAGGCCACCCCGCGGGCGCCCAGCCCGGCGCCCAGGGCAAACAGCAGAATCACCGCAAAGTAATGCCCGGATTTGCGCAGCAGGGCGCGGTCGTGCAGGCGCAGCCCGGTGACGAGCGAATCCATGCCGCTGCGCAGGTTGCCGATGCACATGGTGCTGGCAAAGGGGTAGCCGTGCACTTTGCGGAACGCCTGCACCTGTATGGCACAGGTGAAGGACACCAGCGCGTTGGCGGCCAGGTTCATCGTTTCGGGCATGAAGCCCACGCCGAACAGCAGCAGGATCTCGGCCAGCAGCACGGTCTGCCGCCAGTGCAGGCGGCTTTCGTGCGAAACAAGGCGGATCAGTTCAGCGGCCGCCACGCCCAGGGCAAAGGCGGTCACCGGCACCAGATAGTGCGGCAGGCGGGACCAGTTGCCTTCCAGCAGGGCCTGGCCCATAAAGACGATGTTGCCGGTCTGGGCGTTGGCGAACACGCTGCCGCGCCCCAGATAGGTATAGGCGTCCTGCAGGCCGCCGGAAAGGGAAAGAAACAATACCATACGGAAGGATTCGGACATCTGCCGCGCCGGGTGCGGGTCGGATCGTGCCATGCTATGCAGCTCCTTTTTACAAATTTTATGCCGCGGAACATTATACTGCGCAGCGGCCCCTGTGTAAAGGGCAAAGAAAAAGCCGGCGGATCCCCACCGGCTTTTTTGCATCAAGATCCAGGTCAAAAATCGGCGCTGTGTTCTTCGGCGCGCAGGTCGTCGCGTTCCAGTTCGGCCAGCAGTTCGTCCTCCCCGGCATGGAGCAGCAGCTTTTGGCTGTACTGCTCAAAACGCTCGCATTCGTTGTCGGCCAAAAACGGCGCGGAGTCCGGCCCCAGTGCCAGTTCGTTGACAAAGACCACCATCTCCTGCCCGTCGGGGAAAGCGCGTTCCATAAAGTCAAAGGCGGATTCCAGCGCATCGGACGCGGCGGCCACGGCCTCCTCCCGGCGGCGCACCTGCTGGTTGAAGGCGGCGCGCACAGCGTCAAAGGCGGCATCGGCTTCGGCACAGTCGCCCAGCGTGCCGGACCAGCTTTCCAGCAGGGCGGCGGCCCGGGCGCGCACGGCGGCTTCTTCCGGCGGCAGCGTCCCGGCGGCCTTGCCCTCCTCCAACCGGGCGCGGAAAGCCCGGCACAGGGCGGCGAACAGCGCGGCGGGGGCGTCGGCCCCGTCGTTCTGATCCAGCTTGCGCCGGTAGCTGCGCAACTGCTGGTAGCAGGTGTCGGTCACGGCGTCGGCGCTGCGGGCCGCCGCAAAGCGGGTGTTCAGCCCCGCCAGCAGCAGGCTTACCAGGCTGATACGCTCGTCAAAACCGGCCTGCAAAGCGCGTTCCAGCACGGCGTCAAAGGGCTTGCCCTGCAAGATATCCTCGACGCCGTAATCCTGGTGGTATTTGCGGTAGAGCACCCAGTAGGCGGCAAAGTCACGCGCAACTTCGGGGTGGCGCAGGTATTGGCCGATCAGCCCTTCGTCCACCGGCAGGTCCAGCCGGTCGGCGGCCTGCAAATAGGCGGAAAGATCCTCCCACCCGCGGGCGGTGACGAACTGGGGGCCGTCCACGTCGTTTTCGATTTTGTAAAAATGCTGGGGGCGCAGTTCCAGGTAAGCGGTCACGGCCGGGTGCAGCCGGTGGGCGCGGGCGTAGGTCTGCCATACGCCCAGCTTCGGCTCGATGTCGATGCGGCGCACGCGGTCCAGCGTGACGAGGTCGAACTCCCGCACGCTCTTGTTGTATTCGGGCGGGTTGCCCGCGGCCACGATGACCCAGCCTTCGGGCACGGCCTGGTTGCCGAAGGTCTTGCACTGCAAAAATTGCAGCATGGTGGGGGCCAGCGTTTCGCTGACGCAGTTGATCTCGTCGATAAACAGGATGCCGCTGCGCTTGCCGGTGCGCTCCATGGCGGCGTAGACGCTGGCGATGATCTCGCTCATGGTGTAGGCGGTCACGCTGTAAGTCTTGCCGCCGTAGTTCTGCTCCCGGATAAAGGGCAGGCCCACGGCGCTCTGGCGCGTGTGGTGGGTGATGGTGTAGGCCACCAGGGCAACGTCGCATTCCTGCGCGATCTGTTCCATGATCTGTGTCTTGCCGATGCCCGGCGGGCCCATCAGCAGGATGGGGCGCTGCCGGATGGGCGGGATCAGCGGGCGGCCGGTATCGTCACAGGCAAGGTAGGCCTGTACGGCGTGTTGGATCTCCTCTTTGGCACGTTGGATGTCCATGGATTATCTTCCTTTCGGTGGGGGTGCAAATTCCTCAGGTTGCAAAACCAGCCGCATGGCCCAGGGGGGCACATCGGGCGGGGGCGCGCCGTTTTCAAGAAACAAAAAGGCAACGTCGAAGGGTGGACGGCGGGCCGGGTAGGTGCCCTTGCCGTCGGTAAAATACAGCGCGCCCTGCATATCCCGCAGGGGACCTTCGGCGCGAAGCTGTTCGATGCGGGCGAACGCCGGGCGGAAGTCCGTCCCGCCGCCGCCCACCAGCCGGAATCCCTCGGTGTAGCGGTCCAGATCGTCCAGGTCGCGCAGCCAGGTCTCCTCCCGCACGGCGTTGTCCGCCTGCATGACGAGGATACGGCACTGGCGGAAAAAACTGTCCTGGCTTTTCAGCAGGGTGAAGGTCTCCCGCAGGAAGGACTTGACAAGGTCCCCGGCGGTGGACTCGCTGGTGTCCAGTACGATCACGAAATCCCGGATCTTTTTGCTCTCGCGGCTTTCCAGCGGCTCGATCAGCGGCATTTTGCCGTAGATGCGCAGGCCGTAGGTGTAGTACCCCAGGTCGAATTCATCGGGGTCAAGGCGGGGTTCCTCCCGCCAGACGGCGAACCGGCGCAGAAAATCCCGGTAGCTGCGGCGGCTGCGGCTGACCTGCACCTGGGCCTGCAGTGCCTGGGCGCCGTCGCTGGCGCCCGCCTGCTGCCCGGCCTGCTCCATGCTCAGTTGGGTCTGGCGGCCCATCTGTTCCCACTGGCGGCCCTGGATCTGGGCGGCGGGGCTGTCCGGGTCAGCGGGCCAAAGGCGGTGGCTGTCGCAGAAAAATTCCTGCCGCAGGGGTTCCCGTTCTGCGGGCTCCATCCCGGTCAGGGCCTGATAGATCGGCCCCGCAGCCAGAAAGCGGCATTGGCCGCGCAGCCGGGCATAGACCTGTTGGCGCGCCCAGCCGATGGGGCGCTCGGTGGCGGGGGTGTGCAGGCCGTCCAGAATATGTTCCACCGCAATGTCGCAGGCAAGGCCCCACAGGTCGGGGTCCCGTCGGTCCCGCAGCCACAGGTGCCGCAGGATGCAGTGCAGCAGGCTGTGCAGGTAGGCGCGGGGCAGATACCGCCGGTTTTTGCGGTACAGCCCCAGCACCCAGCCCGGCGGGTAATACAGGTGCGCGCCGTCGGTGGCAAAGGCCGTCTGGGTGCTGTTCAGCGGGGCAGGGGGGAGCGCGCCCAGCGCGGCGTTCAGGTAGCGTTGGTCCAGGTACAGCTCCCCGCGGATCTGTTCCATCACGCGGTGCGCCATGGCCTGTTCCCATTCAGTCTGGGTCTGTTTGTGTGGCATAAGGCGTACCCCCGTTACAGATCGTCAAAGTCGTAGCGTTTGGCGGCGCGTTTGGGGCGCGCCAGCAGAATGGCGGACCCGGCGCTCCACCCGGCGCGGGCGCAGCGGGCGGCGGCGTCCCGCACCGGCAGCCCCAGTTTGACCAGCAGCCGCAGCGCGTCCTCCTGCCGGTCGTCGATGGCCAGATCGAAGGCGGCGTCGGGGTGGGCGGTCAGGTAAAATTCATAGTCGGTCCGGGCGTCCTCCCGCAGGGCGAAAGGGCACAGCAGCCGCCCCAGGGCCATGCGGACCATCTTGCTCTCCGGCTCGCCCACGCAGGCCTGGGCAAAGGCCGCGTCATAGGCGGCGTAATCCACGCAGCCCCCCGCGAAGCACTGGCGCATACGGTAGCCCTCGCCCTCGATGCTGTGGTTGAAAATGTGGGCGGGGGTGTTTTCGTCCAGCAGTTCCATATATTCAGGGTAGAACAGCCGGGCGCCCGGCGCGCCGAGAAAGACGGCGCTCACATCGGCGCTCACCGCGCCCAGCAGCTTTTTCAGGCCGGTGGCGGCGCCGGGGGCGGCCCGCAGGGCAAACTCCCGCAGGGCGCGGCAGTTGGTGAACAGGTCGCTGCCCAGACTTTCCAGCCCTGCGCCCAGTTCGACCCGGCGCAGGCGGCGGCAGTTGTAAAACGCCGCGCTGTGCAGCACCCGCAGCGTGTCCGGCAGGGTCACTTCCTCCACAAAATTGCCGGTCACGGGGTGGCTGTTGGCGCTGCCCGCAGGCCACAGGGTCCCGCCCTCCACCGGGCGGTCGGCAAAGCAGTAGGGGCCCAGTTCGGTGACGGGGGCCCCGTTTACTTCACCGGGCACGATGGGGCAGGGGGAATCCCCCAAAACGCGCAGGATGCGCACCCCGTCCCCGCAGGGCTCCCATAGTACAGACATCTTTGCTTCCTCCCCTTTACATTATCGCCATTATAGCATAAAATAGGTGCGCAAGGAATACAAATAGAGGAGAAAAACGGGTTTCATCATGCATACTGTCAAACAAACGGACATCCTGACCGGCAGCATCCCACGCCAACTGCTGGCCTTTTTTCTGCCCATTTGGTTTGGGACGCTGTTCCAGCAGCTGTACAATACGGCGGACACGCTCATCGTGGGCAACTTTGTGGGGACCAATGCCCTGGCGGCGGTGGGCGCTACCGGCCCCTTCGTCAATCTGCTGGTGGGGCTGTTCGTAGGGCTTTGCAGCGGTGCGGGCGTGGTGGTGGCCCAAAGCTGCGGCGCCCGTGACCTGGATACCGTGGACCGCCAGGTACACACGGCGCTGGTGTTCAGCGTCGTCATCGGCGCGCTGCTCACGGTGGTGGGGCTGCTTACGGCGGAGCCGGTGCTGCGCATCATGGGCACGCCGGAAGAAATACTGGGCGATGCGGCGCTGTATCTGCGCATCTACTTCCTGGGCATGATCCCCCAGATCCTTTACAATATGGGGACCAACATCCTGCGGGCGGCGGGCGACTCCAAGCGGCCGCTGTACTTCCTGATCGTGGCTTCGCTGGTCAACATCGTGCTGGACGTTATATTCATTGCGGTGTTCCACTGGGGCGTGGCCGGTGCGGCGCTGGCGACCATCATCAGCCAGGTGGCCAGCGCGGTGCTGACCCTGCGGTGCCTGGCGGGGTCCCAGGGAATGCCCTGGAACCTGTCCGCTGAAAAGCTGCGGATGGAACGCACCATTCTGGTGGCGATCTGTATGATCGGCGTTCCGGCGGCTGCCCAGAGCGCCCTGTACAACGTCAGCAACATGATGATCCAGAGCTGCATGAACGGCTTTGGCACCGATACCATCGCGGCCTGGGGCGTTTACGGGAAGATCGACTTCCTTTTTTGGATGACCATCAACTCCCTGGGCATATCCATCACGACTTTTGTAGGGCAGAACTTTGGGGCCCGGCAGTATGACCGTGTGCACCGCGGCACCCGTATCTGCCTGGGAATGTCCGCGGCCATTGCGCTGGGCATCAGCGTGGTGTTCCTGCTGGCGGCCGTGCCGCTGTTCCGGCTGTTCAGCCAGGATCCGGAAGTCATTGCTGTGGGTGTGGAGATGATGCACGTTCTGGTGCCGGCCTATATCACCTATGTGTGTATCGAGGTGCTTTCCGGCGCGTTGCGCGGCTGCGGCGATGTGTGGATCCCCACCCTGATCACGGTGGTGTGTGTCTGCGGGCTGCGCATCCTGTGGCTGCTGACGGCGGTGCCCCGGTGGCATACGGTGGCCATGGTGGAACTCAGCTATCCCATCACCTGGACGCTGGCCTCGGTGCTGTTCGTCATCTACTATAAAAAGGGCACCTGGCTGAAGCGGTGCATCGCGGCCCGCCATGGGGAAGCCGCGGACAAGACGGCGGTTCATTCCTGATAGGGCCTGATTATAACAAAAACAAGCCCGGCGCTGCTGCGCCGGGCTTGGCCTTTTATAAAGCGGTTAAAGTGGTTTTTACAGCTTGAAGCTGTCTTTCAGCGTCACGATGCGGTTGTACACGCCGGGATGTTTGCTGTCGGGGGTAAAGTAGCCGGTGCGCACGAACTGGAAGCGGTCGCCCGGCTGGGCGTCGTGCAGGCTCTCCTCCAGCTTGGCATGGGAGATGACCGTCACGCTCTCAGGGTTCAGATAATCCTTGAAGTCCGCGCCGTCGGGAATGCCGTTCATGTTGGATTCAGTGAACAGCTTGTCATACAGGCGGATCTCGGCGTCCTCGCAGTGGGCGCAGCTCACCCAGTGGATGGTGCCGCGCACCTTGCGGCCGTCAGCCGGGTTGCCGTTGCGGGTCTCAAGGTCGGCCTCGGCATGGATGGCGGTGATGTTGCCCTCGGCGTCCTTGTCCACGCCGGTGCAGCGGACCAGATAAGCGCCCATCAGGCGCACTTCGCTGCCGGGGGTCAGGCGCTTGAACTTGGGCGGCGGCACCTCGAAAAAGTCGCTGCGGTCGATCCAGACTTCTCTCGTAAACGCCACCGGGCGGGTGGAGGCGTCGCCCGCTTCCCGGTTGGGGTTGTTGGGCAGTTCGAAGGTCTCGCACTGGTCGGCGGGGTAGTTGTCGATGATGAGCTTGACCGGGTCCAGCACCGCCACGCGGCGCGGGGCGCTCAGTTCCAGTTCGGCGCGCAGCACGGCTTCCAACTGGCGCATATCCACCAGGCTGTCGGCCTTGGCGATGCCGGCCTCTTTCACGAAAGTGAAGATGCTGGTGGGCGTGTAGCCGCGGCGGCGCAGGCCGCACAGGGTCGGCATACGGGGGTCGTCCCAGCCGTCCACGATCTGCTTTTCCACCAGTTCGCGCAGGTAGCGTTTGCTCATGACGGTGTTGGTCACGTTCAGGCGGGCAAACTCGCGCTGTTTGGGGAACTCGCTGCCGAACAGGTTGCGCACCACCCAGTCATACAGCGGGCGGTGGTTCTCAAATTCCAGGCTGCACAGGCTGAAGGTGATGCCCTCGATGGCGTCCTGGATCGGGTGGGCAAAGTCGTACAGCGGGTAGATGCACCATTTGTTGCCCTGGCGGTGGTGGGACACATGCTTGATGCGGTAGATCGCCGGGTCGCGCATGTTCATGTTGGGGCTGGCCAGGTCGATCTTGGCGCGCAGGGTCTTTTCGCCGTCGCCGAACTCACCGGCGCGCATACGGCGGAACAGGTCCAGGTTCTCTTCCGGCGTGCGGTCCCGGTAAGGGCTGGGACGGCTGGGCTTGCCGGCGTCGTTGCCGCGGTATTCCTGCATCTGTTCGCGGGTCAGATCGTCCACATAGGCTTTGCCTTCCCGGATGAGCTGCTCGGCATATTCGTAGCATTTTTCAAAATAGTCGCTGCCGTAGAAGATGCCGCCGTTGGGGTCCGCGCCCAGCCAGTGCAGGTCCTGCAGGATGCTCTGCACATACTCGTCGTCCTCGCGGGCGGGGTTGGTATCGTCAAAACGCAGGTTGAACAGGCCGCCGTAATGCTTGGCGATGGTGTAGTTGATGAAGATGGCCTTGGCCGAACCGATATGCAGGTAGCCGTTCGGCTCCGGCGGAAAACGGGTATGCACGGTGTCGACCTTGCCCTCGGCCAGGTCGGCGTCGATGATCTCCGTCAAAAAGTTGGAAAATTTTTCTTCTGCCATAGATTGCACCCCAAATTTTTAGTATTTTTTTATTTTATACCATTTCCGGGCGGTTGACAAGGGCCGCAGCAGAAAAGTCACAGCGGAAAAGGCGGCAGCAGTTCAGGAACGGTGACGCGCAGGGCGCGGGCCAGGTAAAAAAGTTCGTAATCTGCGACCAGGCGTTCGCCGGTCTCTATGCGGCTGATCGCTTTCTGGGTCATATCCAGCCCGGCAAGCTGTACGCGGGCGGCCAGTTCTTCCTGGGAAAGGCGGGCGGCTTTGCGCAGCAGGCGCACCTGCTCGCCGGT
Source organism: Subdoligranulum variabile (assembly GCA_003343905.1). GTDB lineage: Bacteria > Bacillota > Clostridia > Oscillospirales > Ruminococcaceae > Gemmiger > Gemmiger variabilis_C. Next base: position 272,260 of record QAKI01000043.1, read on the forward strand.
AACATTGCATCGGCCATTGGGGCGGTAGATCTTCATGCAGCAGTCCTCGTTTTTAGTCAAAAGATGGATATTTACTATTGACGATACTGCGTTTTGGTGATAATATTATCCCAAAGATGACTAAAATATAAACGGAGGAAGAATATGCAGGCAAACCGGAAAAACGAAAGCAGCAATCAGGGGCGTAAACTGTGCAGACATTGCAGGATGGAAATTCCCCAGGATGCAAAAGTTTGCCCCTACTGCCACAAAAAGCAGAAGGGCAAGGGAAAATGGTTTGCGTTGGGCATCGTGGTTGCGGTGATCCTGCTGGCGGCGGCCGGTGGCGCGGGGAACCATACCGCGCAGGACAGCGGCGCCCAGAGCGGGGCACCCGCATCGCAGGAGGAAATGCCCGCAGCGTCGCAGGTAGTCCCGCAGGAAACGGCGCAGCCGACCCCGACGCCTACGGAGGAACCCGCCGGGACCCGGTATGAAAGCGGTATGTATCTGGTGGGGACCGATATTCCGGCAGGGGAATACGCGGTTTTTGCAGAACGCAGTCTGGGCTATATGGAAGTGGATTCCGACAGCAGCGGGAATTTTGACGCTATTCTCTGCAACGAAAATTTCAGCTACAACACGATCGTCACACTGGAAGAAGGGCGCTATTTTTCCATGACGGGAGCCTATGCGGTGCCCCTGGAAGAAGCGCAGATCAGCACGGACGGCAATGGTATGTTCAAAGTGGGGGTCCATATCCCGGCAGGGGAATATAAGATCGAAGTCGATGAGGATTCCGCCATGGGCTGGGGCTATATCGAAGTGGCGACGGACAGCAGCCACGATTTTAACAGTATCCGAACCAACGACAACATTGAATCTTCCACCTATATCAGCGTGAGCGACGGCGAATATTTGACGCTGAACGGCTGTCATATCCAGCAGTAACGCAGAGCAGTACCCATAAAACAGCACTCCGGCCCAACGGGATGTTTCCCGTGGGCCGGAGTGCTGTTTTTATGGGTTGGCGGGGATTTAGGAATCCGAATCCAGTTTGAGAACCGCCGTGAACGCCTCGCTGGGCAGGGTCACGCTGCCCAGTTTGCGCATCTTCTTTTTGCCTTCCTTCTGCTTTTCCAGCAGCTTCTTCTTACGGGTGATGTCGCCGCCGTAGCACTTGGCCAGCACGTCCTTGCGCATGGCCTTGACGGTCTCGCGGGCAATGATCTTGCCGCCCACGGCTGCCTGGATGGGGATCTCAAACAGCGCGCGGGGGATGTTCTCCTTCAGCTTTTCGCAGATGCGGCGGCCCTTGGCGTAGGCGTTGTCCGAGAACACGATCATCGAGAGCGCGTCCACCGGGTCGCCGTTGAGCAGGAAGTCCAGCCGCACGAGCTTGCTCTCGTGCCAGCCTTCCCATTCGTAGTCGTAGCTGGCATAGCCGCGGCTGCGGGATTTGATGGCATCGAAGAAGTCGTAGACGATCTCGCCCAGGGGCAGCTGATAATGCAGGTCCACGCGCGTTTCGTCCATATACTTCATGTCCACCAGCACGCCGCGCTTGGACTGGCACAGGTCCATCAGCGGGCCTACATAGTCGTTGGGGGTGTAGATGTGGGCGTTGACGAAAGGCTCCTCCTGCTTGACGATGCGGGTGGGGTCCGGGTAGGAGGCTGGGTTGTCGATGATCTCGACGGTGCCGTCGGTCATCGTCAGCCGGTACTGGACGCCGGGGGTCGTGGTGATCAGGTCCAGATCGAACTCCCGTTCCAGGCGTTCGGTGATGATCTCCATGTGCAGCAGGCCCAGGAACCCGCAGCGGAAACCGAAGCCCAGGGCGGCGCTGGTCTCCGGCTCAAAACTCAGGGAAGCGTCGTTGAGCTGCAGCTTTTCCAGCGCGTCTTTCAGGTCGGGGTAGTCGGCGCCGTCGGCGGGGTAGATGCCGCAGAACACCATCGGCGTCACGGTGCGAAAACCGGGCAGCGGTTCCGCTGTGGGGCGCGCGGCCGAGGTCACCGTATCGCCCACGCGGGTGTCCCGCACGGTCTTGATGCTGGCGGTCAGGTAGCCGACCTCGCCGGCTTCCAGTTTGTCGCAGGGGGTCAGGCTGGTGGCGCCCATGTGGCCGACTTCCACCAACTGGAACTCCGCGCCGGTGCTCATCAGGCGGATGGTGTCGCCGGGGCGCACGGTGCCCTCAAACACGCGCACATAGACGATGACGCCCTTGTAGCTGTCGTAAATGGAGTCGAAGATCAGGGCTTTCAGCGGCGCTTCGGGATCGCCGGAAGGGGCGGGGATGTCTTTCACGACGGATTCCAGCACCTCTTTGATGCCCACGCCCAGCTTGGCCGATACGCGCGGCGCTTCCATGCAGGGCAGGCCGATCACGTCCTCCACTTCCTTGGCGACGGTCTCAGGGTCGGCGCTGGGCAGGTCGATCTTGTTCAGGATCGGCACCACTTCCAGATTGTGGTCCAGCGCCAGGTAGCAGTTGGCCAGGGTCTGGGCTTCCACACCCTGGCTGGCGTCCACCACCAGCACCGCGCCCTCACAGGCGGCCAGGCTGCGGCTGACTTCGTACTGGAAGTCCACATGGCCCGGCGTGTCGATCAGGTTCAGTTCATAGGTGTTCCCATCATCCGCCTTGTAGCGCATGGTGACGGCGCGGGCCTTGATCGTGATGCCGCGCTCCTTCTCGATGTCCATATCGTCCAGCACCTGATCCGTCATGGTGCGTTTGTCCACGCTGTCGGTCAGTTCCAGCATCCGGTCCGACAGGGTCGATTTGCCGTGGTCGATGTGGGCGATGATACAAAAATTGCGGATCGTATCGCGTGCCATCAGGTTTCCTCCAAATTGTTCGAGATCTTGCAGATTTTTCCGTTTTCCAAATAAACGCGGGGGACCCGGCGGGTGATGCCGCAGACGATCTCATACGGGATCGTGCGTCCCTTGCGCGCTACGTCGGCGGCCGTGTCGGCGCCGCCCGGGCCAAAGACCGTGACTTCGTCGCCCATCGCCACGCCGGGAATGTCGGTCACGTCCAGCAGTGTCTGGTCCATGCAGACGCGCCCCAGCACCGGCGCGGGGCGGCCGTTTACCAGCATCAGCCCCTGCCCCTGTGTGCCGGAAAGCACGCGGGGATAGCCGTCGGCATAGCCCACGCAGACGGTAGCCACCCGCATGGGCTTTTGGGCGGTGAAGGTGCAGCCGTAACTCGCGCTTTGGCCGGGCAGCAGGTCCTTCACAAAGGTCACAAGGCATTTCAGCGTCATGACCGGCCGCAGGGCGGGGAAGTGCAGTTCCTCGCTGGGGTCCAGACCGTACAGGATGATCCCGGCGCGGGCCATGTCCAGGCACCATTCCGGGTGGCGCATCTGGGCGGCCGAATTGGCGCAGTGTACGGTGCCGGGGTCATAGCCGTTGGCCCGCAGTTGGTCCACCACCCGGCGGAACAGCGCGTACTGGGCGTCGGTGTAGGCCACCGCGTCGGGCTGCAGGCTGTCGGCTTCGGCAAAATGCTGGAAGATGCCGCACACTTCCAGCCCGGGCAGGCGGTAGAGGGCTTCCAGTTCCCGTACCACCGCGCGCCAGTCCTGCTGCGCGGGGAAGCCCAGGCGGCCCATGCCAGTGTCCACTTTCAGGTGGATCTTGACCCGCACCCCGGCGGCCTGCGCCGCCTGTGAAAGCGCCGCGGCGTATTCGGTGGAAAAGCAGGTGGTGGCGATGTCCTCCCGCGCCAGCACCGAAGCCTGGGCCGGGTCAGCGTAACCGAGGATCAACACCGGCACCGTGATGCCGTGGCGGCGCAGGCGCTTGGCTTCGCCCAGGCAGCTCACGGCGAAGGCCGCGGCGCCCTCCCGCTGCAGCACGCGGGCCACAACGGCGTCCCCGTGGCCGTAGGCGTCGGCCTTGACCACGGCGCAGACAGGCCCGCCCACCGTCTGCCGGATGAAAGAAAAGTTATCCCGCAGGGCGTCGAGGTCGATCTCCGCCCAGCAGTGTTTTTCCAGAATAGGATCGTTCATTTGCCCCACTCCTTCTTACGGCCGGTATGCAGCGGCCGCCAGCCGTCGATGCCGCTCTGTTGCAGCGCGTGCAGCGTCTTTTGCCGGAACGCCGGGTCACGGCGGCTGGCGTCGTGTACAAATTGCTTGGTCTCTTCGCGCACCGTCACACCGTCGGCCGGGCAGCGGCTTTTGACGATGGGCAGCCCGCCGCGCTTGACGGCGGACGTGACCTCGCTCTCGGTAGCCAGCAGCAGCGGACGGATCATCGTCAGGTCCCGGCGCGAAAGATACGTCACCGGCGAGAAACAGCCGATGCGGCCTTCCCGCCAGAGGTTCATATAAAAAGTTTCCACCGCATCGTCCAGGTGGTGCCCCAGCGCCACCTTGTTGCAGCCCAGTTCCTGGGCCGCCGTGTGCAGGGTGCCGCGCCGCAGCTTGGCGCACAGCGCGCAGGGGTTGGACTCCTTGCGGTAGTCGAACACCACAGGGCCGATGTCGGTGCGGCGGATCTCGTAGGGGACGTTCTCAGCGGCGAACAGGGCCTCCAGCGCGCTGTAGTCAGTCTCCACCCCGCCGAAGCAGGGGTCCAGCGTCACGGCGTGCAGCGTGAACGGAACGCCCAGATAGGCGCGCAGCCGTGCCAGCGCCACCGTCAGGACCACACTGTCCTTGCCGCCGGAGACCCCCACCAGGATGCGGTCGCCGGGGGCGATCATTTCATAGTCCTGTACGGCTTTGCGCACAAGCCCCGTGATATGCTGCATGGCGTCCATGGGCGCCCTCCTTTGGTAAAATGATGCAAACACTTTATTATAGCACGCCGGCCGCCGCCGTACAACTTGTTTTGCGCGCAACGGCACAAAGAACCGCAGCAGAGCGTTGCCCGGAAGGCCGGTTTGGCCGCGCGCTATTTCTGATTATAACTTTTTGCCCGGTAAAAGACAAGCGATAAGGCACTTTCTATTTTCGACAGGATGTGGTATAGTAAGGGGAAGAATCCCGACTTGTTATCCCGACAGGAGATTATGACCATGAAACAACTGGCGATTATCGGCGCGTCTTATCTGCAGGCACCGCTGATCCAGAAAGCAAAAGACCTGGGCTGCGTGACCCATGTTTTTGCCTGGGCGGCGGACGATGTGGGGGAGAAGATGGCGGACCATTTTTACCCCATCAGCATCATCGAGAAAGAAGAGATCCTGCAGAAATGCCGCGAGATCGGCATTGATGGGATCTGCACCATCGCCAGCGACCTGGCGGCGGTCACGGTGAATTATGTGGCGGAACAGATGGGCCTGCCCGGCAACGGGATGCGCTGCTGCGAAAAATCCACCAACAAACACAAAATGCGGGAGGCGTTCAAAGCGGCGGGCGACCCGTCGCCCTTTTCGGTCCTGATAGGACCGAAAATAAGTCTGTCTGCGCTGGAAGGCATGCAGTACCCGCTGATCGTCAAGCCGACGGACCGTTCGGGCAGCCGCGGCATCACCGAGGTGCGCCGCCCGGCTGGGCTGCCCGCCGCCATCGCCCGTGCGCGGGAACAGAGCTTTGAAAAGATGGCAGTGGTGGAAGAATTCGCCCAGGGGCAGGAATACAGCGTGGAGTGTATCTCCTGCCAGGGAACGCATCACCTGCTGCAGATCACGCTCAAGTATACGACGGGCGCGCCCATGTACATCGAGACCGGGCATATGGAACCGGCCCCGCTGACGGCGGACCAGCGGGAGAAAGTCCGGCGGGTGGTGTTCCATGCGCTGGACACGCTGGAAATTCAAAACGGCGCGTCCCACAGCGAACTTAAGATCGACGCGGAAGGGAAGATCCGCATTATCGAGATCGGCGGCCGTATGGGCGGCGACTGCATCGGCAGCCATCTGGTGCCCTACACCACGGGGCTGGACTATGTGGGCATGGTCGTACAGATCGCGCTGGGCCAGGCCCCTGACCTGCAGCCCAAAGGCAAGGTATACCCGGCCTGCGGGATCCGGTTCGTGTTCGGGCCGCGGGATCTGGAACTGCGGGAAGCCCTGCGCAGCGCGCCGGGGATCACCATGTTGGAGGAAAGCCCCATCGATCCGATGGATCATATGGTGACAGATTCCTCCACCCGGTTCGGGTACTATATTTTTGCGGCGGAGGATACCGCCCATATCTGTGAGTGGATGGAAAAATAAGAGGAAAAGAAGGGAACCTTTGTGCAACTGCTCAGCTTTGTCATTCCCTGCTACCGCAGCGCGGGCACACTGGCGGAAGTCACCCGGCAGATCCGGGAAACGGTCCTGGCGGATGGCCGTTACCGGTATGAGATCATTCTGGTCAATGATAACCCGGCGGACGAGACCTGGCAGGAGATCCGGCGGCTCAAACAGCAGGATGAAAACATCTTCGGCATCTGTATGTCCCGCAATTTCGGGCAGGCGTCGGCCCTGATGGCCGGATACCGCCATGTGCATGGCGACATCGTGGTCAGCCTGGATGATGACGGCCAGACGCCCCCGTCGGAAATGTTCCGGCTGATCGACGCGCTGGATGAAGACACCGACATCGTATATGCCAGCTACCCGACCAAACACCACAGCCTGTTCCGCAACTTTGGCAGCCGGGTCAACGACCGGATGGCCACCTGGCTGATGGGCAAGCCGCGGGACCTGTATATGGCCAGCTATTACGCAGCCCGGCGCTTCGTCATTGACGAGATGGTGCGCTGCGATAATCCGTTCCCCTATGTGGACGGTCTGGCGATCCGTTCCACCTCCCGCTTCAAGAACGTGCCCATCGACCATAAGGACCGCGCCCAGGGCGAAAGCGGCTACACCTTCTTCAAACTGCTGAGCCTGTGGCTCAACGGGTTCACCGCTTTTTCGGTCAAGCCGCTGCGGGTCGCCACCGTCATGGGGATGCTGTTCTCTCTGGCGGGGTTCGTATTTGCCATGATCGTCGTGGTGCGCAAGATCATTTTGCTGGATCAGATCGACGCAGGCTGGTCCAGCATCGTCGCCATCGTGCTGCTGCTGGACGGCATTTTGATGATGATGCTGGGGCTGGTGGGCGAATATGTGGGCCGTATGTATATGACGATGAACAAAAGCCCCCAGTATGTGGTGCGAACGACGACCGCGCCGGCAGGGGAAAAGGGCGAAGCACGGTAATACATCCGACAACTCGATAAAACGACAAAACTCCCCGCGGAAGGAACGGTTCCTTCTGCGGGGAGTTCGTTTGGGTTTTACCAAAATGCGGCAGCGCCCTTGTATTGCGGGGCGGGCGCATTATTCCAGATTGCCGGTCAGCAGCATGGCGGCAGTCAGGGCGGCCAGGGGGGCGGTCTCGCAGCGCAGGATGCGCGGCCCCAGCCCTACGGTCACGGCGCCTGCGGCCGCGGCGGCCTGGGCTTCCTCGGCGGAAAAGCCTCCCTCGCTGCCGGTGATCAGCGCCAGGTTGCGCACCTGCCCCGGCGCCAGCAGGCTGCGCAGCGGTTCGCCGCCGCCCTCATAAAAGAACAGGGCTTTGTCGTAGCCGCCCAGCGCGGCGCACACATCGGCAAACTGCGGCAGCGGCATGTCCACGCGGGGCAGCATGGCGCGGCCCGCCTGCTTGGCGGCTTCGGCGGCGATACGGTTGTAACGCTCGTTCTTTACGTCCTCTTTTTTGGGGGCGGCCACGCAGTACCGGCTGAAAAAAGGCACGATCCGGGTCACGCCCAGCTCCACGCTGTGGAGGATGATCTCCTCCAGCTTGCCCTGCTTGGGATAACCGACGAACAGCGTCACCGCCGTGTCCGGCTCCGCTTTGCTGGGCGCGCCCTCGCTGACGGTGAATTCCACCCGGCCCGGCAGAAGGGCCGTCACGGTGCCGGTATATTCCAGCCCGTCCGGCCCGCACAGCACCACCTGTTCGCCCAAACGGGCGCGCATGACGTTGGCCAGGTGATGGGCGTCGCTGCCGGTCAGGGCCGCGTGCCCGTTGGCGAGTTCCCTGGTAAAATAACGGTGCGGCACGCTTTACACATCCTTCTTTTCGCAGCGGATGCAGACCCAGCCGCGTTTTTCCTGCACTTCCACCGGGGTGAGCCCGGCGGCGGTCAGGCCGTCCAGCACTTCCTGACGGCGCTCGTCGATGATGCCGCTGGCGATGAACTGGGCGCCGGGGGCCATCAGCGCCGGGACGTGAGGCGCCAGCGAAAGGATCGCGGACGCCACGATGTTGGCCGTGATGATGTCATACTGGCCGCTGGCTTTGTCCGAAAGGTCGCCCACCAGCACCCGGAAACGGTCCGACACACCGTTGCGTTCGGCGTTCTCGCCCGCGGTGCGCACACACATGGGGTCGATGTCGACGCCCTCGGCTTCCTGCGCGCCCAGTTTCAGCGCCGCGATGGCCAGAATGCCCGAACCCGTGCCGATGTCCAGCACGCGCTCGCCGCCCTGCACCAGACGGTCCAGCATTTCCAGGCACAGGCTGGTGGTCTCGTGGGCGCCGGTGCCAAAGGCCATGCCGGGATCCATGGTGATCACCGTGCGGTCGGTCTTGTACTCCTCCCAGCCGGGCACGATGGCCAGCCGGGTCCCGATGTCCATGGCATGGTAATACTTCTTCCAGGCGTTCTGCCAGTCCTCCTGCTCCACGCCGGTGGTGTTGAGCTGGTAGTCGATGCCGCTGGCTTTCAGGCGCTCCTCGAACAGGGGCAGGATCTCGGCGGGGTTCTCGTCCGGGGCCAGGTACATGTGGACGATGACCACGTCGCGGGGCTTGTCCAGCAGTTCCTGCTCGATCAGGTCGATGTGGGCGATCTCCCACGCCTGCTGTTCAAGGTCGCTGTAGTCCTCAATATAAATGCCGCCGTTGGCCACCATGGTGGCGATGGCTTCGGCCGTGTCGGCGTCGCGCTTGGCGACGGTGATGCTGATGTCGGTCCACTCCATATCCCAATGCTCCTTTTGCGGTTCGGTTTTCAGATCGGAACAAAGCCGCCGCGGGGCGGCCTTGCCTGTTTGCAACTGTCTGTATTATACAGGAAAGCCCCGCGCAATTCAATCTGGAAAGAAGAAATCTGCCGGAAAGGCCGCGGGAGGCGTTTCCGCGGGCTGTGTGATATTTTGCGGCCCCGGCGGGCATACTACCCCCTGAGGGGGCGTGAATATGAAGTTGGACCCGAAACAATATGAAGGAATGGTGCGCCGCGCGTCGCCGCCGTCGCCTGTCGTCAAAGACTGCCTGTGGGCTTTCCTGGTGGGCGGCGGGATCTGCCTGCTGGGGGAAGTGCTGCGCCAGGTGTTCCTGCACTGGTACGACCCGACCATGGCCGGCACGCTGACCAGCATTGCGCTGATCTTCCTTTCGGCGGTGTGTACGGCGCTGGGATGGTACCAAAAACTGGCCGCCCGGGCGGGCGCAGGTACGCTGGTGCCCATCACGGGATTTGCCAACTCGGTGGTCAGCCCGGCCATCGAGTTCAAGGCCGAAGGCTGGGTCACCGGTGTGGGGGCGCGGATCTTCGGCATCGCGGGGCCGGTGCTGGCCTACGGCACGGCGGCGTCCGCCGTGTGGGGCGTACTTTACTGGCTGTTGGGAAAGGTCGGGTGAACCATGGCGATCCGCAAAGGGGATACCATCCTGTTTGAACGCCCGCCGGTCATTGCCGCCTGGGCGGCGGCCGGCGGCAAGAAAGAGAGCGAAGGCCCGCTGGCGGCGGGCTTTGACCTTTTGATCCAGGACGCGGCTTTCCCGGAAGAGGGCTGCGCCAACTGGGAACAGGCCGAAAGCCTGCTGCAGCAGAAAGCTGTGGAAGCCTGCCTGCGTAAAGCGAACACCAGCCGCAAGGCGGTGGATCTGGCGCTGGCCGGGGACTTGCAGGCCCAGTGTACGGCCAGCAACTATACCATGCGGACGCTCGGCGTGCCCTTTGCGGGGGTGTACGGGGCCTGCTCCACCATGGCGGAAACGCTCTGCCTGGCCGCGGCGCTGACCGCGGGCGGCATGGCGCGGCAGGCGCTGGCCGTGACCAGCAGCCACTTCTGCGCCGCCGAACGGCAGTTCCGCACCCCGCTGGAATACGGGGCCAAGCGGACGCCCACCGCCCAGTGGACGGCCACGGCGGCGGGGGCCTGCCTGCTGCACAGCCCCGGCCAGCAGGGCGTGCCGGTGCTGTCGGTCACGTTTGGCCGGGTGCAGGACTACGAGGTGCGGGACATCAACAATATGGGCGCGGCCATGATGCCGGCGGCGGCTTCCACGCTGCTGCGGTATTTTGACGCCACAGGGACAACCCCCGCGGACTTTGACGCGGTGTTCACCGGCGATCTGGGCCGCGTGGGAAGCACGCTGCTGCGTGAGCAGATGGAAAAAGAGGGCGTGCCGCTGGAAAACCACCGCGACTGCGGCTGCCTTTTGTATGATGAGGATACCCAGGACGTGCAGGCGGGCGGCAGCGGGCCGGGGTGCAGCGCGGCGGTGCTGTGCAGCCATATCCTGCCCGCATTGCAGGCGGGGATCTACCGCCGGGTATTGTTCGTGGCGACCGGCGCGCTGATGAGCCAGACGACTTTCCTGCAGGGGGAGAGTATTCCCGGCATCGCGCACTGTGTGGAACTGGGAGGGGAGAACACGGTATGAGTTACGTTTGGGCGTTCGTGGTGGGCGGCGCGATCTGTGTGGTCGGCCAGCTTTTGATCGACTATACCAGCCTGACCCCGGCCCGCATCCTGACCGGCTATGTGGTGGCCGGGGTGGTCCTGAGCGCAGTGGGCGCGTACAAGCCGCTGGCAGAGTTCGCCGGGGCGGGGGCCAGCGTGCCGCTGCTGGGCTTCGGCCATCTGCTGGCCCAGGGGGTACGGCAGGCGGTAGACCTCTGCGGTCTGCCGGGGATTTTTACCGGCGGACTGACCGCAGCGGCGGGCGGCATCGCGGCCAGCCTGCTGTTTGCGCTGGGGGCGGCGCTGGTGAGCAAAAGCCGGGACCAGAACTGAATTGCAAGCGGGTGGGCAACCGCTGTGTACGACGGTTGCCTACCCGCTTGCGCTGCACTTTTTAAGAAAATGAAAATGCCCGCCGGGAACCCGGCGGGCATTGTTCATGCGATCTTTACTGAGCAGCAACCTTGTTGGCGCGCTTCGCCATGCGGCTGACTTTGCGGGCAGCAGTGTTCTTGTGGATGACACCCTTGCTCTTGGCAGAGTCGATGGCAGAGACAGCAGCTTTGATAGCGGCGTCTTTGTCAGCAGCATTGCTGGCGATGGCAGCGTCTGCCTTCTTGATCACTGTTTTCAGGTTGGACTTGATGGCCTTGTTGTGCATGGCCTCTTTCTTGGCCTGGACAACACGGTCCTTCTGCGATTTGATGTTAGGCATTCGTTCCACCTCCTTGCTTCCCCATAACAGTACAAATTATCCTACCATATTTTTCTCAACCTTGCAAGAGCTTTTTCAAAAAAATATTCATGAACGGCGTAAAAACTTCATAAAGTGTGGGGAATGGGGGTGAAGAGGATGGCCCTGCTGCGCCGTTGTCTGGCGGCTTTGCTTGGCATGATCGTATTTTTGGGCGGTACAGCGTCCGCGCTGGCGGCGGCAGCCTGCCTGCCGGGGCGTGCGTGGCTGGTGCGGGGCGCGGTGCTCTGCCAGGACCCCGCCGCCGCGGCCGCGCTGACCTGGCCCGTGCAGGAAACGGCAGCCCAGCCGCCTGTGGTGCAGGCCCAAACGACGCCGGTCCCTACGCCCGCGCCCACGCCGCCGTCCACGGCAGAACAGGGAACGGCGGACCCGCCTGCCGCCACGCCGGAACCCGCCGCTACCCCGCCGCCCAGCGCGGCGCCCGAGATCGAGGACCCCGGCGCCATCCGGGCCGAGCATTTCGGGCAGGGGAACGGGAACGGATACATTGAACTGGAAGCGGGCACCGTGCGCAACCTGACCGACCACAGCGACGCCGAACTGCGCGCCGCCATCGAAACGCCGTCGCTGCCCTTCGAGGTGGAAGTGGACAGCGACGAGCCGCAGGTGCTGATCCTGCACACCCACGCGACCGAAACATACCAGACCTGGCCGGACCTTGTCTACGACCCGGCGTTCACCGCCCGCACCCAGAACACCGAACTGAATATGTGCGCCGTGGGGGAGCGCATGGCCCAGGTGCTCAACGCCGCGGGCATCAACACCCTGCACGACACGACGCTGCACGATTCCCCCAGCTACACCGAGAGTTACGACCGCAGCCGCGCCACGGCCCAGGACTATTTGCAGAAGTATCCGTCCATCAAGATCATACTGGACGTTCACCGGGACGCCATCGAGGACGCCGACGGCACCCGGGTCAAGCCGCTGTGTACCGTGGACGGCCAGGACACCGCGCAGGTCATGATCATTGCCGGGTGCGACAACGGCAGCAGCATCCCGCTGCCCAACTGGCGGCTGAACCTGCGCTTTGCCGCCGTCTGGGAAAGCGCCATGGAAAGCCGCACCCCCGGCCTGACCCGGCCGGTCATGTGCGACTACCGCTACTATAACCAGAACCTGGCCCCCGGCGCGCTGCTGATCGAGGTGGGCGGCCATGCCAACACCGTGGACGAAGCCGTGCGGGCCGGTGAATATGCGGCCCAGGCCCTGGCCGAACTGCTGGGCGGTACGGTGGAATAAAAAATCTGCGCCGGTCCGGGTAAAAAACACTGTACAATTTGGAACAGACCCGCTATAATAAAAAGGATTATTTTATTGTTTCAGAGGAGTGGACACCCATGCAGAGAACCGAACTTGCCTCGCTGTACAAGGCCACCCCTGCGGACGGCACCAGGCTGACCGTCTGCGGCTGGGCCAAAACTGTGCGCGATTCCAAAAATATCGGCTTTATCTCCCTTTCTGACGGAAGCTGCTACAAGCCCGTACAGATCGTTTTTGAGGCCGACAAGCTCGCCAACTATGCCGAGATCGCCAAATGCGGCCTGTACACCAGCTTTGAGGTCACCGGCACGCTGGTGCTGACCCCGAACGCCAAGCAGCCCTTTGAGATCAACGCCGACGAGATCCGGGTCCTGGGCGCCTGCGGGGCCGACTACCCGCTGCAGAAGAACAAGATGGGCATGGACTACCTGCGCACGATGCAGCACCTGCGCCCGCGCACCAACACCTTCAACGCGGCGTTCCGGGTGCGCAGCCAGGCGGCGTTCGCCATCCATCAGTTCTTCCATGAGCGCGGCTTCAGCTATGTGCATACGCCCATCTTCACCGGTTCTGACTGTGAGGGCGCGGGCGAGATGTTCCAGGTCACCACGCTGGATCTCAACGACCTGCCCCGCACCGAGGACGGTTCCGTTGATTACAGCAAGGACTTCTTCAAGCGCGCGGTGAACCTGACGGTGTCCGGCCAGCTCGAAGCCGAAGCCATGGCTATGGCCCTGGGCAACGTCTACACCTTCGGCCCCACCTTCCGCGCCGAGAAAAGCTACGACACCCGCCATGCGGCGGAGTTCTGGATGATCGAGCCGGAGATGGCCTTCGCGGACCTCAACACTTATATGGATACGGCCGAAGCCATGACCCGCTATATCATCCGCTTCCTGCTCGACAACTGCCCGGACGAACTGGCGTTCTTCAACCAGTTCATCGACAAGGGCCTGCTGGAGCGCCTGCGTCTGGTGGCGGATTCCGACTTTGCCCGCGTCAGCTATACCGACGCCATCGAGCTGCTCAAAAAGAACGATGCCAACTTCCAGTACAAAGTGTCCTGGGGGATGGACCTGCAGACCGAGCACGAGCGTTACCTCACCGAGCAGATCTTCAAGAAGCCGGTCTTTGTCACCGACTACCCCAAGGAGATCAAGGCGTTCTATATGCGCATGAACGACGACGGCAAGACGGTGGCCGCCGCCGATATGCTGGTGCCCGGCATCGGCGAACTGATCGGCGGTTCCCAGCGTGAAGAACGTCTGGACGTGCTGCTGGCCCGCATGGACGAGCTGGGCATGCGCCGCGAGGATTACGACTGGTATCTGGACCTGCGCCGCTTCGGCAGCGTCAAGCACGCGGGCTACGGCCTGGGCTTCGAGCGCCTGCTGATGTACGTCACCGGCATCCCCAACATCCGTGACGTGATCCCCTTCCCGCGCACCTGCGGGGGATTTTGATGTGCCCCATTGCACAGCCGCTGCTGCAATGGTTTCAGGCCAACAAAAGGCTCCTGCCGTTCCGGCAGGAGCCTTCTGCCTATCATATCTGGGTCAGCGAGATCATGCTCCAGCAGACCCGTGTGGCTGCGGCGATCCCGTATTATAACCGTTTTATCGCAGCCCTGCCGGACCCGGCCGCGCTGGCTGCCTGTGAGCCGGACGCGCTGCGCAAACTCTGGCAGGGATTGGGGTACTACAACCGCGTCAACAATATGCAGAAGGCCGCGCGCATCGTTTGCGAACGCTACGGCGGCGAACTGCCCGCCGATTATGACGCCCTGCGCGCGTTGCCCGGTATCGGGGATTACACGGCGGGGGCCGTGGCCAGCATCGCCTTCGGCCTGCCGGTCCCGGCGGTGGACGGCAACGTGCTGCGGGTCTTTGCCCGGCTTTACAACGATGATGCCGACATCACGCGCCCGGCCGTCAAGCGGCAGTTCACCCGGCGCGTGCTGGACCAGATGCCCGCCGACGCCCCCGGCCCCTACAACGAGGCGCTGATGGAACTGGGCGCGCTGGTCTGCGTGCCCGGCGCCCCGCACTGCGAACAGTGTCCCTTGGCGGAACTCTGCCAGGGGTATGCGGCGGGGCGGCAGGCGGAACTGCCGGTCAAGCCCGCGCCCAAGGCCAAGGCCGATGTGCCGGTCACGGTCGCGCTGGTGCAAAGCCCGGCGGGGCTGCTGTTGCAGCGCCGCCCGGCCCGCGGCCTGCTGGCGGGGCTGTGGCAGCCCGCCGCCTGGGAGGAAAGCCTGACGCAAGACGAACTGGCGGACCGCCTGGCGCAGATCGGCGTCACGGTCGAATGGGGGCAGGCGCTGCCCCCGGCCAGGCACGTCTTTACCCACAAAGTCTGGCACCTGGGCGGGTGGCGCGGGCAGGCCCCGGCGGTCCCGCTGCCGGAGGGGTGGGTCTGGGCCGCGCCCGAACAACTGGCGCAGATCTACGCAGTGCCCAATGCCTACGCAGCCTACCTGTAAAAACGGCCGGGTGATCTGCCAATTTTTTACATGGTCAGTGTTGTATTCCGGCGCAAGGTCGGGTATAATAAAAACGACCCGGTGCAGGCGGAAGTCCCTGCACGACGGGACGTTCACAGCAATAAGGCCGCACGGCGGCCTGATCCCGGAAAGGAGAATGCCCCATGATGAAAAAATCGACGTTTGGTGCCGTACTGGCATTCCTGTTTGTAGCGGCCGGCGCGCTGACTGCCGCCGCCCTGTACCTCCACCGCCGCGAGAAAGAGCTGGATGAATACGAGCGCCTGCTCTTCAATGAGGACGAGTATGAGGATGACGACGAGGACGACTACGGCGACGATACCGTTTACCAGACGATCCAGCCCGACGCGCCCGCGTCCGAGGACGAGGCCGACGGCCAGATCTGAAAGAACCTGAAAGAAAAAGAATAAGCCGCCGGGCGCAGACCTGACCGCGCCCGGTTTTTTAGTCACCGTAAAGGGACGCAAGGCTTTACAAGTCATGCCCCGGCAGCCCTGCGGCGGCCGGGCAGGGGGATATTATGCGCAGATTCATTCTATGGCTCGCCATGGTCGTTGTGATGATCGCGCTGCTGCTGGGCGCGGCGGCCCTGTTTTTATACAGCCGCACGGGGGAAGATTCCCTCCCGCAGGAGGCGGTCACCTTCGGCGATACCGAACTGGAACCCAACGGCTGGAACTGGGTCGTGCCGGTGCTGGGCGACGCCGTCAACAAAACATACCAGAGCCCTACCAATCTGACCGTGCAAAAGCTGGGCACTTTTTCTGACGAAGTGCCGCAGTTCGTGCTGCCGGAATGGGTGACCCGTGCCGAGATCACGGTCACGGCCCCCGACGGGACCGAATGGTATGCCGATGAAGAAACGTGCAATACCTATACCTATGCCCAAAACGGCGCGTACGAGCTCCAGGTCACCGCCTGGCATGAGTCGGACGAACCGTCCGGCGATGCACAGGGGTGGTACGCCTACCGTGCGTCCTACACCATGCAGTTGGCGCCCACAGTCACCCTCAGCGCGGAGCGCGCGCCCCAGGGCAGCGTGGTGGCATTGCAGCTTTCCGGCATTCTGGACGGGGAGCCTGCGCTGGAGACCGACCTGGGCTCGGTCTGGTTCCGCAAGACCGCCAGCGGTTACATGGGCTATATTCCCGTGACCTATAATGCCGAGAGCGGCGACCATACCATGACGCTGACCTGCGGCAGCCTGACCCGCGACATCACGCTGACCGTCACCAAGACCGAGTATGACAACATCGTGACGGAGCCGGAAGAAGAAAGCGGCGGCGCGGAGGAGTTCCGCAACGCCATCTGGCCGCTGTACACCACCGGCGAAGCGGAAAAATACTGGTCGGGCGCGTTCCAAAGCCCCAGCACGTCGGTCATGACCTGCGCCTACGGCCAGATCTATATGGTGGACGGGCAGCGCAACGGCCAGTCCACCGGGCTGACCTATGACGTGGCAGCGGGCGAGACCATCACCGCGCCCCAGAGCGGCGAGGTCGTCTATGCGGGCAACCTGACGCTGACCGGCGGCACAGTGGTCATCGACCACGGCTGCGGCGTAAAGAGCTATCTGTTCGGCCTGGAGGGAATCTCCGTGGAGGTCGGGCAGAAGGTCTCTACCGGCGACGCGGTGGGAACTGCAGGCGATGCACATGATCTGAACTATGAACTGCGGATCGGCAATAAATCGGTGGACCCGGAAAAAGCGATGGGCGGCAACAGCGGCCTGCAATTCCGTGAATCGGAATAACCGGGCGATCCCGCGATTATACATGAACAGGCATGGGATCTTTGGTTTTTGATTTCAGCAGATCCCAGGGGGAGTGGCGTATATTATGCAAGAAGAGAACAGGGCGGCCGCGCCGGAACAGGGAAAGAACCGGCGTCGCCGCCGCAGAAAAAAGAATACGGACCGGGGGACGGCGGCTGTGCCGCGCCCGGCCGGCGAGGGGCGTGAACAGCCCGTGACCGGGCCTGAGGAACCGAAGGAGAAGCCAAAGGAAGCGCCGTCTGCCCCCGAAGCAGGCAGCGCCGGCCCCGCTGTGACCCCGGCGCCGCAGCCGGAAACGGAACAGGCTGCGCCGGAAGCCCCGAAATCCCCGGAAACGGGCGCTTCTGCGGAAGAATCCGCGCCGGAACAGCCCGAACCCGCCGAAACGGCGGAACCGTCTGCAACGGAATCTGCGCCCGAAACGGGAGTTGCCGAACCTGCCGAGAATGTCGAAGCGGAGAACACCGTGGAACCACCGCGGGAAACTTCGGCGGACCCGCAGCCGGAAACGGAACGATCGGAACAGGAAGCCCCGGAGGAACCGGAAACCCCGGAAACGGTCGCTTCTGCGGAAGAAGCCGCGCCGGAACAGCCCGAACCTGCCGAACCGGCGGAACCGTCAGCAACGGAATCTGCGCCCGAAGCGGAAGCTGCCGAAACTTCCGAACCGGCAGAACAGCCCGAAACGGAATCCAGCGCGGAAATCGCTGCGCAAGGGGAGGAACCCGCGCCGGAGGACGGCGAGGACGAGGAAGAACTCTCCGAGGAAGAAGAAAAGCGCATTTCCGATATGACCCGGACCGTGCAGCTCTCCATTGAGCAGATCATGGCCCAGGTGGATGAAGAGATACCCGACGCGGACGAGGACGCGCCCGCCGAAGAAAACGCCGAAGGGGACGATACCTCTGACGGGGAGGAAGACTCCGCCCCGCTGGCGACCGGGCTGCAAAGCGGCCTGTCCGGCGTAGCCAAATGGCTGCTGCTGGTGCTGTTCATCGTGCTGGTCATTTCCGGCTGCGGTGTGGCGTGGCTGTACGGCAACGCCACCCCGGATATGGTGCCCCGCATCGAAGTGACCTTCGACGGGCAGGCGGTGGAACCCGCCGCCTACAAGTGGAAGGTCCCCGTCGTGGGCAATCTCTTCAAACGCACTTACGCCGACACGCTCAGCAGCACGCCGGTGGCGCTGGAAGAAACGGTGGATCAGGTCTCGCCGGATTTCACCGTTTCGCCCTCCGGCTACCGGGATGAACTGACCGTCACGGACAGCACCGGCGCAACGGTTTATGAGGGTGACACGAAGGATTTCGCCGCTTTCCGCTTTGCCGCCAACGGCGCATATACGGCCGAACTGACGGTCTACAGCGACGCCAGCAAGGTCCCGGGCGAAACTACGGTCACCGGCAGCCAGACCTGGCGCTTCACCTTTACGGTGGGGATCGAACCGTCGATCCAGCTTTCTTCGGAAAAGGTGACGCAGGGCAGCGCGCTGGCGGTCCGCGTGGGCGAAACGATGGACGGCCAGCCGCCGGTGCTCACCACCAAGCTGGAAAATCCGGGCTTCTTCCCCTCGGGCACGGGCTGGGTCTGCTATATCCCGATCCCCTGGAACGCGGCCGCCGGTACGCAGGAATTGACCGTTCGGGCGGGCGGCTATACCAAGACTTTTGAAGTCGAGATCCAGGCCGAAGAGTGGCAGTACAAGGACTATTACTCCGACTCGCAGCTCACCGCGCCCTATATCGGCACAAAGGACCTGCCCGCCACGGTGCAGAACCTGTTCAAGACCGGCGCAGATACCCTTGCCTGGAGCAACAGCGGCTTCGTCCAGCCTTTCCTCAATTCGCTGGATGTGCGGCTGGCTTTCGGCACGACCGAGTATGTGGGCCGCAGCTATAGCGAACGCGATACGAATACCGGCGCGGGCGGCCGCACGGCCACCAACGTAGTGCTGAACACTTCCTCCGGCGAATCGCTGATCGCTCCCGCCGACGGCACCGTGCTTCTGGCGCAGGACCTGGGCGGCGACCTGGGGTACACGCTGGTGATCGACCATGGCGCGGGCGTCAAGAGCATCTTCTACGACCTGCGGGATGTCAGCGTCAAGAAAGGCGACACTCTCACGCAGGGGCAGAAACTCGGCACCTGCGGCCGCATCACGGTGGCCGAAATGCGCATCGGCACGGTCCCCATCGACCCGGTACAGGTCTGGCGCGGCCAGTGCAACGCGCTTCGGTACTACTGATCCCCGCTGAAAACTGCACAAAACTGAAAAATATGCTTACAGCCCTCCGGCCATGCTGCCGGGGGGCTGTTTTGTTTGCGGCTGGCGGTCCCGTTCCTCTGCGGGAAACGGGGCCGCCTTTTGCGCCGCGCCGCAGGAACGCCCCGGCCCGCCGCGGGCATAGTATGGCCCAACGAAAGGGGGAAATGCGATGTCGAAAACCTTTTGTGTGGCAGGGCGCAGCCTGCGGCAGCAGGCCGCGGCCGATGCGCTGCGCGCGGCGGGCTACCGCGTGGTGGATGCGTCGGATGCTGCCTGGGCCGACTGGGTGCTGTTCCCGGCGGCGCAGCAGCGGATCAACGACGAAACGGCGCGCATTCTGCAGGCGGTGCGCCCCGGCACGCTGCTGCTGGCCGGGCGTCCCGGCGCACCATTACAGCGGGCGGCCCGGGAAGCGGACCTGCCCCTGGTGGATTACTTTGCGTATCCGGAGCTGGAGGCCCTCAACGCCATCCCCACGGCGGAAGGCTGCCTGGCGCTGCTTTTGGAACTTCGCCGCCGCACCGTGTGGGAGAGCCGCTTTCTGGTGCTGGGCTACGGGCGGGTCGCCCGCGCGCTGGCGCAGCGGTTGGTTTTGTTGGGCGCGGAGGTGACGGTGGCGGCCCGCAGCGCGGAACAGCGGGCCGAAGCCCGGGGCGCGGGTTGCTGTGCCGAACCGCTGGACGCCCTGCCCGGCTGCCTGCCGCAGTTCGATACCGTCATCAATACGATCCCCGCGCCGGTATTGCCCCGCGCGCTGCTGCAAAAGCTGCCGCGCGGGGCGCTGGTGGTCGATCTGGCCAGCAGTCCGGGCGGGGTGGATTTCGCATCCGCAGAGCAGTTGGGCATCCGTGCGCAGTTGGCTTCGGCGCTGCCGGGGCGGTACGCGCCCTGTACGGCCGGTGCGCTGACCGCCCGGGCCGTGCTGCATCTGCTGCAAGACAGGGGGGAACCGGTATGAAGTGGGATCTGGACAGGGAAGCGCCGCGCACCGTAGCGTTTGCGCTGTGCGGCAGCTTTTGCAGTTTTTCGGCTGTATTGCCGCAGGTGGAGGCCCTTTGCAGCCGTGGGTGGAAGGTGCTGCCCATCCTCAGCGCCAGCGCCGCAACGCAGGACACGCGCTTCGGCACAGCCAGCGGGCTGCGGCAGACGTTGCGGGAGATGACTGGCCACGCGCCGCTCACGACCCTGCAGGAGGTGGAGCCGCTGGGCCCCCGGCATATGGCCCAGGCGCTCGTGATCGCTCCGGCCACCGGCACCACGATGGCGCTGCTGGCGGCGGGGATCAGCTCCACCCCGGTGACGCTGGCGGCCAAAAGCCTGCTGCGTATCGGGCGGCCCGTGGTGCTGGCGCCGTCCACCAACGACGGGCTTTCGGGCAGCGCGCCGGCGCTGGCGACCCTGCTGCAGCGCCGCCACTATTATTTTGTGCCCTTCGGACAGGATGACAGCTATAAAAAGCCGTGCAGCCTGAAAAGCGACTTCTCCCAACTGCCGGACGCGCTGGAAGGCGCGCTGCGCGGGGTGCAGGTCCAGCCGGTGCTGCTGTAAAGGCGGGCATATCGGGCCGCGGACCTCAATATATAAAGTAGTAAGACAAACATGC
The DNA here is from genome assembly GCA_003343905.1 of Subdoligranulum variabile. Lineage (GTDB taxonomy): Bacteria > Bacillota > Clostridia > Oscillospirales > Ruminococcaceae > Gemmiger > Gemmiger variabilis_C. The sequence continues at coordinate 293,053 of QAKI01000043.1, forward strand.
ACAGTAAAGCAGCGCGGCGCCGCAGGGCAGGACCCGGCGGCGCAGGGGCGCGGTGCGGGATGCGCCGCGCGCCTTTTTCCGTTGCGGTGCAAAAGGGGGCCATCATGCAGACGATCACGATTACCGGCGGGCATACCTTGCACGGGACCATACGACCGGCCGCCGCCAAAAACAGTGTGCTGCCGCTGCTGGCGGCCACCCTGCTGTGCGGCGGTCCGTGCTGCCTGCGCGGCGTGCCGGACCTGGCCGATGTGGATACCAGCCTGGCGCTGCTGCAGGCGGTGGGGGCCGGGGCGTCGCGCCACGGGCCGGACCTGTGTACGCTGCCGATACCGGCGGCCGCCCTCTGTGGCGAGATTCCGCCTGCGCTGGCGGGGGCCATGCGCAGTTCGGTGTTTTATCTGGCACCGCTGCTCTGCCGCGCGGGTATGGTGCGGCTGCCCCTGCCGGGCGGGTGCCGTCTTGGCCCCCGGCCGGTGGATATCCATCTGGCGGGGCTGGCGGCCATGGGGGCGCAGGTCGAACTGGAAGGCGAAGCCGTCACGCTGCGGCGCTTCGGCCCGCTGCGGGGCACGGACTTCACGCTGCGCCTGCCCAGCGTGGGGGCCACGGCCACGCTGCTGATGGCGGCCTGCTGCGCCATGGGCACCACGGTGCTGCGGGGCGCGGCCTGTGAGCCGGAAGTCTGCGACCTGGCGCGGTTTTTGCGCGCCTGCGGGGCACAGATCACCGGCGAGGGCACGCCGGTCATCGTCGTGCGGGGGCGGCAGACCTTGAACGGCGTCGCCTATACGCCGGTGCCGGACCGCATCGCCGCGGCCACCTATGCGGCGGCGGTGGCGGCCGCGGGCGGGCAGATCACGGTGAACGGCTGCGCGCCGCGCTACTACCGCGCGTTTTTGGACTTTTTGCAAAGCTGCGGCGTGGAGGTGCGCCCCGGCGCGGATACGGTGGAACTGGCCCGCGACCCGGACCGGCCCCTGCGCGGCGGGCAGCATCTGTATGCCAACGCCTGGCCCGCCTTCGCCACCGATACCGCGCCCCTGGCCGCCGCCGTGCTGCTGGAGGCCGAAGGCCCCAGCGAGATCTACGACCACCTGTTCGCCAACCGCTTTTCCTGCGCGGAAGGGTTCGCGGCCATGGGGGCGGACTGCACGGCCAGGGGGCGCATGCTGCGCATCGCGGGCGGGGCGCGGCTGCATTCGGCCCGTGTCACGGCGCCGGACCTGCGGGGCGGGGCGGCGCTGCTGGTGGCCGCGCTGGCGGCGCGGGGCACGACCGTTCTGCGGGACCCCGGGCATATCCGGCGCGGCTATGCGGACCTGCCCGGCGACCTGGCGCGGCTGGGCGGGCAGTGCATCCGCCAGCAGGCCGGCGAATAAAGGCGATAAAATTCTACGTTTGTACCAAAGAATTTGCCCATACCCCCTGATCACTTGGTGGAACTTGCAGACGCGGCGGCATTTTTTTGCGATTTTTCTTTGCGGGTATTGAAATTGTGCGGGAAATTTGTTATCCTAATAGACAGTTATAGGTAAAAAATCACGGGTCAGTGCGCCCATTTTGGGACTGCACGTGACAGATCCGCTGACACTTTCACACTTTAGGGGGATACACACATGGCATTCGTTCTCGACGAAGAAATGCAAAATGTGACCAATATCAAGGTCATCGGCGTAGGCGGTGGCGGCGGCAACGCTGTCAACCGCATGGTGGAGTCCGGTCTGTCGGGGGTCGAGTTCGTTGCGATGAACACCGACCAGCAGGCACTGCTCAACTCCAAAGCTACGCAGAAGGTCCAGCTGGGCGCCAAGCTCACCAAAGGCCGCGGCGCCGGTGCGGACCCCGAGGTCGGCCAGCGTGCCGCCGAAGAAAGCAAGGACGAGATTTCCAACGCGCTGAAGGGCGCGCAGATGGTCTTTATCACCGCCGGTATGGGCGGCGGCACCGGCACGGGCGCCGCGCCCGTGGTGGCGGAGACTGCCCATGACCTGGGCATCCTGACCGTCGGCATCGTGACCAAGCCCTTCGCCTTTGAAGGCAAGCGCAAGATGAGCCTGGCGGAGCAGGGCATCGCTTCCCTGATGATGCACGTGGACTCTCTGATCGTCATTCCCAACGAGCGTCTGAAGCTCATCAGCCAGGAGCGCATCACCCTGATGAACGCCTTTGAGGCGGCCGACAACGTGCTGCGCCAGGGCGTCGAGAGCATCTCCAGCCTGATCAACATCCCGGCTTTCATCAACCTGGACTTCGCGGACGTGCGTTCCATCATGAAGGACGCCGGCTTCGCCCACATGGGCGTCGGCGTCGCCAAGGGCGCCGGCAAGGCGGAGAACGCGGCCAAGGCGGCCATCTCCAGCCCGCTGCTGGAGACCAGCATCGCCGGTGCGCGCGGCGTCATCATCAACATCACGTCCAGCCCCGACATCGGCCTGGACGATGTGGAGACCGCCGCTTCCATGATCACCCAGTCCGCCCATCCCGATGCCAACATCATCTGGGGTACTGCCTTTGATGAGCGCCTGAGCGACGAGATGAGCATTACCGTCGTGGCCACCGGCTTCGAGAGCACGCCGGAGATCGACGAGCCCATCCAGGCCCATGTGGACGCCAAGCGCGCCGCCACGACCCAGCCCGCCGAGGCTGCGCAGCCGGCTGAGCCTGCCAAACCCGCCGCGCCGGACATCAACCCTGTGATGCCCAACCCCATCTTTACCCAGTCCTTCAGCACGGGCGTGGATACCCCTGTGGGCACCAGCGCCAGCGCGCCGGAGGAAGAGGAGGATGACGGCGATTATTTCGACGACCTGCTCAGCATCTTGAACAAGCGTTCCTGATTTTTCCATTTGCCGCGAGAGGATGTAAAACGCCATGCCATCTGATACAAAAAGCATTCAGGAACGGGGCTTCCGCTCCGAATGGATGGGATTCAATAAAAACGATGTGCTGGCCTACATGAACGCGCTGGCCGACGAAAGCCAGCAGCGCCAAATGGAGTACGAGCAGAAGCTGCACAAACTCGAATCCGAACTGGAATCGCTGCGCCGGGCGCGCAGTGACTCCGACAGTCATATCGCGGCGCTGCAGGCCGAGGTGGACGCGGCCAACCAGCGCGCGGACGCAGCGGAGACCAAGTGCCGCGAGGGGGAGGACCAGCTGGAGGCCCTGCAAAAGCAGGTGGATACATACCAGACCGGCCAGCAGGAAAGCCAGAAGAACGCCAATATCTGGCAGTTGAAGTGCCATGACCTGCAGCAGCAGGTGGAAGATCTGCAAAAGCAGTTGACCACCGCAAGGCAGGCGGGCACGGCGGCCGCCCCCACGCCGGACGCGATCCGGGAAGCGCGGATGGAAGCCTGCAAAATTTTGGCCGACGCGCAGCTCTACGCCGAAAGCGCAGAAAAAGAACTGAAACAGCAGGCCGACACCCAGAAAAGCCGCATGGCGGAAAACGCCCGCGGCATCGCGGCCGGTGTCATGTTGGTGCGGGACCGTCTGGCCCGGGTGGACCAGCGGCTGAGCGCCGCCGCCCTGGACCTGGACGGGCTGACCCAGGCCATCTACAAGGCTTTGGATGATACTGAAGCCGAGTTGAAGGAACTGGGCACCGAAATGCGCGATTTCGCCCAGGGCAACCCCGAATGGGCGGCCCCTGAAGCGGAAATGCCCGAACCGCCGGCTGCCCCCAAACCTGCCGCGCCCCAGTTCCGGGTCAAGGCGACCGCGCAGCCGGTGCGTTCCCATCGCGCCGCGCCGCCCCCGCCCAAACCCGGCAGCCGCAGGCTGCGCAATGCGCGGCATCCCATCTCCCAGATGCTTCAGGACGAGATCGACAAGATCCACGACCAGGAGCAGGGGTGAGGACTATATTTCAGCACAAAACCGTCCCGGCTTTGACCGGGGCGGCTTTTTTGTGTTTTTTTCGGCGTTTTTTGTAAGAATCCGTTTCCAGGATTTGTTTACCAGAATGAAGGGATTCCAAAGGAGGAGATGGTATGAACAGCATCGTCACGCCCAGTCTGGCCCAGGCAATCCTGACAGACCCGGAAACGGGGCTGCACTGGGCCATGCGGGACTATGCCGCGCTGGTCCGGGGCATTCTGCGGCGCATCCTTCCCGGTAGGGAACATGATGTGGAAGAATGTATGGCCGATGTGTTTGTGGCGCTGTGGCGCAACGCCGGGAAGATCCGCGACGGGCAGATCCCGGTGCGGGCCTGGCTGATCGTTACGGCGCGCAACATGGGCATCAACCGCTACCGCGCCCTGAGCCGCCGGGAAGAAGTGCCCCTGACCGACGAAATGGCGCGTACCCTGGCCGACCTGCCGCCGGAGACCGGGGGCGAAGCCACCGACCTGGTGGGGGCGCTGGTGGCCGCCATGGGGCCGCCCGACCGGGAAATTTTCCTGCGAAAATATTATCTGATGCAGTCCAGCAAGGAGATCGCGTCCGCGCTGGGCCTGAGCGTAGCCAACGTGAATACCCGCCTGTGCCGCGGCCGGGACCGGCTGCGCATCCAACTGCGTGAAGGAGGAATCACCCATGTATGACGAGCATGATCTGATGCAGGAATTGAACGACCTGCCTTGCGGGTCGGAGCCCCTTACCGGCGCAGAGATGGACCGTCTGACCCGCACGGTGGTGGGCCGCGTAAAGCGCGCCGAAAAGCGCCGCCACAGCCGCCGGGCACGGCACCGCTGGGCGGCCGTTGGCAAGGTGCTGGCCGGCGGCGCGGCCTGCGCGCTGCTGCTGGTGGGGATCAACGGCGTCAACCCCGCCCTGGCGGAAGGGCTGCCCCTTCTGGGCAATGTGTTCGCCTACATCAATGAACAGCCCAAAGCCTGGCTGCAGAGCGACCAGGTGAGCGGCTACGCCCAGCCTGCCCAGCTACAGGCGGAGAACGCCCCCGAATCCCAGCCGGGGGAAGCCCCCCAGGCGATGCTGGCCCAGCAGGACGGGGATGCCGGGATAGCGGGACGTGCTGCCCCGGAAACCTATACACTCAGCCTGCGCCAGATCTACTGCGATGAACTGTATCTGCGGGTGGGCCTGGTCCTGACGGCGGAGGATGACAGCCTGGCCGGTTTCGACGCCGTGACCATCGACCCGCCGCTGCTGGACGAAACGGCCACCGAAGCGGAAGCCAACGCCCTGTACGGCGGCGTGACCCTCAACGGGCAGCCCGTCTCCTGCGACATGCTGCCCCGCTTCAGCAAGCAGGACGACCACACCTTCGTCTGCGAACTGGACTATGACCTGGCGGGCTATACCGGCAATACGCAGGATATGCAGGCGGAGATCACGCTGTCCGATCTGGTGGGGGTCGTGTACAGCGGGGAAGGCGAGCCGCAGCAGACCCCGCTGAACGGCATTTACGCGCTGTCCTTTACGGCGTCGGCAAACGAGACCCTCACCCGGACGGGAACTTTCAGCGCGGGGAGCCAAAACGGCATAACGCTGCAAAGCGTCGCCGCAACGCCCGGCGAGACCTGCGTGACCTATTCCGTCGCCCCGCAGGAGAACGGCGTGAGTCCGGCTTTGCAGGTGTTCACCGCGGACGGCGCCAGCCTGGAACCTGCCAAAGAACTGCGCACTGAGGAGGGGGGGACGTCGGTGTTCCGTGCCTATCTGGACGCGGCGCCCGAGGGCGCGGCGGAACTGACCGTCCGCTTCGTGGATAAAAACCGCGAGGACCTGCCCCTGCTGGCCGAGTGGACGGTGACGCTGCCCCGGTAAAGCCTGATAAACAAAGATCTGCCCCGCCGGGAACCCGGCGGGGCAGATTGGCTTGGAGGGCTATTTGCTTTTGGGGTGGCCGTTTTCCACGCTGCTGGTGCCCTGTTCCATCAGGTAGGTGGCAGTCAGGTCGGCGATGTGCAGCTTGACCGCCAGCGGGTAGGTGTTGTAGGCGTCGCTGACGGCAAAACTGCCGCCGCGCACCGCGTCGTCAAAACCGCCCATGTGCCAGCGGATGGCCACGGCCTCCGCCGTTTTCAGCCGCATGAAATGTTCGATCAGGTACACGCTCTTCTCGCCGTGGCCGTAGGGCAACTGGTCCGCCACCTGGTAGAAGGGGACTTTCTCCCACTGGCCGGTGGCGTCGTTTTTCACGTTGCGGGTGCTGACCTTGTAAAAATTGGCTTTGCACAGGTCGTGCAGCAGCCCGCAGATGGCGTAGCTTTCGGCGTTCTCGCCCTCGGTGAAAAAGTGCTGCATCATGGCGTGGTAAACGTTGATGCTGTGCATGACCAGCCCGTACTCGCAGGCCCCGTGGAAACGGGTGGAGGCGGGCGCGGTGAAAAAGTCCGTCGTTTCCAGCCAGTTCAGCAGGCGGTCGGCGCCGGGGCGGGTGATGTTTTTGGTGTAGATCTCCACAAATTGGGCGTGGTAGTCTTCCATGGCTGCCTCACAGTTCCAGATCGTTGAGGATGTCCCGCAGGGATTTCAGTTCCTCCGCCGTCAGGCTGATGCCCTTCGCCATGCGGCTGCCGTCGGGGGACCAGTCGCGGATGTCGTACTTCGGGGGATTGCCGTTCCAGCTGATCATATTGAGCTGGCGCTCCCAGCCCCGTGCGTTGGTGGAAAGCACCGCGATGCGTTCGGTGATCTCGTAGGTAAATTCTGCCATACAGCAAAAACTCCTTTCATATACATATACAGGTCTTGCAACATCATAGCCGATTCACCGGCAAAATGCAAGAGCCGAAATGCTCATTCTTCCATCCGCACGGCCAGCAGGGCAAAGCGGGTGTCGGTGTTGGGGCGGTGGTCGCCGCAGGTGGAAAGGATCAAAAGCTGCTGCCCGTATTCCGGCCGCACGCCGGTATCGTACAGCGCCAGGTCCAGGATGGCGTCCACCCGCTGCTCCCATTCCAGCTTGTTGTCCGCGTCGAAGAAGGTGTAGTAGGGCAGTTCGTCAGCCCCCAGCGTGGTATCCAGCGCGGCAACGATCTGCCAGGTTCCGGCTTCGTAGATCGTGTCAAAGGTGAAGGTCGGGTGTTCGCGCCAGAAGGCTTCCTCCCGGTAGCGGGTCAGGCAGCCGAACATGGAACCGTCGCTCATGTTGTGGCCGTAGATCAGCCAGTCGGCGGTCGGGTCCTCCGGCGCGATGGAACACCGTTCGTCCAAAAACAGCGTGCCGCCGGTGGCGTAGTAGCCGTCAAAGCCCCGGCGCAGGTAGTATTCGTTGTCGCCGGGGGTCTGCACCACCGGCAGGTCAATATCGGCCCCCTCGACCCGCAGCCAGCCCACCAGGTCGGTGTTCTCCTCGTACAGTTCCCGGTAGGCGGGCAGCACGCGGGCGGTCTGGGACGGCGCGGGGGTGGGCGCGGCTTCCGGCGTGGCGCGGGCGTCCGCGTCGGCGGCTTCGGTCTGGGCCAGGGCATCCCGTGTGGCAGATACCGGCTGTACGGTCACGCGGGCGCTCTCCCCGGTAGCGGTCTGGGCCGCGGCGGGAAGAACGGCGGGCGGTTCGGGTTGCCCGCCGCGGAAGACCGTCTGCCGTACCAGCAGCGCGGCGGCCAGCAGCAGTACCACGGCGCCGGCCCGGCGCAGGCGGCGGGCATGGCGGCGCTGTTTGGCGCGCAGCCCGGTGCGGGCCGCAAAAGGATAGTAGGCGGTATCGCCATGCAGTCTGCGGTATCGTTTCGCCATCGGCGTGATTCACCTCCCTGCCCGCCGGGCACAAAATAAAAACGCCCCGGAAAAGGGGCGTTTCAACTTCATCAGATCCTGCGCAGCATCAGCAGCCCGGCCGAACAGATCAAAATCAGGCCGACAACCCCGGCCAGATACAATACCGGCATATCCCCGGTGGCGGGGGTGGGGGTCTGGTCCTGCTGCTCCGGCGCAGATGTGGCAGCGGGCGTCTGGCGGCTTTGGGCCGTTACCACATCCACCTTGGCGGATGTTTCGTGAGCGGTGACCGGCTCATCTTCCTGGGTGCGGGAAGTAAAATTGGTGGGGGTGGCCGTAGCCTGGACCGTGCTGTCGGTCCGGTTCAACACCCCGCAGGCAGCCAGCAAGGCCACGAGCGCGATAAAAAACGCCGCACATAAAAAGCGCTTCAAAGAGAAAACGCCTCCTTAAAGTTTCAAAAAGATTCAAAGTTCAGAACGTATTCTTCCAGACGGTCCGCGGACCATCGACAATTACACTGCGTATATTCTATCATATGGTATGCCCTGCGTCAAGCGTTCGTAAGAAAAAGATGACAAACTGGAAACAAAACCCAGCGCGGCGGCATATTCCGCACGCCGAAAAACGCGCCGGGGTGCGGTGGGCAGGCCATGCCAAAGCGTCAAAAAACCGGCCGGGCGAAGGGCTGCGCCCGCCCGTGCGGGGGCCCGCCGCCCGCGCCGCACCGGCCGCCGGGATTTTCCCCTTGCGCGGGGGGCGCAAATGCGCTATAATAATTTCAATATTGTGTGAGATTATGCCCGAAGGGGACTTTCCCCGTGGGATGGGCGGCGCGCACGGTGCTTTGTGTACGAAGGAGTTGTAACGATGAAAGGGATTATCCTTGCCGGAGGAGCCGGCACAAGACTGTACCCGCTGACGATGGTCACCTCCAAACAGCTGCTGCCTGTGTATGACAAACCGATGATCTATTACCCGCTGTCCACCCTGATGCTGGCGGGTATCCAGGACATTCTGATCATTTCTACCCCCACCGATACGCCCCGGTTCGAGGCGCTGCTGGGGGACGGCAGCCAGTACGGCCTGCATCTGCAGTACAAGGTCCAGCCCAGCCCCGACGGTCTGGCCCAGGCTTTCCTTCTGGGGGAGGAGTTCATCCAGGGCGACTGCTGCGCCATGGTGCTGGGGGATAACATCTTCTACGGCGCCGGTTTCTCCAAGCGCCTGAAAGCCGCCGCCGCCAACGCGGAGGCCGGGCGCTGCACGGTGTTCGGCTACTACGTCAACGACCCCGAGCGATTCGGCGTCGTGGCGTTCGACAAGGACGGCCGCGCCACTTCGATCGAAGAAAAACCGGCTGAACCCAAGAGCAACTATGCGGTCACCGGCCTGTACTTCTACAATAAAGACGTGGTCGAGATGGCCAAGAAGGTCCGCCCCAGCGCCCGCGGCGAACTGGAGATCACCACGCTGAACGAAATGTACCTGCAGGAAGGCAAGCTGGACGTGCAGCTTCTGGGCCGCGGGTATGCCTGGCTGGACACCGGCACGATGGATTCCCTGGTGGAAGCCGCGACCTTTGTGCAGACCATCGAGCAGCGGCAGGGTATCAAGATCTCCGCGCCGGAAGAGATCGCCTACAAATACGGCTGGATCAGCAAGGAAAAACTGCTGGAAAGCGCCGCGCGCTACGGCAAATCGCCCTACGGCATGCACTTGAAGAATGTGGCAGACGATAAACTGCTGTACTGATTGAAGAGGGATTGCGATGAAGATTTTGATTACGGGATGCCGCGGCCAGTTGGGGACCGAACTGCAGCGGCAGCTCGCGGCGGAGGGCTGTGTCCTGGGGCCGCTGCCCGAACGCCTGCGCAAGGCCACGGTCCTGCCCGTGGATGTGGATGAACTGGACATCACCGACCGGGAAGCGACGATCAACTATATCCGCCGCCACCAGCCCGACACGGTGGTGAACTGCGCGGCGATCACCAATGTGGACGGGTGCGAAACGTCCCGCGATGTGGCCTTTGCCGTCAACGCCATCGGCCCGCGCAATCTGGCCCTTGCCTGCGAGAAGGTCAACGCCCGCCTGATCCATGTGTCTACCGATTATGTGTTCCCGGGCACGCCCAACGGCGGCATCCCGCTGGATGAATGTGCGCAGCCCGCGCCCATTTCAGCCTACGGCCAGACCAAGCTGCTGGGCGAACAGTACGTCCGCAACTTCTGCCGCCGCCACATCATCGTGCGCACGGCCTGGCTCTACAGCCGTTACGGCAAAAACTTTGTCAAGACCATGGTGAATCTCGGCAAGACCCATGAGCAGATCACCGTCGTCAACGACCAGTTGGGCAACCCCACCAACGCGGTGGACCTGGCGTACCATATCCTCAAACTCAGCGTCAGCCATGATTACGGCATTTACCACTGCACGGGCAACGGCATCTGCAGTTGGGCGGATTTTGCCGCCGCCATCATGCAGGAAGCGGGCCTTGCCTGCAAGGTCGTGCCCTGCACCAGCGCCGAGTATGCGGCCGCCCACCCCGAAAGCGCCAACCGCCCCGCCTGGAGCGCGCTGGAAAACCGCATGCTGCGCTGCACGGTGGGGGACGAGATGCGCGACTGGCGCGAAGCCCTGAAAGATTTCTTTGCTGACTGGAACGGAGAATAAATCATGAAAACTTACCTCGTTACCGGCTGCGCCGGTTTTATCGGATCGAACTTTGTCCACTATATGCTGGAAAAATACCAGGACATCCGCCTGGTGAACCTGGACAAGCTGACCTATGCCGGCAACCTGGAGAACCTGAAGGATGTGGAGGGCGACGCGCGCCACATCTTCGTGCAGGGCGATATCTGCGACAAGGCGCTGGTCGCCGACCTGATCGCCAAGTATGACCCCGACTACGTCATCAACTTCGCGGCCGAGAGCCACGTGGACCGCAGCATCAAGAACCCCGAAATTTTTGTGGAGAGCAACGTGCTGGGCACCGTCAACCTGCTGCAGTGCTGCAAGGACGCCTGGTATGACGCCGCGGCCAAGACCTGGAAGGCGGGCAAGAAGTACCTGCAGGTGTCCACCGACGAAGTGTACGGCGCGCTGGGCCCCGACGGCTACTTTATGGAGACCACGCCCCTGTGCCCCCACAGCCCCTACTCGGCCAGCAAGGCCAGCGCCGATATGTTCGTCAAGGTGTTCCACGACACCTACGGCATGCCCATGAACATCACCCGCTGCTCCAACAACTACGGCCCCTACCAGTTCCCCGAAAAGCTGATCCCGCTGCTCATCAACAACGCCAAGCAGCACAAGAACCTGCCGGTGTACGGCGACGGCATGCAGATCCGTGACTGGCTGTATGTCATGGACCACTGCAAGGCCATCGACATGGTGGCGTCGGATGGCAAGGACGGCGAAGTTTACAACGTGGGCGGCCACAACGAGCGCCCCAACATCTTCATCGTCAAGACCGTGATCGCCCAGCTCCATGACCGCCTGAAGGATGAGGGCATCAGCGAGGAACTCATCACCCATGTGGCGGACCGCCTGGGCCACGACCGCCGCTACGGCATCGACCCCACCAAAATCAAGAACGACCTGGGCTGGTACCCCGAGACCCCGTTCGAGAAGGGCATCGTCCTGACCATCGACTGGTATCTGGCGCACCCCGAATGGATGGAGCATGTGACCAGCGGCGACTACCAGAAATATTACGAGCAGATGTATAAAAACAAGTAAACCCCATCTGCGCTGCGAAAACGCGGGCCCTGCGTCCGCACGGTTTTAGGAGTTCCACGACCCATTATGGCAAATTACAGAGAAGAACAAATCCGCAACAGCCGCCGTCTGGCGCGGCAGATTTTGGGCGCGGCGGCCTTGCTGCTGGCCCTGATCGGCCTGTTCACGGTCCTTGGCTGGGTGGTGGGCGCGATCCAGAGCGTGCTGGACGATTCCGACCGCCGCCAGGAATACGCCGACCGCCTGTACGGTATGGTCATGCTGGACCCGCTGCCCTTTGACGATGTGAGCACGGTGGACCCCGGCGTATTCAAACAGGCCGCCATCTGGGGCACCGTGTACGAAGTGCAGAGCAGCGGCGGCAGCCTGGACCAGTATGAGCGCGACCCGGACACCGGCTCGGCCATGATCCCCAAGCTGGAGATCGACACCTACATCGCCAACCTGCTGGGGCCGGATTACCCCGTCAGCGACGGCAGCTTTACCACCGACGAATTTGTGTACCAGTACAATGAGGAAAAGCAATGCTACCTCGTGCCGGTCACCAGCTCGGTGGCGCAGTACACGCCGGAAGTGGTCAAGATCTCGACCTCCGGCGGCAAACGGTACGTCACGGTGGGTTATATCCCCACCACCAGCAACAGCCTCAGCGGCGAACTGGCCCTGACGGCCCCGACGGACCCCGTCAAGTACATGGACTACGTCTTTACCCGCGGCGAAAACCGCGACTGGTACCTCACCGCCCTGCAGGAAAGCAAGATGGAGGTGGTGTCCACCCCGACGCCGACCCCCACGAACGCGCTCTCGCAGGATACCCAGACGATGGTGGAGGACCAGCTGAACGCCGCCATGGGTGCCACCGCCACCCCGGCGCCGGAGGAAGCGGCCACCGAACCGGCGGAAGCAGCCGAGCTGGAAAGCCAGAGCGAGGAACCGCCGGCGGAGGACGCTGCTTCCACGGACGGCGATGCTTCGTCAGGTGACGGTGAAGCATCTTCCGCCGATGAAGGCGGCGGCGAAGCGGATTCAGACGCAGCTTCCGGGGATGAGGACGCCGCAGACAATACGGTGGGCTGACCCGGACCCGCAAACGGTATGCTTATAAGGACCCCCCGCGCCCCGGCGCGGGGGTCCTTTTGCGTGCAGGAACAAAAATCTGGTGCAATCCCGGCGCAGTTGTGGTATAATCAAAGCATTCTACATAAAGAGGTGTGCCACTATGGAAGAATTGCTTCACATTTTGGAAAAGAACGCCCGTATGCCCATCGAGGATATCGCCGCCATGATGGACAAAACGCCGCAGGAGGTCGCGGCCATGATGGACGAGGCCGCCGCCAAGGGATATATCCGCGGCTATGAGGCGCTGGTGGACTGGGAACGCGCCGGCGTCAGCCTGGTGGAAGCGGTGATCGAACTGCGCGTGACCCCGCACAAATCCCGCGGCTTTGACGACATCGGCACGGTCATCGCCGGTTTTGAAGAGGTGGACACCGTGCTGCTGATGAGCGGCAGCTACGACCTGCAGGTCATCATCAAGGGGCGCAGCTTCCAGGAGATCGCCCTCTTTGTGGCGAAGCGCCTGTCGCCGCTGGATGACGTGATCTCGACGGCGACCAGCTTCGTGCTGCGCGCCTACAAGCGCGGCGGCCGGATGTACCTGGCCGAGGAGACCGACGAAAGAGAGTGGGCGATGCTGTGATGAACTACGACGAACTGCTTTCGCCCGCTGCCAAAGCGATGCGACCTTCCGGCATCCGCAAGTTTTTTGACCTGGCGGCCGATATGCCGGACTGCATCTCGCTGGGCGTAGGCGAACCGGACTTCAAAACGCCCTGGAGCGTGCGGGACGCGGGCATCCGCAGCCTGGAACAGGGCCGCACCAAATACACGGCCAACGCCGGGCTGAAAGAACTGCGCGCCGAGATCTGCCGCTACCTGCAGCGCCGCTTCGCCATGCACTATGAAGTGGCGCAGGTCCTTGTGACGGTGGGCGGCAGCGAAGCCATCGACCTGGCGATCCGCGCGCTGGTCAAGCCGGGGGACGAGGTTATCATCCCGGAACCCTGCTTTGTATGCTACGAGCCGATCACCCAACTGACCGGCGGCGTGCCGGTGCCCATCGCCACCCGGGCGGAAAATGAGTTCCGCCTGACGGCCGACCAGCTGCGCGCCGCCATCACGCCGCGCACCAAGCTGCTGATCCTGCCGTACCCCAACAACCCCACCGGCGCCGTCATGAGCCGCCAGGATCTGGAACAGATCGCGGACGTTCTGCGGGACACCAATGTGGTGGTCCTCTCGGACGAGATCTATTCCGAACTGACCTACGGCCCGGACCGCCACATCTCCTTTGCGACGCTGCCGGACATGGCCGAGCGGACCATCGTGGTCAACGGCTTCTCCAAGTCCTACGCCATGACCGGCTGGCGGCTGGGCTATGCGGTGGGGCCGGAACCTATCATCTCGGTCATGACCAAGATCCACCAGAGCTGCATCATGAGCGCGCCCACCACCAGCCAGTACGCGGCCATCGCGGCGCTGAGCCACTGCGACGATCAGATCGAGATGATGCGCGCCGAATACAACCGCCGCCGCCGCTACCTGGTCAAGACGCTGAACGATATGGGCCTGGCCTGCTTTGACCCCCGCGGGGCGTTCTATGTGTTCCCCTCGATCCAGTGCAGCGGTCTGACCAGCCAGGAATTCTGCGAACGGCTGCTGCGGGAAAAAAAGGTGGCTATCGTTCCCGGCGATGCTTTCGGCCGTTCCGGCGAAGGCTACGCCCGTATCAGCTACGCCTACAGCGTGGACCATCTGCAAACGGCCATGCAGCGCATCCGCGCCTTCCTGCAGGAGAACGGCTGGCTGAAAGTCTGACGGCGCGGGAAAGAAGGATGCGGAATGGATAGGAAAAAGACGCTGCCCGCCCGGACCCGGCGGGAACTGCTGGTCTTTGCCGCTTTCACGGCGGTGTTCCTGGCGCTGTTCGCCTTCTGGTATGCGCAAAAGCAGGACGGTATGGCGCTGGTATTGTGTATGTTCAGCCCGTCGGCCAGCGTGGTGCTGACCCGCCTTGTCACCGGGGAAGGCTGGAAAAACCTGTACCTTGTCCCGCACCTGCGGGGCAACCTGCGCCGGTACGCCTTCGCGTGGTTCGCTACGCCGCTGATCGCCTATGCGGGCGCGGTGCTGTTCTTTGTTTTGTTCCCTGCGCAGTTCGATCCGCTGGGGTCTGTGTATGCGCGGGACCTGGGCGTGCAGACCCTGCCCGAATACGCCGCGCAGTTGGCGGTCATGCTGCCCCTGGCGGTGCTGGTGAACCCGTGGATGGGCCTTCTGCAATGCCTGGGGGAAGAATTTGCCTGGCGCGGCTACCTGCTGCCCAAACTGTGTGAAAAATTTTCGCCGCTGCAGGCCGCCCTGCTGACCGGGGCCGTCTGGGGCGTATGGCACGCGCCGTTCATCGCCATGGGCTACAACTACGGCCCGGGCCACCCGCTGGCCGGGGTGCTGGCTATGATCGTGTTCTGCACGGTGCTGGGCTGCATCCAGGGCTGGATCTTTTTGCGGGTCCGCTCGGTCTGGCCTGCGGCGCTGCTGCATGCTTCGCTCAACGCGCTGGATCTCTGCGCGCCGTCGGCGCTGTTCATGTCCGGCGCAGCCGACCCCTTTGTGGGGCCGGACCTCATCGGGCTGGTGGGCGGCGCGGGCCTGCTGGTCACGGCGGTGCTGTGCGCCGTTTCGCTGGCGCGCAGCGGCAAAAGCCGGGCCTGATCCGGCTGGACTGTAAACCTGGAGGGACGACTATGAAATATCGCTCTGTCACCGTGCTGGCCCCGGCCAAGCTGAACCTTTCGCTGGACGTGGTGGGCACGCTGCCCAACGGCTATCATGATCTGGACATGGTCATGCAGACCATCGACCTGTATGAAAAGATCACCCTGCGCCGCAGCGATGACCTGTGCCTGACGCTGCCGGGCAGCTTTGTGCCCGCCAACGACAAGAACACGGCCGTCAAGGCCGCGCTGGCCTTCTTCCACTACACCGGCCTGCTGGCGGGCGTGGACATGACGGTCTACAAGCGGGTGCCGGTGCGGGCCGGTATGGCGGGCGGCAGCGCCGACGCCGCGGGCGTGCTGGTGGGGCTGAACGAACTGTACGGCGCCCGCCTTTCCATGAGCGAACTGTGCGCCATCGGCGCAGGCATCGGCGCGGACGTGCCGTTTGCCCTGCTGGGCGGCACCTGCCGCGTGCGCGGCGTGGGGGATCTGATGAAAGCCCTGCCGCCCTGCCCGGACTGCTGGTTCGTGGTGGTCATGCCCAGCGTGGGCGTTTCCACCCCGGAAGCCTTTGCCCGGTACGACACCATGGGCAGCCCGGTCCACCCCGACTGTGAAGCCCAGGAACAGGCCGTCCGTGCGGAGGACCTGCGGGCCGTCTGTGCGGCTGCGGGCAATGCGCTGGAACACTGTTCCGGCGCGGAGGAAACGCCTGCCATCTGCGCAGCCCTGCGGGAAAACGGCGCGCTGACCGCCCAGATGACGGGCAGCGGCGCGGCGGTGTTCGGCGTGTTTGCGGACGAAGCCGCGGCCCGTGCGGCCCAGTCGGCGCTCAAACAGTCCTACCGGCAGGTGTACCTGTGCCGCCCCACCCGCGGCGGCCCGCGCGTCACGGTGCGCAGGCCGATGAAGCGGTAAAAATTCCCCGCGCTGTTTGCGGTGTTGGTTTCTGGCCCATACTCCCCTTGCAAGGGAGGATGCGCTATGGAAAACAAGAGAAGAACCGTACTGGAACTGGGCGTCGGCCTGGGGTTCCTGTTGAGCGTGGTACTTACACTGTGGTTCGCGGGGCGCGCGCAGGTGGCGGCGCAGGTCCGGGCCGATACGGTCCGCCTGCACGTGCTGGCCAACAGCGATACGCTGGAGGACCAGCTCATCAAGCTGCAGGTGCGCGACGCCATTCTGGCGGCGCTGCCCGCCGCTGTGACCGAAGCCGGTGACCCGCAGCAGGCGGTGGAGGCGCTGCACCGTTCGCTGCCTGTGCTGCAGCGCGCTGCCGACGGGGCGCTGCTCAGGACCCACAGCGGCCAGCGGGCGGTGCTGCGGCTGGAAACTTTTGATTTTGAACCGAAGGACTACGGCAGCTTCGCCCTGCCCGGCGGGTCCTATCAGGCTTTGCGGGTGGAACTGGGCAAAGCGCAGGGCCACAACTGGTTCTGTGTGCTGTACCCGGCGCTGTGTGTGTCGGGCGCAACGGCCGAATACCCCACGCCGCAGGAAAACGCGCTGGTCTTTGGCCGGTTCGAGGTCCGTTCCGCGCTGCTGGACGCCCTGCGGGGACTGTGAGCGCGCGAAAAAACTTTGTTTTATACCGTACAAAAGAGGGAAGGGCGCGCCCGCTCCCTCTTTTTCTGTCAAGAAAGGATCGTTTTTGTATGCTGCACCTGCTTCTGGGGCCTTCCGGCAGCGGCAAGTCCCGCCGTATGCGGATGGAACTGCGCGACCGTGCCGAACGGGGCGAGAACAGCCTGCTCATCGTGCCGGAACAGTTCACCTCCTCCACCGAAGGGCTTCTCTACCGCACGCTGGGGGATACCCTCTCCGCCCGGGTGGAAAGCTATTCCTTCACCTCGCTGGCGGAAGCACTGCTCCGGCGGTACGGCGGCGCGGCGGTGCGCACGCTGGACGAAGCCGGGCGGGCGCTGCTGGTACGCCGCGCGGTCGATTCCCTGATGGATCAGGTGGTCTACTACAACCGCCAGCGCCGTTCCGCCGCGTTCTGTGAGCGGGCAGCCCAGACCATCGAGGAACTGAAAAGCGCCGGCGTCACCCCGCAGGCGCTCGCGTCCTATGCGCTGGCGCCGGGGGCCGACCGGGACAAATTGCAGGAACTTTCGCTGATCTACGGCGCGTATGAAGCACTGCTGGGCCAGACGGCCATGGACCCCGGCGACCGCCAGCAGTTGGCGGCCCGCTATCTGGACGCGGACTTCTTCGCCGGGCGCGCGGTGTACATTGACGAATTTGATACCTTCAACGCCCCCAAGCGGGCGCTGCTGGCAGCCATGCTGCCGGTGGCCGATGTGACGGTCTGCCTGTGCTGCGACGGCATGCAGGACCGGGACGGCGGCATGGGGCTGTTCAGCGGGGCCAAGGCGGTGGCGGCCAGCCTGCGCCGCATGGCGGCCGACGCCGGTGTGCCGGTGCAGATCGAAACGCTGACCGACGACCCACGCCACGCAGACGCCCCCGCGCTGGCGGAACTCAACCTGCTGCTGGCCGACCCGGCCTACACGCCGCAGGTGACGGTGGACCCGGCCGACCCGGCCATCGTCTGCCACGCGGCGGCCAGTCGCCAGCAGGAAGCCAAGGCGGTGGCGGCTGCCATCGCCGCTCGCGCCCGTGCGGGCACCCCTTACGGCCGCATGGCCGTCATCTGCCGCGATATGGCCGCCTATCTGGGGCCGCTGCGGTATGAATTCCGGTTGCAGGGCATCCCGCTGTTCTGCGACGAAGCCACCACGCCGGAAAACACCGCCCCCGCCCGGGCGGTCCACGCGGCGCTGGACCTGGCCCGCACGGGGGTGAGCAGCCGCACGGTGCTGCGCCTGCTCAAGACCGGGCTGGTGGACCTGCCGGAACGCCAGCAGGCGGCGCTGGAAAACTACGCCTATACCTGGCCGCTGAAAGCCGCCGACTGGCGGGAACCCTTCACCCGCAGCGCGGCGGGCTACTCCGACCGCGAACAGGAGGAGGACCGCCGCACACTGGAGGACGCCGAAGCCGCCCGCGCCTTTGTGATGGAGCGGGTGCAGCATTTTCTGCCGCGGGTCAAAAACGCCGGGGCCATTGCGCTGACGAAACAGATCTACCTGTTTTTGCAGTCTTTGGGGGCCGAAACGGCGCTGAACGCGCTGGCCGCCGCCCTGCGGGAACAGGGCCGCCTGCCGGAAGCCGATGAGGTCCTGCGGGAGTGGAACGTGGTCATGGGGCTGCTCAACCAGTTGGCGCAGCTTTTGGGGGAAGAACCGCTGCCCCCGGCGGAATACGCCGAGCTGTTCACGCTGCTGCTGCGCACCACCGATATGGGGCACATCCCCCAAAGCCTGGACAGCGTGATCCTGACCACCGCCGGGCGTATGCGCCTGCCGGAAACCGACGCGGTGTTCGTGGTGGGTCTGGTGGAAGGGGAGTTCCCCCAGACCCCCGGCGACCAGGGATTGCTGACCCACGCCGACCGGGACGCCATGATGGCCCAGGGGGCCGAATTGCCCGACTGTTTTGAAAATAAGGTCCTGCGCGAAGGCGTCTGCTTTTACAAGGCGCTCACCGCCGCGCGGAACTTTTTGTGGCTGAGCTGGCCCGGCGCCGCCCATGCGGAGGATGACGCCCGCGCCAGCGCGGCCCTGACCCCGGTGCGGGAGCTGCTGCGGGTCCCCTTTGTCACGCCTTCCGCCGCCATGCTGGCGGCTGCGCCCCCCGCCGCGCTGGATATTCTGGGCATCGTCAGCCAGCAGCCCGGCCGGGAAGGGGAGGGCGCGGCCCTGCGCGCGGCGCTGGACGGGCTGGAAGGCACGCCCCAGGCGGCCCCCGGCTACGACGCGGTGCGCCGTGTCTGGCAGGCCAAACCGCCGTCGGTGGAAAATATCGCGGAACTGGAAAAACTGCTGGGCCGCAGCCTGCGGGTCAGCCCTACGCGCTTTGAAAAGTACCAGACCTGCCCCTTCGGCTACTTCATGCAGTTCATCCTGCGGGCCGCGCCGCGCCAAAAGGCCGAGCTGGCCCCCAACATCAGCGGTACGCTGACCCACTGGGTTCTGGAAAACGCCCTCAAGCGCCAGGGGGCGGCGTTCCGCGACCTGCCGGCCGAAGAACTGCGGGCGCTGGTGGACGCGCTGGTGGATGAATATGTGCGGGCCAACCTGCCCGGCGCCACGGCGCGGATGCAATATCTGATCGAGCGCATCCGCCGCAACCTGACCGGCCTGCTGGGCTTTATCCGGCGGGACCTGCGGCAGTCGGGCTTCCAGCCGGTGGCCTTTGAACTGCGTATCGACGACCGCCCCGGCGACGATCCCGACGCGCCCCGCGTGGACCCGGTGGAACTGGAGGACGGGCTGGGGCATACCATCCGCATCGTGGGCACCGTGGACCGGGTGGACGCCATGCCGCTGGGGGAGCGCACCTACCTGCGGGTGGTGGACTACAAGACCGGCGGCAAGGACTTTCAGCTCAAGGAAGTCTACTGCGGGCTGGACTGCCAGATGCTGCTCTACCTCTTTACGCTGGAACGCAACGCGGGGGACAAATTCCCCGGCGCCGCGGCGGCGGGGGTGGAGTATCTGCTGGCGGACCCCGCGCCCGAAAGCGTGCCCCGCGCCGAAGCCGGGCAGGGCGGCGAAGAGAACAACTACCCTCTCAACGGCCTGCTGCTGGACGACGAGAGCGTCTACCGCGCCATGGACACCCGGGGCACCGGCGATTTTGTGCCGCTGAATTTCAGCGCCAAGACCGGCAAGGTCACCAACGCCAAGAGCCGCCTGGCCGACGAGAAGAAGCTCGCGCGCATCCGCGACCATCTGGACGGCCTGCTGGTGCAGATGGCCCGCAATATCTACAGCGGAAACTTTGACGCCCAGCCCCTTTGCAGCGGCGGGCGCAGCCCCTGCGCCTACTGCGATTTCCGCATCGCCTGCACGCATCGGGACGGGGAGAACGAACGGACGGTGGAAGTGCCCGCCGATCCGTTTGAGGAATAAATAAAAGGAGAACGCCATGGCGGATACCCCGAAAATTCAATTCACACCGGCCCAGGCGGCGGCCATCAGCGCCCGGGGCGGCAGTCTGCTGGTCTCGGCGGCGGCCGGGTCCGGCAAGACCCGCGTGCTGGTGGAGCGTGTGGTGGGGCTCATCACCGACCCTGCCAACCCCGTGGAGGCGGACCGTCTGCTCATCATGACCTTCACCAACGCGGCCGCGGCCAAGCTGCGGGCCGATATCGCCGCCCGCCTGGCGGCCGAAGTGCGGGCCCGCCCGGCGGACCTGCGCCTGCGCCGCCAGCAGCTTCTTTTGCAGCGCGCGTCCATCGGCACGGTGGACGCCTTCTGCCTGCACTTTGTGCAGCAACATTTTGCTGCGCTGGACATCCCGCCGGATTTTGAAACGGCGGAGGAAGCGGACCTTGCCCGCATCGAGCAGGAAACGCTGGCCGAAGTGCTGGAAGACGCCTACGCCGACCCGGATTTCCGCGCCTTTGCCGACCTGTACGACCGGGGCCGCACCGACCAGACGGCGGGGCAGGCTGTGCTGGAGCTCTACCATTTCAGCCGCGCGCTGCCCCACCCGGACCGCGCGCTGGAAGAATTTGCCGAAATGTGGCAAAACGATGTCCCGCCGCAGGACACCCTTTGGGGCAAAGGGCTGCTGCAGGCGGCGCTGGCCCGGGTCCGGGGCGCCAAGGCGCTGCTGGAAGCGGGAGCCCGCATGGCGGCCCGGGACGAAGCCGCCGACGCCGCCTATACGGTGGTGCTGCAGGAGGACGCCGACCGCGCCGCCTGGCTGTGCCAGAAGCTGGAAGCCGGGGACTGGGACGCCGCCGTGGCCGCGCTGGGCGAAGCTGCCGGAAGCTGGCGCAGGCTGGGGCGCATCAAGGGCGGCAAGGACAACAACCCCGCCGCCTTTGCGGCCAGCGAACTGCGGGACCGGGCCAAAAAGCAGATCGAGAGCCTGCGGGCCGACCTGCTGCTGTGTACCGCGCAGGAGTATGAGGAGGACCGCCGCCGCGCGGCCCCGCTGGTCGCGGCGCTGGTGCGGGTGGCCCGCCGGTTCGCCGAAGCCTGCTTTGCTGCAAAACGGGAAGAAAAGCTGCTGGATTACGCCGATTATGAACACCTGACGCTGGATCTGCTCATCGCGCCGGACGGCAGCCGCACGCCCCTTTGCCGGACCGTCAGCGCCCGCTACGCCGCCGTGCTGGTGGACGAGTATCAGGACACCAACGCCCTGCAGGATGCCATCTATTTTGCGCTGGCTTCCCCCGAAGCCGACAACCTGTTCTTCGTGGGCGATATCAAACAGAGCATCTACCGCTTCCGCCAGGCCGACCCCGCCGTTTTTCTGGAAAAGCAGCAGAACTGGCAGCCCTACCCCCAACCCGCGCCCCGGCCCGCCGCGCTGGCGCTGGACGCCAACTTCCGCAGCGCCCCCGGCGTCATCGCGGGCATCAACGAACTGTTCTCGGTCTTTTTCTCGCGGGAACTGGGCGGCGTTGCTTACGGCGAGGGCCAGCGGCTGGTGGTGGGCCGGCCCGATAACGCCTATCCGGGCCTGTGCGAAGTGGATGTGATCGACGGCGCCGACGCAGCCGGGGACGCGGCTGCCATCGCGGAACGCATCGCCGCCATGATGGCGGCGGGCTTCCCGGTCCGCGGCAAGGAGGGCGTGCGCCCCTGCGCTTATGGGGACTTCTGCATCCTGCTGCGCGGGCGCGTAGATTTCCCCGTTTATGAAGAGGCGCTGCGTGCGCGCGGCATCCCGGTCTTTGCCGATACGGCCGCCGACCTGCTGGACGCGCCCCATATCCGCCCCTTTGCCGCGCTGCTGCGCGTGCTGGACAATCCGGCCCAGGATATCCCGCTGGCGGCGGTGCTGCTCAGCCCGCTGTTCGCCTACACGCCGGACGATCTGGTGGCGCTGCGGGGCGCGTGCCCTCGCGGCAGTCTGTACGGCGCGGTGCTGGAGGGCGGCCATCCGCGCTTTGCCCCCTTTACGCAGGCGTTGGCCGAGTACCGCCGTCTGGCCCGCACCCTGCCGGTGGACCGCCTGCTGGAAGAACTGCTGGCCCGCACGGGCTACCTGGCGGCGGTGGGCGCCCTGCCCGACGGCGCACGCTGCCGGGAGGACCTGCAGACCTTTGTGAGCTGGGCGTCGGGCGCCGGGCGCGGGGGGCTTTCGGCCCTGGTGCGCGCCATGGATTCGGCGGCGGCCAACGGCGGGCTCAACCAAAACGGCGGCGGCCAGACCCGCCCCGGCTGCGTGAGCATCATGACGGTCCACCGCTCCAAGGGGCTGGAATTCCCCGTGGTGTTCGTGGCGAACACCGCCCGCCAGTTCAACCAGAGCGACGCCGTGCGCCCGGTGCTGACCCACAGCCGTCTGGGCGTGGGGGTCATGCTGCGGGCCGGGCAGGCCGCCAAGCGGTACAAGACGCTGCCCTATGCGGCGCTGGCCCAGGCCATCCGCGCCGAGACCCTCAGCGAGGAGATGCGCGTGCTGTATGTGGCGCTGACCCGTGCCCAGGATGCGCTCATCATCACGATCCCGCTCAAAAAGACCGAAACCTCCCTCAAGACCCCAGCCCTCTGCGCCCAGGCCGAAGCCACCGGCCCGGCGTCCATGCAGAGCATGAACAACTGGGCGGGCTGGTTGCTCACGGCCGTGCTGCTGCACCCCAACAGCGACACCCTGTGGGCGCGCACGGCCCTGCTGCCCCATCATCTGCCCACCCGCACGCCGCTGACGGTCCGCCTGCTGGCGGCCCCGGAAGCGGTGCGGCAGGAAGTGGCGCCGGTGCAGGCTGTGCCCGATGCGGTGCTGTGCCGGGAACTGGAAGCCTCCTTCGCCTGGCAGAACCCCCACGCGGCATTGCAGAAGATCCCGGCCAAGGTCAGCGTCAGCGCCGTGACCCATGCGTCGCGTCCCGTGGCGCTGGAGCGTCCGGCCTTCCTGCAAAAGGGCGGCATGACGGGGGCCGAGCGCGGCACCGCCATCCACGCCTTTTTGCAGAGCGTGCCGTTCGATGGCGAAGCGCCGGACCTGGACGCCGAGGTGCAGCGCCAGAAGGAGCTCAAGCTGCTCGACCCCGAACTGGCGGACAAGCTGGACATCGAGCGGGTGCGCCCGTTCTTCGCCAGCGGCGTCTGGCGGCGCATCCGCGCGGCAAAGCGCATTTTGCGGGAAGAACCCTTCATCACCGCCCTTCCGGCCCGGCAAGTCACGCCGGAAGCGGGGGAGCGGGAGGAGGAAGTGCTCGTGCAGGGCATCGCGGACCTGGTACTCGTGTTCGACGGCTATGCCGAGATCTGCGACTACAAGACCGACGCCAGCCGCGACCCCGAACACTATGTGCGGGAATATGCGGCCCAGCTTCGGCTGTACCGCCACGCCTTTGCGCTGCGCCTGGGCGTGCCCGTGACCCGCCTGACCATCTACAGCTTTGCCCTGCAGCAGGAGATCGACATCCCCCTGCGGGACCCCGTGCCCGCGCCCGAAACGCCGCAGCGCAAAAAATCCTGATTTCCGCTTGACTTCGACCCGCGGTTGTGCTATTATGATAGCACCTCTTTTGCGGGTTTATTTTTTATGCCCTTTTTCTGGGGGCGGCCCGCAAGTCCGAGGGAGGCTTATTAACCGATAATGGAGGTGCCGAACAATGACTGTCAAGATCACCCTGGCTTGCACCGAATGCAAGCAGCGCAACTACAACAAGGAGAAGAACAAGAAGAATTCTCCCGATCGTCTTGAGATGAAGAAGTATTGCCGTTTCTGCAAGAAGCATACCCTTCACCGCGAAACCAAGTGAGGATAGGAGCTTAGAGATGGCGGACAAGAAAGCTGCGAACGCCGCAGCCCAGGCTCAAAGCGAAAAAAAGAAAAAGACCTCGATTTTTGGTAAGGTCAAGAACTTTTTCAAGGGTATCGTCAAGTATTTCAAAGATACGAAGAGCGAGCTGAAAAAGGTCGTATGGCCCAGCAAGAGCGACGTCAAGACCAAAACGCTCACCGTGCTTGCGGTGGTCGCGGCGGCCGCCGTCGTCCTGATCCTGCTGGACATCATTTTCGGTGGCGCGATCCACTTAGTGATCGGCGCCTGAGCGCTTGAGCGGAGGCAATGACTTATGGCTGAACAAGCAAACTGGTATGTGGTCCATACCTATTCCGGCTATGAGAACAAGGTCGCCCAGGACCTGATGACGATGGTGGAGAACCGCCGCCTGCAGGACCTGATCTGCGATGTCAAAGTCCCCACCGAGACCGTGATTGAGGAAGTGCTGGACAAGACCGGCAACAAGACCGGCGAAAAGGAAGTCCAGCGCAAGCTCTATCCCGGCTACGTCTTTGTCAAAATGGTCATGAACGACAACACCTGGTACATCGTGCGCAACACGCGCGGCTGCACCGGTTTTGTCGGCCCGGAATCCAAGCCGGAGCCCCTGACCGAGGCAGAGGTCGCCAAGATGGGCGTGGAGGCCAAGGCAGAACTGCAGGTCGATTACAAAGTCGGCGACACCGTCGAGATCACCGCCGGTCCGATGGAAGGCTCCGTCGGCACTGTGGAAGAGATCGACATCCCCGCGCGCAAGGTGCGCGTCAAGATCACTATGTTTGGCCGCGAGCTGCCCGCAGAACTGGAGCTGCACCAGGTCAAACTGTTCTGAGCACACGCTCAGGGCAAAACACGCAATTTCCGGTAAAGACCGCGAACGGGGCCAGCCCCGGGGTACGGTTTTTATAGGGTATGCGGCCGTCGCATACCCGTGGGAGGCCTGCACCGCAGGCCGCAACTCACCACAAAATTTGGAGGTGCAAGTATTATGGCACAGAAAATCACTGGCTACATCAAGCTGCAAATCCCCGCCGGCAAAGCGACTCCGGCGCCCCCTGTCGGCCCCGCTCTGGGCCAGAAGGGTGTGAACATCATGTCCTTCACGAAGGAATTCAACGAGCGTACCAAGAACCAGATGGGCATGATCATCCCCGTCGTCATCACCGTGTACGCTGACCGTTCCTTCAGCTTCATTACCAAGACCCCCCCGGCTCCCGTTCTGATCAAGAAGGCTGCCGGCATCGACACCGCTTCCGGCGTGCCGAACAAGAACAAGGTCGGTTCCATCACCCTGGCCCAGGCCGAGGAGATCGCCAAGACCAAGATGCCCGACCTGAACGCCGCCACGCTGGAGGCCGCTGTCAGCATGATCAAGGGCACCGCCCGCAGCATGGGCGTTACCGTTGAGGGTTGAACAGGAGGGGAATGAGCAATGAAACACGGCAAGAAATATATTGAAGCTGCCAAGCTGATCGAAAACAGCAAGACTTACGACCCGGCCGAGGCCCTGGAGCTGTGCTGCAAGACCGCGACCGCCAAGTTCGACGAAACCGTCGAGCTGCACGTCCGTCTGGGCGTTGACAGCCGCCACGCTGACCAGCAGGTCCGCGGCGCTGTGGTCCTGCCCAACGGCACCGGCAAGAACGTCCGCGTTGTTGCCATCGCCAAGGGCGACGCCGCCAAGGCTGCCGAGGCTGCCGGCGCGCAGGAGGTCGGCGATGACGATCTGATCGCCAAGATCCAGGGCGGTTACCTGGACTTCGACGTCCTGGTCACCACCCCCGACATGATGGGCCGCGTTGGCCGTCTGGGTAAGATCCTGGGCCCCCGTGGTCTGATGCCCAACCCCAAGGCGGGCACCGTTACCCCCGACGTGGGCAAGGCTGTTGCCGACGCCAAGGCCGGTAAGATCGAGTACCGCCTGGACAAGCAGAACATCATCCATGTGCCCATCGGCAAGGCCTCTTTCGGCGCCGAGAAGCTGATGACCAACCTGGACACCGTCCTGGAAGCCATCGCCAAGGCGAAGCCCGCCGCTGCCAAGGGCCAGTACTTCAAGAGCGCCACCGTGGCCACCACCATGGGCCCCGGCGTCCGCGTTGCTACCAACAAGTACGGCGTCTGATCCGGCAAAAAACGATTCAAAAGTACTTGACAAACGCACGTTCGCGTGCTATAGTAATTAAGCTGTTTTTAAGACAGCAGGTGCCGCAAGGCATAAGGGGAACATTCCCCACCTGCCGAGAAACGTGCGTTTGATTGCTGTGCTTTCAAGCCCTTTTCCCGGCGACGGGAAAGGGGCTTTTCTGTTACACGAAAAGTCACTTGCCGTTACCAAACTGTAAGTGGAACGAGGTGAAATGTAAATGCCCAGTGCAAAGATTCTGGAATCCAAGAAGGCTCTTGTCAAGGCGCTGAACGAGGAGATCGCTTCCTCCATGGCCGGTGTTGTTGTTGCTTACAACGGCATCAGCGTGGCGGACGACACCAAGCTGCGTAAGGAGCTGCGCGAGGCCGGCGTGCACTACATGGTCGTCAAGAACACCATGCTGCGTCTGGCCGTCAAGGGCACCCAGTACGAGGCTCTGTCCGACTGCTTCAAGGGTGACACCGCCATCGCGCTCTCTCCGGAGGACCCGGCTGCTGCGGCTCGCATCCTGTGCAAGTTCGCTGACGCCGACAAGTCCAAGCGTTTCGTCGTCAAGGGCGGCTTCTGCGACGGCCAGGTCATGGATGCGGCCGGTATCAAGAGCCTGTCCACCATGCCCAACCGCGAGGGTCTGCTCTCCATGCTGGCCGGTTCCCTCAACGGGATCATCGGCGGTCTGGCTGTGGCCCTGCAGGCTGTTGCCGACAAGCAGGACGAGACCGCTGCCTGATCGAAGATCGGGCTGCCTGAGCGTCCCGGCGCGGCGCTCAAAAATCCTGCGCGCCGGATAACAAACCATAAAATTTAATGGAGGTAACTACCATGGCTTCTGAGAAGATCACTGCCATTGTCGAGTCTGTCAAGACTATGACTGTTCTGGAGCTCAAAGAGCTCGTTGACACCATCTGCGAGGAGTTCGGCGTTTCCGCTGTGGCCGCTGCTGCTCCCGCTGCCGCCGGCGCTGCTGCTCCCGCTGAGGAGGAGAAGACCGAGTTCGACGTCATCCTGAAGGACGTCGGCGCCAACAAGATGCAGGTCATCAAGACCGTCAAGGAGCTGACCGGCGCTTCCCTGATGGAGGCCAAGAAGATGGTCGAGACTCCCGACGCCAAGCTGAAGGAGCAGGCTTCCAAGGCCGACGCCGAAGAGATCCAGAAGAAGCTGGAAGAAGTCGGCGCCAAGGTCGAGCTGAAGTAATTCAGTTTCCCAGTTATTTTGAGCCGCACGGCATTTGCCGTGCGGCTTTTTGCTTTTTCGTTTGTTTTTAGGGCGCCGCGATAGGCCGCCTCTGCCTGCCGGTAAAAAAGTGCCGCCGGGACCGGCCTCACCAAAAAGCAAAATCGCCGGACCCGATCGCCGCGCTGCGTTATGCGGGAAAAAGCGTGGGGCGAATGGGGCAGGGGAGGGCACGCCCCTACGGTGTGAGAATGCGCGGCAAAATGCAGGGCGCTTGCCTGCCATGTGCTTGGGCAGGCGGGGGACCGCTGTGCGTCTTTTCATAAAGGCATACAAAAAAGCGGCAGCGTTTCGGGCTGCCGCTCTGCTGTAGTTTGGCTGTGGTCGGGGCCGGTGGCTCAGGTGATGTCCTGCTTTTGGTACAGAACTGTGGCGATTCGGCAGGAAACGAAGAACCAGATCAGGGAAAAGACGTTTACAACGCCGAACGCCGCCAGAGTGTGCTCCTTGACGGGCAGGAACAGGTTCGTGAGAAGCACAAGCGCCACAATGATGCCCGTTGACGCGATATAGGACATCATAAAGACGATTTGGGATTTATCGGGGTCGAAACGGTAGGCGCAGGGCAGGCTGATGCCGCCCGCCAGCAGCGCGGCGCTTATGCCGATGGATGCATACAGGGCGACGGAATCCCCGGTGATGGCCGCGCCTGTGAGCAGGAACGCCAGGCAGGGCAGCAGCGAGACCAGCACCCCTGCCGCTGCAAGCAGAAGGTAGAGCAGGAACTTTTCGCGGATGATCTGCGCCCGCGATACCGGCATGGTGAGGACGTTTTTGTTCCATTTGCAAGCGGCGTCGCTGGCGATGCTGATAAAGACCGACGTTGTGGCAGCGGCCGGGGCGATGACCAGCAGCGCGCTGGGCTCCACCAGAAACGAAAGCCCGAATCCGATCACGATCAGGCAGACGAGCGTTATCAGAATGTTGCTTTTGGCGATGTACAGATCTTTCAGTAAAATGCCGCTCATGATTGTTCCCCCTTCACATACAGAAGCATGATCTCGTCGATCGTGGCGGGCACGATCAGCGCCTTCGGGTATTTCCGCTGCAGGGCTTCCCGGTCGCTGACCAGGACCTGCCACTCGTAGTCCATTTTGCGGCAGGCGACGATGTCGGCTTTATCCAGCGCGTCGAACTGCGCCGCCCCGCATTTCATGATGCCGTACTGCTCCAGCAGTTCGTCCTTCGCCCTGGAGAAAACGACCTTCCCCTCATGGATAAAGACGATGTAATCGGCGATCTTCTCCAGGTCGCTGGTGATGTGGGACGATATCAGGATGGAATGTTCCTCGTCCTGCACAAAGGCCAGCAGCATATCCAGAATATCGTCCCGGATGATGGGGTCCAGCCCGCTGGTGGCTTCGTCCAGGATCAGCAGCTTGGGCTGGTGCGAAAGCGCCGCCGTGATGCTCAGTTTCATCTTCATGCCCCTGGAAAACTGCCGGATCGGTTTGTCGGCGGGCAGCGAGAACCGTTTGAGCATATCGAGATAGGCCCGCTCGTCCCAGGTATGATAGATGTTTTTCATGATGCGGCTGATCTTCCGGGGCGAGAGGATCTCCGGGTAATTGCTGCCGTCGAACACAACGCCGACCTGCTCTTTGGTCGCATTGTCCAGTGCGTCTTTGCCCAGGATCGAGACCTGGCCGTCCTCTTTTTGGATCAGGCCCAAAGCCGCGTTGATCGTCGTGCTTTTGCCTGCGCCGTTCTCGCCGATCAGCCCGACGATCGAGCCGCTGGGAACGCGGAATGAAACATGGTCCAGAACAAAATCCCCGTAGGTCTTGGTCAGCCCGGAAATATGCAAGGCGTCGTTCATTGTCAGTCCTCCTCGTATAAAAGTGTCAGCAGGTCGTGCAGTTTGTCAAGAGAGATGCCGCTCGTGCGGGCCACTTCGATGGCTTCGGTGAAGTGTTCCTCGATTTTTTTCTGCTGTTCTTCCAGGTAAAAGTCCTGGTTCTGTGCGGATACATAGCAGCCTTTCCCGGCTGTGGTTTCGATGAATCCGTCCGCCTGCAGCAGGTCGTAGGCTTTCTGCACGGTCAGCACGCTGATCTGCAGCGACCGGGCAAGCGAACGGATGGAGGGGAGCGCGTCGCCGGGTTTCAGTTCGCCGTTCATGACCTGGGCCTTGATCTGCGCACAGATCTGTTCATACAGCGGCCGGCTGGTTTTGTTGCTTACTACGATGTCCAAGTTCCCACCGCCTTTCTGTCTATCACTGTATTGCTAATGCAAGTACAGTGTAACACGCAAAAGGACGGGCGTCAAGAGGGGAAAACAAAAAAATCGCCGCCCGAAAAAGGCGGCAAAAAAATAGGCAGCGCCGGGAGGGCGCTGCACATTCTGGTGTGGGACGTTTCAGGAGGAGGAAGGGGCATACTGGTGGTGGGAACTGGAACCCATGTGCGGTTTGCCGCCGCCGGAAAATGCGTCGGTGTATTTGCCGTACATCTCTTTCAGCAGCACGGTGCGGCGCACCATGCCGATAAAGACGTTCCGGTCATCGACCACCGGCACAAAGTTCTGGTCGATGGCGGCCCGCAGCAGCGTGGGCATGTCGGTGGTGACCGTCACGGCCTTGTAATCACGCCGCCGCGGAAAACTGGCGATCGGCACGTCCTCGCTGGCTTCCAGGTCCAGCCCGTGCAGATTTTTCATCCCCCAGAGGATATCCCCCTCTGTGATGGTACCTACATATTCGCCGTTGCGCTTGAGCACCGGGATCGTGGCAAAGCGGTGGTTGGCCCACTTTTCCAGCGTCTGGCGCAGGGTGAAATCTTCGTAGATATACAATACGTCCTGTTTGGGTGTCAAAAAGAATAACAGGTTCATGGATCGGTACACTCCTTTTGGCAGTGGGCTCTATATTCAGTATATACGTTCAGCTTGTAAACTTTGTGAATGGAATGTTAAAAAACCATTCCTCAGATTTTTATTGCAAAAGACTGTTCAAACAGAAAAAAATGGTGTATAATAAGCCTAATTAAGCCCAACAAAGGAGGATCGCAGATGATCACCAAAGTGAATCCTTACGGACATATTTCTTTGACCAACGATTATTTTTCCGGTTTGGTGGAACAGGCGGCCAAGCAGTGCTACGGCATTGCCGCTATGGGGCAGGCCCCGGCCGAAAGCGTGGTGCGCAGCGCCCTGCGCACCGGCAGCCTGCCGCCCAAGGGCGTGACCGTCACGCAGGAGAACGGCCGTCTGGTCATTGCGCTGCATATTAAAGTGGGGTATGGGCTCAATATCTCTACGATCACGCAAAGCATCACCCACCGCGTAAAGGACGAGGTCGAGCATGCTACGGGCCTCCGGGTCGCGCGTATTGATGTGTACGTGGATGATATTTTGGCAGACTAAGACATGAGGTGTAACATACGATGATTACTGGCCAGATCTTGCGCGACGCCATTCTTTCCGGCGCCAACAACATTGCCAACCAGCGCACCCGCGTGGATGAGCTGAATGTTTTCCCTGTCCCGGACGGCGATACCGGCACCAACATGAGCATGACGGTGGGCGCCGCCCGCCGGGAACTGGAAGCCCTGCCCGATACCTGCACGGTAGAGGAAGCCAGCAAGACCGCTGCTTCCGCCATGCTGCGCGGTGCGCGCGGCAACTCCGGCGTCATCACCAGCCTGCTGTTCCGCGGCCTTTCCAAGGCGCTGAAGGGCAAGACGGAAGCCAGCGCCGCCGACCTGGCCGCGGCGCTGCAGATGGGCGTGGATGCCGCTTATAAGGCCGTCATGAAACCTACCGAGGGCACCATCCTGACCGTTACCCGCTTGGCTGCCGAGAAGGCCGCCCAGTGCACCGAGATGGAAGTCCCCGCCATGTGGGACGCCACGCTGGCCGCCGCGCAGGAAGCCCTGAACGATACCCCCAACCTGTTGCCCGTGCTGAAAAAGGCGGGCGTCGTGGACGCGGGCGGCCAGGGCATCCTGGTCGTGTTCGAGGGCATGAAGCAGGTCTTTGACGGCGGCGAGATCGTCGCCGGTGCCGAGGTGGCCGCCAAGCCGAAGGTCTCCAGCGAGGCCGCCGGCAAGGGCGTCTTTACCGACGACCTGATGAAAGTCGAGGACATCAAGAACGGGTACTGCACCCAGTTCCTGCTGCACAAGAACCCTGATGCCAGCGTGACCCGCCTGCGGGCCTTCCTGGAATCCAACGGCGACTCTGTGGTGGTCATCGAGGATGACGACGTGGCCAACTGCCATGTGCATACCTCCGACCCCGGCATGATGCTGTCGGAAGCCATCAAGTACGGCTACCTGACCGACTTCAAGATCGAGAATATGCACGAGCAGTTCCTGGCCCGCCAGAAGCAGGGCAAGGGGCTGGAAAAGCAGGCTGCGGCCGAGGAAGCTCCCAAAACCGAGTTCACCTATGCGGCTGTGGACCCTGAGCGTGAATACGGCTTTGTGGCCGTTGCCGCCGGCGAGGGCCTCAAGAGCGTCTTTACCGACCTGGGCGTGGATGCCGTTGTCAGCGGCGGCCAGACCATGAACCCCTCCACCGAGGATATCCTGGCGGCCATCCAGAGCGTACCGGCCAAGACCGTGCTGGTGCTGCCCAACAACAAGAACATCATCATGGCGTCGGAGCAGGCCCAGAAGCTGGCGGACCGCAAGGTCATCGTCCTGCCCACCCGCACGATCCCCCAGGGCATGACGGCCATGCTGAACTTTGACCCCGAGGCCAAGCCGGACGACAATGCCGTGAACATGATGCAGGCTGCCGACCATGTGAGCACCGGCCTTGTGACCTACGCCGCCCGCGACAGCGAATTCGACGGCAAGACCATCAAGCAGGGCGAGATCATGGCGCTGGAGAACGGCCGCATCGTGGCGACCGGCACCGACATCGTCAAGGTGACCTACCGCCTGGCCCGCTCCATGCGCAAGAAGGATACCCAGTTCATCACGGTGATTTCCGGCTGCGACGTGAGCGAGGAGGACGCCGAACATACCACCGAGATGGTCCGTGCCAAGTGCGGCGGCAACATCGAGGTCAGCCATATCAATGGCGGCCAGCCGGTCTACTACTATATGCTTTCTGTGGAGTAAGCCGACAGGAAAACGCGACAAAAAAGGCGAATTTGGGAAGGTTCCGAGTTCGCCTTTTTCTATATTCAGGATTCAAGACGAAAGGAGGGGGCGCACTGTGGCGGACCTGAACAGTTCCATCCAGTATCTCAAGGGCGTAGGCCCGGCCTTTGCCAAAAAGTTTGAAAAGCTGGGCATCCGCACCATCCGGGACCTGCTGCTGTGCTACCCCCGCA
Source organism: Subdoligranulum variabile (assembly GCA_003343905.1). GTDB lineage: Bacteria > Bacillota > Clostridia > Oscillospirales > Ruminococcaceae > Gemmiger > Gemmiger variabilis_C. The sequence goes on from QAKI01000043.1 coordinate 325,708, forward strand.
AATACATCGACTACACCCGGCCCTACACCGTGGCCGCCGCGCCCTACGACGTGGACTGCTGCGTCAAGGCTACCGTGCTGCAAAAGGAACCGCCCCGGCGCATCAAGGGCGGGCGGGTGCTCAACCGGGTGCTGGCGGCGGATGATTCCGGCGTGCTGGTGCTGTCCTGGTTCAACGCCTCCTACGCGGCGGAAAAACTCGTTGCCGGGCAGACCTATTACTTTGAGGGGCGCATCGGCGGCAACCTGACCCACCGGGAACTGCTGCACCCGCTGGTGCGCACCGAAGCCCAGGTGGCCGACAGCCCCTTTGTGCCGGTCTACCACGGCACCGAGGGCCTGCCCGCGGCCCGTCAGGCGGCGTGCGCCCGGGCGGCGCTGGCCTATGTGGACGAACTGCCCGACCCGCTGCCGCCGGAACTGCTGACGCGCTACAAGATGCCCGCCAAGGCGCAGGCCGTGCGCGCTGTCCATGCGCCGCGGGATCACGCGGACCTGGCCGCCGCCCGCCGCAGGCTGATCTTTGAAGAACTGTACCTTTTGCAGATCGGCATTTTCCTGCTGCGCAGCCACGGCCGCCAGTCCACCAGCGCCCCCATGCACCCGCTCGATATGGCGCCTTTCTGGCGCAGCCTGCCCTATGCCCCCACGGGGGCGCAGCACCGTGCCGCCGGCGAGATCACCCGCGACCTGTGCGGGGAAGTGCCCATGAACCGGCTGCTGCAGGGCGATGTGGGCAGCGGCAAAACGCTGGTGGCCGCGGCGGCCATCTGGTTTGCCGCGCAGAACGGCTGGCAGAGCGCCATGCTGGCCCCCACCGAGATATTGGCCCGGCAGCACGCCGCCACGCTGGCCGACCGGCTGGAACCCTTCGGCGTCAATGTGACGCTGCTGGTGGGCGGCATGAAAGCCAGCGAGAAAAAGATCGCGCTGGACGCCATCGCGGACGGCCGGGCGGGGCTGGTGGTGGGCACCCATGCGGTGCTGACGGATTCGGTCCAGTTCAAAAATCTGGGGCTTGCCATCGTGGACGAACAGCATCGTTTCGGCGTGCGGCAGCGCGGGCTGCTGGCGGGCAAGGCCCAAAGCCCCCACCTGCTGGTCATGAGCGCCACGCCGATCCCCCGGACCCTGGGGCTGCTGATGTACGGCGACCTGGATATTTCGGTGCTGGACGAACTGCCGCCCGGCCGCAAACCCATCAAGACCTGGTTCATTACCGGCAAAAAACGCCGGGATATGTACGGCTTCCTGGACAAGCAGATCGCCGCGGGCCATCAGGTGTATATCGTCTGCCCGGCCATCGAGGAAAACGAACTGGACGCCGGGATGCAGGCGGTCAAGACCTATTATGCCGAGACTGCCTGCCCGCTGCTGCCGGGCCGCCGCGTCGGACTTCTGCACGGGAAGATGAAGCCCAAGGAGAAGGACGAGGTCATGCGCCAGTTCAAAGAAGGGGAGCTGGACGTGCTGGTGTCCACCACGGTCATCGAGGTGGGCGTGGACGTGCCCAACGCCACGGTCATGGTCATCGAGAACGCCGAACGCTTCGGCCTGTCGGCGCTGCACCAGCTTCGGGGCCGTGTGGGGCGCGGTGCGGCGGATTCCTGCTGCATCCTGATCTCGGACCACGAGAGCGACTCGGTGCGGGAACGCCTGCGCTTTCTGTGCCATACCGCGGACGGCTTCGCGGTGGCAAAATACGATCTGGAGACCCGCGGCCCCGGCGACTTCTTCGGGGAAGCCCAGCACGGCCTGCCCACCCTGCGGGTGGCGGACCTTGTGCAGGACACCCGCACGCTGCGCGTGGCGCAGGACGAGGCCAAAGCCCTGCTGGCGGCGGACCCCAACCTGACCGACCCGGCCCACCGCACCCTTTCGGACGAGGTGGAACGCCTGTTCGCCACCGCCGGGGCGATGAATTAAATCCGTTCCGCCCTTTTATTCCCGCAGAAAGTTTGCTATACTAAAACCAGAGACCAAACCTTGGATCAGAGGAATGCCATGGCTATGAAAAGAATCTGCACCCTGCTGTGCGCCGCCCTGCTCACGCTGCTGCTGGCGCTGCCCGTGGCCGCGGAAGGGGAGAACAGCCTTCTGGCGGCGGACGCGCCGGAACTGAACGCCCCGGCGGCCTACGTTGTGAACCTGGACACCAACATCGTGGTCTATGAAAAAAACAGTGAGACCCAGCTTCAGGCGGCCAGCCTGACCAAGATGATGACCTGCCTGCTGATGCTGGAACAGTATCAGGACCAGTTGGACACCATCACGCTCACGGCGCCCGGCTACATCTATGACCTGATCTGGGAACAGACCACCAACGCTTCCACCGCCGACATCCGCCGCGGGGATACCCAGACCCTGCGCAACCTGCTGTACGCCATGCTGCTGCCCAGCGCCAACGAGGCAGCTTACATCGTGGCCGACTACATGGGCGGCGGCAGCATCGACAACTTTGTGGCGATGATGAACGACGAGGCCGCGGCCATCGGCTGCACCGGCACCACCTTCACCGACCCCTGCGGCCTGGATGAAGGCAACGTGACCACCGCGCGGGACGCCTACCTGATCCTGCGGGCGCTTTCGGCCTATGACGTGGCGGCTTCGGTCATGGCGACGCCCAGCTACGATATGGGCACCAACGAAAACTACCCCACGCCGGGCACCTATATCATCCAGAACACCGACAAGATGGTGTGCAACACCAGCTACTATCGGGAATACACCAAGGGCGGCAAGACCGGCAGCCTGGGCGAGTGGCAGAACTTCGCGGGCTGGCACAGCCAGGACGGCGAAAGCTATATCAGCGTGCTGCTCAACGTCCCCAACTCGGTGGATGAAGAGGGCGGCCGCCCGGCCCTGCGGGAGACCGCCACGCTGATGGACTGGGTATTTGGGACCTATACCGTGGCCCCGGCGCTGGATACCACCCAGCCCATCACCGAAAGCCACGTGCGCTATTCCACCCAGACCGACACCGTCATGCTGTACCCCGCCGACGATATGATGACCCTGCTGCCGCGCGACGGCGGCGCGGCCGTGACCGAGCAGACCTTCAACCTGCCGGAATCGCTGACCGCGCCCCTGCATCAGGGGGATGTGGTGGGCACCGTGACGCTGACGATCGAGGGTGAGACCATCGGCACGGTGGATCTGATCGCGGGCAGCGACGTTTCCCGCAATCAGGTGCTGTACACCATTTCCCGCATCGGGGAATTTTTCTCCAGCACCTATTTCAAAGTCGTCATCATGCTGACGATGGCGGTAGTGGCGATCTACGCCTTTGTGTGGGTGCTGTCCATTCTGGGCGTGTGGAGCCGTGAAAGCGAAGATAAGTGATAGGATCGGGAGGATCGACCATGCTGGACGTGAAACGCAACCTGACAACGATGACGGATTTTTACGAACTGACGATGTCGGCCGGGTATCTGCATGAAGGCTACCAGGACAAGATCGCCGTGTTCGATATGTTTTTCCGGCGTGTGCCGGACGGCGGCGGTTATGCCATCATGGCCGGGCTGCAGCAGTTCATCGACGCGGTGGACCATCTGGAATTTACCCCGGAGGATGTGGACTACCTGCGTTCCACCGGGATCTTCAATGAAGATTTCCTGCAATACCTGGCAAACTTCCGGCTGCACTGCACGATCTGGGCCATTGAGGAAGGCATGCCGATCTTCCCCCAGGAACCCATCGTCACGGTGGAAGGCCCGGCCATCGAATGCCAGCTTCTGGAAACGCTGCTGCTTGTCACCTTCAACCACCAGTGCCTGATCGCCACCAAGGCCAACCGCATCGTGCGCGCGGCGTCCGGCCGCCCGGTCATGGAGTTCGGCGCGCGCCGGGCCCAGGGGTACGACGCCGCCTACTTCGGCGCGCGGGCAGCCTATATCGGCGGCTGCGGTTCCACTTCCTGCGTGATGGCGGCGCGGGACTTCGGCATCCCCGCGTCGGGCACCATGGCCCACAGTTGGGTGCAGATGTTCCCCAGCGAGTATGAAGCCTTCAAGACCTATGCGGAGCTTTACCCCGACGCCTGTTTGCTGCTGGTGGACACCTACAACGTGCTGCGCCACGGCGTGCCGGACGCCATCAAGGTGTTCGACGAGGTGCTCAAGCCCATGGGCAAACGCCCCAAGGGCATCCGCATCGATTCGGGCGACATCGCCTATCTTTCCAAGAAGGCGCGCCACATGCTGGACGCGGCGGGCTACCGCGACTGCCCGATCTGCGCTTCCAACAGCCTGGACGAGTACATCGTGCGCGACCTGATTTTGCAGGGGGCGCGGGTGGACAGCTTCGGCATCGGGGAGAACATGATCACCGCCAAGAGCGACCCGGTGTTCGGCGGCGTGTACAAGCTGGCCGCCGTCCGGGAGGAGGACGGCAGCTATACCCCCAAGATGAAGCTGTCGGAGTCGGCGGAAAAGATGACCATTCCGGGCCTGAAAAAAGTCTGGCGCATTTATGACGAGGACGGCAAGGCCATGGCGGACCTGATCACGCTGGCCGACGAACAGGTCGAGACCCAGCACGGCATCACGCTGTTCGACCCTATCGAGACCTGGAAGGAGCGCACCTACGTCAACTGCACGGCCCAGTGCCTTTCCACCCTGATCTATGACAAGGGGCGGCGCGTCTACACCAGCCCCAGCCTTGACGATATCCGCAAATTCTGCAAGGCGCAGGTGGGCACCCTCTGGGACGAGGTCAAGCGTTTTGAAAACCCCCACCGCTACTATGTGGACCTGAGCCAGCCGCTGTGGGACAGCCGCAGCGCGCTGCTGAAAAAACTCTCAAAATAATTCGTTACGATTTGGTTACAGAACCCCCTCCCCGCGCATACTAAGGCCAGTATGACGGGGAGGGGTCTTTGTATGTTGGAACGGATGATGATTTTTCTTCTGGGCGGGGGCGGCTATTTGGGCATCGAACTGGCCTGGCGTGGCACGAGCCACTGGACGATGTTCCTGGCGGGCGGGCTGTGCCTGTGTATGCTGCAGGCGCTGGCCGTGCGGCCGGTCAGTCTGCCGCTGGCAGCCGTGGCCGGGGCGGTGGCCGTCAGCGGGCTGGAAGTGTGCATCGGGCTGGCCTGCCGCGAGGTACTGCACATCGCCGTATGGGACTACAGCAACGAATGGGGCAACCTGGCCGGGCTGATCTGCCCGCGGTACTGCCTGTACTGGTTCCTTTTGTGCGGGTGGGTCATTCTGGTGCTGCGGGTGGCGCGCAGGGTGGCTGTGCGTCCCGTTTATCGGACTTAAAATAGCGGCGCGAATGCTGGAAGTACAAATTTTGGGACTGCCTGCATGGTATCATGGTAGCATCACAAAGAGAAAGGCGGTACCTACCATGACCCAGCAGTTCAAGTACGTCGGCGGCCACATCGAGGTCTATTCCGAACAGGGGGAGTTCCTGTTTTCGGCGGACACCATGCAGGAAGCATGGGAGGAACTGTCCGCGTGATGCGCACAGATGCAAGATAAAAATGTACAATATGCCGAAACAGTGGAAAATATACAAATAACTTTTTATATTTTGTACAAATTTCCCCTTGAAAATGGCAGCCACATCCCCTATAATAAAGACAGAAAACAGAAAGGAGATGGGTTGCATGTTAAAGTTGCATACTTTGGCGCAATGGATGTACGGCTTCCTGGATCCGGAAAGCCCCTATGGTCTGCCGGGTGACATGTACGACGATGTAATACCGTCTGGCATACACAACTATAACCGTGACGACCTGTTCTAAACCCATCCACTACCCGTCAAACATGTCCCGTGCCGATGCGAGCCCGCATCGGCACGGGGCATTTTTTTGTCTTGTATTTTTGCGCAAAACAGGGTATTCTATTACTGTTACCCGGCGGCGTGCCGCGCCGCCCCGCTGGAAGGAGTATCCTCATGAAACTGATCACCTTTACCGTACCCTGCTACAATTCCGCCGGTTATATGGACCGCTGTATCGAGACCCTGCTCCCGGCGGGGCCGGAAGCCGAGATCATCCTGGTGGATGACGGCTCCACCGACGATACGGGCAGGATCGCTGACGCCTACGCGGAAAAATACCCCGACATCGTGCGCGTTATCCATCAGGAAAACGGCGGCCATGGCGAAGGCGTCAACCAGGGCATCCGCAATGCGACGGGCCTGTTCTTCAAGGTCGTGGACTCGGACGACTGGCTGGACACCGAAGCCCTGGCCAAAGTCATGGAAGTCCTGCGCCGCTATGCCGGCGCGGAAACGCCGCTGGACCTGCTGATGGCCAACTATGTTTATGAACATGTGGCGGACAATACCCGCAACGTGGTGGACTACACCGGCATTCTGCCGGAGAACCGCCTGTTCCGCTGGAACGAGATCGGCAAGTTCCCGCCGGACAAAAACATCCTGATGCACAGCGTCATCTACCGCACCGAGGTGCTGCGCGCCAGCGGCATGGAACTGCCCAAGCACACCTTCTATGTGGATAACCTGTTCGTCTACCAGCCGCTGCCCCAGGTCAACACGATCTATTACCTCAATCTGGACCTGTACCGCTACTTCATCGGGCGCGAGGACCAGAGCGTCAATGAGAAGAATATGATCAAGCGCGTGGACCAGCAGCTTCGGGTCACCCGGCTGATGATGAACGCGGTGGATGTGTTCGCCCTGCCGCCGGAGCAGGAAAAGCTGCGCGCCTATATGCTCAACTACTTCTCGATGATGATGGCGATCTCCAGCATCTTCCTGGCGCTGGACGGCAGCGCCGCCGCGCTGGAAAAACGCCGTCAGCTCTGGGCGGACCTCAAAGCCCATGACGAGCGGCTTTACCGCCGCTGCCGCCATTCGGTGGCGCAGGCCTGCAACCTGCCGGGCTGGCTGGGCTGCAAGCTGAGCATCGGCGGCTACCGCATCGCGCAAAAGCTGTTCAAATTCAACTGAGGGGGACGTGTATGCCGCTGTACCAGACCATCCTGTTCGATCTGGACGGGACCCTGACCGACTCCGCGCCGGGCATCCTCAACTCGGTGCGCCACGCCTGCCAAAGGTTGGAACTGCCCGTTCCGGAGGAAGCCGTCTTGCGGCGCTTCCTGGGGCCGCCGCTGCCTGCGTCCTTCCGGGAGTATATGCACCTGGACGAAGCGGGCGCCCAGCGCGCGGTGGCCGCTTTCCGGGAATATTACCCCACAAAAGGCATTTTTGAAAACGCCGTCTACCCCGGCATCCCGGCCCTGCTGGCTGACTTGAAGGCCGCGGGCCGCACGGTGGTCATGGCGACCAGCAAGCCGGAGGTGTTCGCCCGCCAGATCATGGAACATTTCTCTCTGGACGGGTATTTTGACGCCATCTGCGGCGCGGCCAGCGATGAAACGCGCACCGACAAGGGCGATGTGATCGCCTACGCGCTGGAGACCGCCGGCATCACCCGGACCGAAGGCGTCGTGATGGTGGGTGACCGGGAACACGACGTGAAGGGTGCGGCCCGCAACGGCCTGCCCTGCATCGGCGCGGTGTACGGTTACGGCAGCGCGGAGGAACTGCGCGCCGCGGGCGCCGTGGCCCTGGCGGACACGGTAGCCGACCTGTACGCGATGCTTTTACATGGATAAAAACAAAGGAAGGCCCGTCCCGGCATCTGCCGGGGCGGGCTTTTTCTGCAGTTCAGCGGCGTCTGCCGCGCAGGGGCTGGTTGTCTTTGTCGTTGTAAAAATAGCGCCGGTTGTACCAGCAACTGCTCACGCCTGCAGCCCCTATGCAGATCAGGAGCGCCAGGCCCCACCAGGTAGTCAGCAGCCCGCGGGGGATCAGGAACAGCAGGCCGACGGCCAGCATGCACAGCGCAGGCATGCTGTAGTGGAGCAGCCGCAGCAGACGGCGGCGGGCCGGGGGCGTGTCGTCCTCCATAAAATCCGGGTCGCAGAGGGTGCAGTGGATGCGCGCGGTGGGGATGCCCCGTATGGGGTAATAGCCGCGGAAGGCCCGGTACTCGACGCCGCTGATGGTGAACCGGGGCTGCATGCTCTCCTGCGTGACCACAAGGTCCAGGTTTTGTTCTTGGGCAAAGGCGAACAGCGCGTCGGTGAACTGGGCGGGGTTCGTCACGGGCCCCTCCGGCGTAAAGGTGAAATCCCGCCGCTGCCGGGCGCGGGCGATGGCGCGGTAGTCGTTGACCCAGCCGGTGAACCAGCCGCGCCCGGCGCTGCTGTCCATCCGGGTCAGGCAGGCGTCCACGTCCAGCGTGGCGGCGGTGTCGCCGCTCTGCTGCAATTCACCGCAAAAGCGGATCGCCCCGTCCAGTTCGCGGGCACGGGCCCGCAGCCGTTCTTCCTGCCGTGCGGCGGCGTCGGGCAGCGGCAGGCGGCCGTCCAATACGTCGTGGATGTCCTCCAGCGGCATATCCAGCGTCCGCAGCGTGCGGATCAGCTTCAGCGTGCGCACGTCCTCCTCGGTATAGATGCGGTAGTCGTTCTCCGGGTCGCGGCCGGGCCGGATCAGCCCGGCCTGTTCATAGTAGCGGATATTCCGGCTCGACACGCCGGAACGCTCTGAGGCGAGCTTGATATTCATGGGAATGCCCCCTTTCTTTCCCTTATCCTACACCCTGCACCTGCTGGAAGGTCAAGCCTTTTTTGAAAAATATCGAAAAAAACTGCCCTTTTGTGCAGCAGGGGAGGGCGGCGCAGGCCCGGCGCGGTTCAGCACTGGTAGTCGTAGACGAAAAACGTCATATCGCCTTTCTGGCCGTTCATGTCGATGGTCTGGCGCTTTTCACAGCGCCGCTGCAGGCCCAGGTGTTCGTAGAAAGGGTAATTGCAGCTCGTGTCGGTGAACAGGTAAAATTCGTGGATACCTTTCGATCTCATGTAGTCCACGGCCGACTGGAACAGTCTGCGCCCCAGCCCTTTTCCGCGGCAGTTTTCGCGCAGGGCAAAAAACGCCAGTTCGCCCTGGTAGTCTTTGCCGCAGGCGGCAAGCAGTTCTTCATCAAGTTTCTGCACACCGGCAAAGGACCCGGCCACCCGGCGGCCTTCTTTGCTCAGGCAGAGCCGGACGATGGAACGCAGGCACTGCACCCGCAGGGAAAAAGGGCATTTGTGGTGGGCGATGTCCTTCGCCATGATGATCCCCACGGGCACGCCGTCCACCACCGCAACCCGTGTGAACGTCTGGTCGGCAAGGCAACTGTCCAGGTAAGCGCCCGCCATTTTCGCGGCGGTCGTGGGGGTACAGAAGCGGTCGTACTTCCATGTTTGCCGTATCACGTCCTGCAGGGCGGCATGGTCCGCTTTCTGGTATTCGCGCAAGATGATCTGTTCACTCATTTTCGGTGTCGTTCCTTTCTGATTCTTTTGCAAATTTTTCCGGGAGTTCCCGGTACCGCTGCCACAGGACATCCTTGGCTTTTGCGTACCGGCAGGCCGTGACAGCAAACCCGGCGGCGAAAAGCAGGACGGCCAGCCTCGCGCTGTGCCGGAACCCGGCCAACGCAAAGAGCAGTCCGCTGGCAAGGGACGAGAATGCCGCGGCGGTCAGGTAAATGGCTGCGCCGCAGACCCGGACTTTCGCCGCGGGCAGTTCCCGGAAAAAGCGGGCCCAGCCGTCATAGCGGTAGTGGAACCGCCTGCCTTTCACGGCGAACAGCAGCAGGATGATCCCCAGTGCCGCGCCCTTGCACAGCAGGACTTTTACGGCCGTGATCACGACCAGCAACAACAGGTGCATGGTTTGGTCCTCCTTCTTCCGCTTGTGCCGCGGTCTTTCGTGATGTATAATAAACCGTACAGTAACTGTTCAGTCAAGAGGTTTTTTCCATGATGTTTGATACGGACCGGCTGTTTACGATCGGGCAGTTTGCCAAACTGCATGAGATCAATAAAAAGACATTGATGTGGTATGATGAGACCGGCATCCTGAAACCGGCGGTCATCAAAGAAAACGGCTACCGCTACTATACGTTCCAGCAAAGTTCCCTGCTGGAAACGATCCTGATGCTGCGGGAACTGGGCGTTTCGCTGGCGGAGATCCAGCACTTTTTGCAGAACCGTTCGGCCGCCGCGCTCGAAACGCTGCTGGCGGACAAGATCCGGGAACTGGATGATACGATGGCCCATCTGCGGGCGCTGCGGGCCGTCATGAGCGAAAAACGGCGCAATATGGCAACGATCTGCACGATGGACATCGGGGAGATCGCGGTGGTCGAAAAGCCGGAAGCCCATTACTTTGTGACCGTGCCCACGTCGCGGGGCACGCCGTTTGAAAAAGAGATGGAGCGGGTGGTCGCCGAGACCAAGAAATACCAGCTCAGACGCCTGCACGATGCTTCCTACGGGTCGATCCTGCCGGTGGAAAAACTGTATGCCGGTGCGTTCGACGACTATTCGGCGCTGTATATCGAACTGCCGTTCCCCACGCACCGCAAGGGGCTTCATGTACAGCCGAAGGGGCGCTATCTGCGGGCCTACTGCAAAGGCGACTGGGACAAGCTGCCCGCCCGCTACCGGGAGATCCTCGCCTATGCCGAAGCGCACGGCCTGCGCTTTTGCGGCGCGGCCTATGAAAAAGGCATCAATGAACTGGTCATTGATGCCATGGACGATTATATTACCCAGATTGAGATCCCGCTTGAAACCGGGTGACAAGAGCAGGGGAAAAGGGGCGCTTCGGTCCGGCAGATCCATGATGGCGGCGCAGCCGACCGCATAAAAGGCGCTGTTAAGCCCCGGCTGATCCCCAAAGCGGCAGAAAAGTCCCCCGGATGGGCACAGAAAGAGAGGAACGACCCATGAGAATATTGTTGATCGAAGATGATAAGGAAATAAGCGAGATGTTGAGCAGCTATCTCAGGACGGAAAATTTTGAAGTCGTCTGCGCTGCCGACGGTCAAAAGGCGTGCGAGGCTTTCGATGCAGGTCCTTACAGCATCGTCTTGCTGGATCTGATGATCCCGAAGATCACGGGCATGGAGGTGATGAAGTATATCCGTCAAAAAAGCACGGTGCCTATTATCATCATCTCTGCAAAGGATTCGGATTCCGACAAGACGTTAGGCTTGGGGCTTGGCGCGGATGATTATATTACAAAACCGTTTTCCATAACAGAGGTCGTGGCGCGCATCAAAGCAAACATACGGAGAAACACCGAATATGCAGCCGCGCAGCCGCAGCAAACAAAACTTGTGTGGGGGACCCTGGTCATGAACCTGGAAAATCACACCGTCACAAAAGCGGGCGAGCGTATCGATTTGACCGCCAAGGAATTTGAGATTTTGCGGCTGCTGCTGGAAAATCCCCAACGGGTCTATACAAAGGCGCAGATCTATTCCCTGATTTGGAACGACGCCTATATGGGGGATGAAAATGCCGTCCATGTCCACATCAGCCGTTTGCGGACGAAAATCGAGGAGGATCCGCGGAAGCCGCAGGCGGTGGTGACCGTATGGGGGATCGGCTATAAGCTGGGGGAACAGAAATGAGCGAGGCGACGATCATCTTTTGGCTGGCCCTTTGTATTGTGTTTTTGGTCTGTGTCATTGCTTATCAGCAGTTTGCGTTCCGTACAGGAACGAAGGCAAAGATATATGAGATCAGCGGCCAACTGAAAGCAATGCTTGACACCGGCAGCGACGAAAAAGTGACCGTCTTTACTGATGACAAGGCGTTGATAGAACTTGCCACGCAGATCAATCGAATGCTGGAAGACCGGCAGAAGGGAAAAGTGGAGTATCGGCGGGCTGAAATGACGTCCAAAAAAATGCTGTCCAACATTTCACACGATATAAAGACCCCCATGACGGTGATCCTTGGCTATTTGGAGATCATGCGCCTGAACGGAACGCCAAGCGGGGAAATGCTGCAAAAAATAGAAAGCACCGCCCGCCGGGTGATGGAACTGATCACGCAGTTTTTCACCCTTGCCAAATTGGAGGCCGGCGATACCGATATGCCGTTGGAGCGGTTGAACGTGAGCGAAGCCTGCCGGGAAAACGTCCTGGATTTTTATGAGCTGCTTTCCCAAAAAGACTTTGAAGTGGAGGTCGGCATCCCCGACCAGGCGCTGTATGCAAACGCCAATCAAGAAGCGCTCCAAAGGATACTGTTCAATTTGATCTCCAATGCGATCCGCTATGGCGGCGAGGGAAAATATCTGGGCGTGTTTTTGCGGGAGGACCCGGCGCATCTGTATATCGACATTGTGGACAAGGGCCGCGGGATCGAAAAAGAATTTGCTGATTCTGTTTTTGACCGGCTGTTTACGATGGAAGATTCCCGAAACAGCGCCATGCAGGGGAATGGCCTGGGCCTGACGATCGCCAAAAACCTTGCCTTGCAGATGGGCGGCGACATTACTTTAGAAAGCCAGCCCCACCGGAAAACGACTTTCACCGTTACATTGAAGAAAATGGCCTGTTAACACAGGCCGTTTGCTCAAGAAAGAAATTCGTAAGATTTATTCAAGAGTTTTGAAAATCGGACCCTCTATAATCGCAGGCAGAAAGGAGGGCAAAGCAATGCCGTTTATTTTACAGACAAAGGGGCTTTCCAAAAAGATGGGGGACAAAACGCTCGTCACGGATGTGGAGATCCATGTCCCCCAAGGGGAGATCTATGGGTTTCTCGGCCCCAACGGCGCCGGGAAAACCACCGTGATGAAGATGATCACGAACCTTTGGAAACCCACCAGTGGAACGATCGAGGTGTTCGGGGAGGTACTGACGCCGAAATCTTATGCAGTCTTAAAAAGGATGGGCAGTATCATCGAGTTCCCCACTTTTTATGAGCACATGACGGGGCGCGAAAATTTGCAGTTCCATTGTGAGTATATGGGGTATTACAATGTCGGCAGCGTTGAAAACGCGCTGCAAATGCTCGATCTGACCGCTGCCGCCGACCGCCCGGTCAAGAGCTATTCCCTTGGCATGAAAGAACGCCTTGGGATCGCAAGGGCCATCCTGTGCAGGCCGGAACTTCTGATTCTTGACGAACCCACGAACGGCCTTGACCCGGCGGGCATGAAACAGATCCGCGATTTACTGAAAACGCTGTGTTCGGAGTACGGCACGACCGTTATGATCGCAAGCCATATTTTGTCCGAAGTGGAAAGCATGGCAGACATGGTCGGCATTATCCATCATGGCAAAATGGTGAAAGAGATCCGTATGCAGGATCAGGAGGAAAGGAGCCTTCAGTATGTGGAACTTTCTGTCACCGACGAAAGGCGGGCTGCCTATGTTCTGGCTGACAAATTGAGCCTGCATAATTTCAAGATCCTTGACAGCGGCAAAATCCGCGTCTATGACCGCGCGGCGTCCCCGCAGCAGTTGACGAAAACGCTGGCGCTGAACGACGTCGACGTTGTGAGCATCGGCAAAAAATCAGAAACGCTGGAGGACTACTTCTTGAAGCTGACCGGGGAGGCGAACGACTATGCTTAAACTCATTCGGCTGGAATGGAAAAAGAATCATGCGGGCAAGTACATTCGCAATGCAGTCATCATGTCGGCCCTGATCTGCCTGTTCATCTTTGCGCTTTGCTATCTGGGCATCGCCAACGATCCTGATACGGGCGTTCCTGACGCAGCGCCGGGCAACAGTGCGGCCTCTGCCTCCATCGAACTGTTCACGAGCATGGCGTTTCTGGTGTTCACCAGCGTCATGCTCTCCACATACATTGTGAGCGCCTATAAAAACAAAACCATGAACTTGATGTTTTCGTATCCGATCAGGCGGCAGAAAATACTGGCTTCGCAAATGCTGGCCGTATGGGTCTTCAACTTTGTGGCGCTGGTGCTGGCCAAACTGCTGATCTACGGCTGCATTTTGTTTGGTTCACGGTTCATGGTTTCGGCGTTCCCGCTGGATTACAACATGGCAAGCATGGGGTTCTATGTCCAACTGCTTCTAAAGGCCGGTGTCACTGTCACCATGAGTTTTATCGCACTATTTATCGGTATGGCTATGAAGTCCTCCAAAGCCACCATCGTAACTTCTTTTCTGCTGATCTTTTTGACACAGGCCAATGTCGGCGACTTTTCGCTGGCGGGCAATGCCGTTCTGCCCGCGGTGCTGGTGGTACTCTCCTTGGTGTTGGCGTTCCTGTCCATTTATAATGCGGAGACCAAAGATCTGAACTGACAGAGTGACCCGTTTATAGAAAATCATTGTTCCTGCGAAGGTGGAAGATAGAAAAATCTGTGTGGGCGTGTTATAATCTAAGCAAGCGGGAACTGGACAGAACCAAAAGAAACCCGAAAAGCGATACCGCAAAGGTTGCTGCGTATTGCAAAAATAAGCCAACACAGGAAAGGAGGACCGGCGATGGGAATTTTTGCGAACCTGCCGTAGCAGGAGGCCCCTTTGTTATGGCCCCCTGCTGATCCGTCAAAATACGATCGGGAGGGTTCAAAATGCCATATTTTCCTTATCAGGGCAAACAGATTTTTTACAGCGAAAGCGGGACGGGCCGCCCCCTCGTGATGCTGCACGGGAACACGGCGTCCTCCGTTCTGTTTGAATTTTTGCTGCCGCTGTATCAGCGGGACTTCCGGGTGATCCGTATGGACTTTCTGGGCAACGGAAGGTCCAACCGGGTGGAAACTTTCCCGGAAGATCTCTGGATCGAACAGGCCGGGCAGGTGCTCGCTTTGATCGAACACCTGAAGATCGAAAAGGCCGATCTGCTGGGCACGAGCGGCGGGGCCTGGGCCGCCGTCAACGCGGCGCTAAAACGCCCGGACCTGGTGCACAGGGTCGTGGCCGACAGCTTCGACGGCAGGACCCTGCACGCCTCTTTTGCCGATGACCTGCAGCGGGAAAGAGCGTCCGCCAAAAACGACCCCGGCGCAAGGCAGTTCTATGAATGGTGCCAGGGCGCAGACTGGGAGACCGTGGTGGACCGCGACACGCAGGCGCTTGTCCAATGTGCGCGGCATCATCGGCCCCTGTTCTGCAAGCCGCTGGAAACGCTGCGCGTCCCCGTGCTTTTTATGGGGAGCCTGCAGGACACGATGTGCCGCCGGGATATGGCGGAGGAATACGCGGCGATGGCCCGCCTTGTGCCGCACGGCACGGTGCATCTGTTCGGGGCGGGCGGCCACCCGGCCGTTCTGAGCAATGCCGAAGCCGCCGCCGCGGTGGTCCGGCAATACCTGTGCGCCGAATAAGAACAGGAAGCGCAGGACCGCCTGTGATCCCACAATAAAAACTCCCGTCCGCAGCGTGCGGGCGGGAGTTTTTGTCATATTTCCGGGCCGGTCAGAAAAGCAACGTGGAAAGAACGTACAGCAGCCCGATGTGCAGGGGATAAAAGACGTAGAAGAAATTCTTCATGCCTTTGCCGCGCTCCCCGTTGTACAGCAGGATGGGAACGGCGGCAAAGCACATCATCCACTGGATGTCGTCGCCCGTCAGGTAGACGACGGCGGACAGGGCCAGCAGAAGGGCAATCTGGATGGCCCTGTGGTTGCGGAAGATATAGAAGCCGACGCCCAAAGCGGCCATGGCAACGCCGCCCTCGATGACAAGGACGTTCGGAATCAGCATGGACACAAAGGCCAGCGCCCGGATGACGGTCGAAGGCACGTTCTCGTTAAAAGAAAGCCCGGCGGCCAGGAACAGCGGCGCGGCGCTCACAATGGGAATCAGACAGCACAGGATCGCTTTGGCGATTTGAAGGGGCTTGCGGTTGCGGATCCCTTCGGTAAAATAGTCCCAGAACAGCATATACAGCGCGGCAATGAAGAACGTGCTGAATGCGTTGTTCATCAGCACGATATGCTCGTTTGGCAGCAAAGCCGGCAGCACGTAGGTGAAAAGCGTCATACCCCAGCTTGCAAACAGCAGCCGCTGCAGGTATTTGCGCTTGCTGTGCGTGTGGGAAAAACTTTCGGCGGCGGCAAACAGAAAGATGGGGAACACGAGCCGCCCGGCCATCGTCAGCCACATGGGCGCGCCCACGTGGGCGAACATCTGGTGAATGTGGTCCAGAAACATCAAAACGACGGCGATCAGTTTCAGGCTCGTGGCGTCCAGAATTTTCCAGCGGGCGGCGCTGCGCGGCGCCAGTTGTGTTTTGCGGGTCTGCATGGGGGTGATTCTCCTTTTGTGTGGTTTTAGGCAGGGCGGCTGCGCGGTCCGGTCCCCGCACGGGGGAACAGTCCGGCGGTGGGGGGCGTGCCACTCCTTTCGTGTTCCAGTGTACAAAAAAGCGGCGGTTGCCGCCACCAACCCATGCGCAACTTTGCGTTGATTCCGCGGTTTCCCTGCGAACCGGCGGGGAAAAACGCCGGAAATTTCCGGGGTGCCAACTTTTCGCCTGCCGTGCCGCAAAGATTTTCATAAAATCGTACCATACGGCCCGGTTTTGTGCTATACTGTTCTTACATTTCAATGCAAAGAGGGAAAACGCAAATGTATCAGTTGGGAGACGACAAACTCGAAGTACGGGAATTGCTGGTCAAGGCTTTTGCCAGCGCCTGGGAACACAGCGACAAGCGCGTGGACCGGGATACCTATATCAACAGCAGCATCAAAGTCATCGACTCGCTCCAGGTGGGGCCGGAGATGATCTATGGCGAGGAAGGTCAGGGCCTCCTGGAAGGGGAACTGGACCATCTGCCGGACCTGCTGCGCGCCGACGGCGCCTGGGTCTATTACGAAGTCCCGGCGGAGAATTTCTTCATCCTGACCTGGATGACCGACGCCGAAAAGGCGGAAGCCAAGGTGGCGGCCCTGCGGGACGAGGAAGGCAGCCTTGCCTGCGTGGTGGACCTCTCGCAGGAGTGGCACCGCGAAGCATAAGACCGGCCGTAAGCCGATGGAAAGGGGGATGCCGATGAAGCGCGAAGTCATCCGGCTGCCGCACGACGCCCTGTGGCTGCTGCAAACGCTGCGCGCTGCCGGGCACAGCGCCTATGTGGTGGGCGGTTGTGTGCGGGACAGCCTGCTGGGCCGCACGCCCGGCGACTGGGACATCTGTACGTCGGCCCGCCCGGACCAGACCCGCGCCCTGTTTGCGGACCGGCAGCTCATTCTGACCGGGGCCAAGCACGGCACGGTGGGGGTGGTCCTGCACGGCAGACCCTACGAGATCACTACCTACCGGCAGGACGGCGACTACCGGGACCACCGCCACCCCGAAACGGTCCGCTTTGTGCAGGACCTGGCCGGGGACCTGGCCCGGCGGGACTTTACCATCAATGCCATGGCCTACGCCCCCGGCGAAGGGGTCATCGACCTGCACGGCGGCCGCCGTGATTTGGCCGAAGGGATCATCCGCTGCGTGGGGGACCCGGCGGCCCGCTTCGCAGAGGATGCGCTGCGCATTTTGCGGGCGCTGCGCTTTGCGGCGCGGCTGGAATTTACGCTGGACCCGGCCACGGCCGCGGCGGCGCTGGCCGCCTGCGACACGCTGCAAACCGTCAGCGCCGAGCGCATCTATGCCGAACTGGACGGCCTGCTGGCGGCCCCCGGCGCGGGGGCCACGATGGACCGCTACGGGGCCGTGCTGGCCGGTGCTGTGCCGGAGATCGCCCCTTGCATCGGCTGCGGCCAGCCGGGGCGCTGGCACTGTTATGATGTGTGGCGGCATACGGCCGCCGCGGTGGGCGCGCTGGATCTGCGCGGGCAGGATACCCGCGGGGCCCGTGTGCTGTGCTGGGCGGCGTTTCTGCACGACATCGCCAAGCCGCCCTGCAAGACTGTCGGGCCGGACGGTGCCGCCCATTTCCGGGGGCACAACCAGCGCGGGGCCCAGATGGCGCGGGCCATCCTGCTGCGGCTGAAAGCGCCCGCCTATCTGGTGGAAGGCGCGGTGGGGCTGGTCGCTATCCACGACGCCCCGCTGCCTGTGGGCGATGCGGCCATCCTCAAGGCGCTGAACCGCTGCGGCCTGGTGTTTCTGCGCCGCCTGTGCGCCCTGAAATATGCCGACCTGGATGCCCACGCCCCCACGGTGGAAGTGGTCAGCCGCCGTGCCGAAGTTTCGGCCTTTGAAGCCCGCATGACCCAGTTGGCAAAGGAAGGTTGCTATACGATCCGGCAACTGGCGGTCAACGGCTCCGACCTGATGGACGCGGGCGTGCGCGCCGGGCCGGAGGTGGGCCGCAAACTGCACCTGCTGCTGCGGGCCGTCATGGAGGGGCGCGTCCCCAATACCCGCGACGCGCTGCTGGCCGCCCTGCGGGAACTGTGATTTTTTTCTGCCGTGACCGGGCACCGCACAAATAAGCGGCGTCCGGATGAGATGATTTTTTCGGGAGGTTGAACGAAGATGCTTCAAAACGAAGTTTTGTCCGCGATCGCCGCGCGGCGCAGCTGCCGCGCCTACCAGCCGGAACAGATCAAGCCTGAGGAACTGCGGGCCGTGCTGGATGCCGGCACCTGGGCGCCCACGGCCATGAACCGCCAAAGCCCGGTGATCGTCGCCGTGCAGGATAAGGCTACCCGCGACCGCCTTTCCCAGATGAATGCGGCGGTCATGGGCCGTGACGGCGACCCCTTCTACGGCGCGCCCACGGTCCTGGTGGTGCTGGCGGACAGCACCATCCCCACCTGGGTGGAGGACGGCTCGCTGGTGCTGGGCAACCTGCTGCTGGCGGCTTCCAGCATCGGCCTCGGCTCCTGCTGGATCAACCGCGCCCGTGAAGTGTTCGATACGCCGGAGGGCAAGGATTTCCTGCGCAAGTGGGGCCTTGACCCTGCGCGTTACCGCGGCGTGGGCAACTGCATTCTGGGCTACCCGGCGCCGGGCGGCATCAAGCCCGCCGCGCCCCGCAAGCCGGATTATGTGGTGCAGGTATGATCCTGGGCGTAGGGATCGACCTGTGTGAAACGCAGCGCATGGAAAAGAGCCTGCAGCGGCAGGCGTTCTGCGACCATGTGTTCGCTGCGGAGGAACAGGCGCTGCTGGCGGGGCTTCCTGCCCGCCGCAGGGCGGAGACCGCAGCCGCCAACTTTGCCGCCAAGGAAGCCTTCCTGAAAGCGGTGGGCACCGGCCTGGGCGGCTTTGCGCTGAACGAACTGGCGCTGCTGCGGGCGCAAAGCGGTGCGCCGTATTTTAAGTTGTCCGGTCGGGCGGAAGCCTGGGCCGAACAGCAGGGGGTGGCGGTCCACGTCAGCCTTACGCACGAAAAAGGGCTGGCCGGCGCCGTCGTGATGCTGGAACGCCGCCAGCCGGAAGGGGAGTGACCGATGCCTGCCAAAACACCGCGTGCCAGCAATCTGGAATTGTTGCGCATCCTGTGCATGCTGCTGATCATCGGGGACCACCTGACCGGCCAGGGGGGCATTGCCGACTACGGCACGCTGCCGTCCTCCTTTGCCTTTTGCCTGATCGGCTGCGGTTCGCGCATCGCGTGCAGCGTCTTTGTGCTGATCGGCTGCTGGTTTTTGTGTGAACAGCCGTTTCGCACCCGCCGCCCGCTGTCGCTGTGGCTTTCTCTGTGGCTGTACACCGTGCCCGTCACGCTGCTTTGCGCGCTGGGCGGGCTGAATGTTTCCTTCGGTACGCTGCGGTGGGCGGCTTTTCCGGCGTCCACCCGGCAGTTGTGGTTTATCTCGGACTATCTGATCCTGCTGGTCTGTATGCCGCTGCTGGCCCGCATCCTGCACGGGCTGTCCCGCTGCGCCCATAGGGGATTGCTGGCCGTCCTGGCGGTGCCGCTCGTCCTGTATCCCACGCTGTTTGCGGAGGACGGCGCGGTCAGCGATCTGGTCTGGATGTTCCTGTATGAATATCTGCTGGCGTCTTATCTGCGCCGCTACCCGGACAACCGCCTTTCCACGCTGCTGCGCCGCCGCGCCGTGGCGCTGACGCTGGGGCTGGGCCTGCCGCTGCTGAACACGGCGGCACGGGCCTGGCTGGAATGGCAGGGCCTTACCGATGGCAAGGCGTTCCAGTATGTGGCGTACTACCGCACCGGGCTGGGCGCGCTGCCCAACCTGCTGGCGGCGCTGGCGCTGTTCTTCCTGTTCCAAAGCCTGGACCTTGGCAGCCGCCGCTGGATCAATGCGCTGGCGGGCACCACGCTGGGCGTTTACATTCTGCATCAGGTCCCGGCTTTCCGGGATTTCCTGTGGAACGGCGTTTTTCAGGCCCAGGCGCACTACGGTTCGGTGCCGTATGCGCTGTTTGTAGTGGCCGCGGTCTTTGCCGCCGGTGCGGCCATCGACGGGCTGCGCACGGTGCTGGTGATGCGCCCGCTGGAAAACAGCCGCTTGTTCCGCGCTCTTTGCCGGAAAGGCGACGCCTGGGCAGAGCAGTTGCAGCCCCGTGATTAAAACAGCCTCCTCCCGCTTATACTAAGAGTATAAGACGAGAGGAGGTTTTCTCATGGAAGTACACAGAGGCGAAGTATTTTATGCCGACCTGAGCCCGGTGGTGGGATCGGAGCAGGGCGGCGTCCGGCCGGTACTTATCATCCAGAATGAGATCGGGAACCGGCACAGCCCTACCGTTATCGCGGCGGCCATCACCAGCCGCCAGGACAAAAACCGCCTGCCCACCCATATCAATGTGCGGGCGGACCGCTGCGGCCTGAGCAAGGACAGCATCGTGCTGACCGAGCAGATCCGCACGCTGGACAAACGCCGCCTGCGGGAACGGGCGGGGCGCATCCCGCCCGACGATATGCGCCGGGTGGACGAAGCCCTGGGCGTTTCGATGGGACTGGACAGCCAGAACACCCATACGGACGGTTCCAACTTTTGAAGATGACGAAAGCAGCCCCCTTCGGGTTTTATCCGAAGGGGGCTGCTGCAGTTAAAAAAGGAAAATCAGAACGCGATCTTTTTGGCGATGTAGTCCTTCAGCTCGCTGATGGGCATACGGACCTGTTCCATCGTGTCGCGGTCGCGGACGGTCACGCAGTTGTCGGCCTCGGTCTTGTCGTCGCCCACAGTCTGGAAGTCCACCGTGATGCACAGCGGCGTGCCGATCTCGTCCTGGCGGCGGTAGCGCTTGCCGATGGAACCCGCGTCGTCAAAGTCCACCATGAAGTCCTTCGCCAGTTCGTTGCGGATCTCCATGGCCTTGTCGGACAGCTTCTTGGACAGCGGCAGCACCGCGCACTTGAAGGGCGCCAAGAACGGGTGCAGGCGCAGCACGGTGCGCACGTCCTCCTTACCCTTGGCGTCCACCATGTGCTCCTCGTCGTAGGCTTCGCACAGGAAAGCCAGCGCCACGCGGTCGCAGCCCAGGGACGGCTCGATGACGTAGGGGATGTAGTGCTCGTTGGTCTCGGGGTCGAAGTACTCCAGGCTCTTGCCGGAAGCCTCCTGGTGGCGGGTCAGGTCGTAGTTGGTACGGTCTGCAATGCCCCACAGCTCG
>QAKI01000052.1 GCA_003343905.1 Subdoligranulum variabile
GTAGAAACCTTTGAACAGGATCAAGCCGATTTTGCCAGCTTTGCAGCCATTGTGCGGAAGTATGTGGGCATCCGGGAACTGACTCCTACCATCATCAATGAGTTTGTAAAGAAGATTATCGTCCATGCACCGGACAAGTCCAGCGGCCACCGCAGGCAGAAGATTGAACTGGTCTGGAACTTCATCGGAGAAGTGAACCTGCCGGGTGACGATCAGACTGTGGAACGGCAAAGAAAAGGCAGGACGGCATGACCTTTCAGCCATGCCGCCCTGCGGCAATTCAATTACTTCCTTATGTGTGCGCACCTTTCGGGCGGCCTTTTTGTGCAATGAACCTTGCACCTGTTATTTCGCGTATTCGGTGGCGCGGCTTTCGCGGATGACGCTGACCTTGATCTGGCCGGGGTAATCCAGCTCGCTCTCGATCTTTTTGGCTACGTTGCGCGCCAGCAAAATCACCTGATCGTCGCTGACCTTGTCCGGCTGGACCAGGATGCGCACCTCGCGGCCCGCCTGCACGGCGTAGGAGCTTTCGACCCCCTCGAAGCCGTTGCACAGGGCTTCCAGCGTTTCCAGACGCTTGATATAGCTTTCCATATTCTCGCGGCGGGCGCCGGGGCGGGCGGCCGAGATCGCGTCGGCGGCCATGATGATGAACGCCAGCGTGGTCTTGGGCTCCACGTCGCCGTGGTGGGCCTCCACCGCATGGATGACCTGCGGATTCTCGCGGTACTTCTTGCAGATGTCCACGCCGATCTGGACATGGCTGCCCTCGATCTCATGGTCCAGCGCCTTGCCGATGTCATGCAGCAGACCGGCGCGGCGGGCCTGCTGGACGTTGACGCCCAGTTCCCCGGCCATCAGACCGGCCAGCCATGCCACTTCGATGGAGTGGCTGAGCACGTTCTGGCCGAAGCTGGTGCGGTACTTCAGGCGGCCGATCAGCTTGACCAGGTCGGGATGCAGGCTGTGGATGCCCAGTTCCATGACAGCCTTTTCGCCCTCGCGCTTCATCTGGACTTCCAACTCGCGGCGGCACTTTTCCACCGTTTCCTCGATGCGGGCGGGGTGGATACGGCCATCTGCGATCAGGCGTTCCAGCGCCATGCGGGCCACCTCGCGGCGGGTCTGGTCGAAGCTGGACAGCGTGATGGCTTCCGGCGTATCGTCGATGATCAGGTCGCAGCCGGTGGCCGTTTCCAGCGCGCGGATGTTGCGGCCCTCGCGGCCGATGATGCGGCCCTTCATTTCATCGCTGGGCAGCGGCACCACGCTGACGGTGGCTTCGCTGGTGGCGTCGGCCGCGCAGCGGGCGATGGCCTGGCCCACCAGGTCGCGGGCGATCTGGTCGCACTCGTCCTTCATGTTTGCCTGGTAGGCGCTGATCTTCATGGCCTTTTCGTGGGTCAGCTCGTCGTCCACCTGCTTGAGCAGCACGGCGCGGGCGTCCTCCTGGCTCATAGCGGCGATGGTCTCCAGCTTTTCGGTCTGGCGCAGCTTGAGCTGTTCCAGTTCGTCCAGGCGGGCCTCCACGGTCTCGCTGCGGCGCTTGAGTTCTTCTTCCTTGCGTTCCAGGGCGGCGGTGCGCTTATCCAGCGCCTCCTCCTTCTGGTCGATGCGGCGTTCCTGGCGGGAGATCTCGGCACGGCGGTCCTTGATCTCCTTATCGGCGTCGCTCTTGAGTTTGAACGCTTCGTCTTTGGCTTCGATGATGGTTTCCTTGCGCTTCTGTTCGGCAGCCTTGATGGCATCATTCACGATGCGCTTGGCTTCCTCCTCCGCCGAGCCGATCTTGGCTTCCGCGGTACGCTTGCGCTTTTCCCCGCCAAGGTAAAAGCACAGCGCCCCGACAACAGCGGCAACGACAAGGACCAGCACCACGACAACAACAGGTGGCATCATAGTCGGTTCACTCCTTATTCGATGATAGGAGGGCGCAGCACAGCGGGACGCTTTTTTCCTTATATGCAGTTTTCTATAACGATACACGGCCCGCCCGGGCGGCCAAACAGGCGCACTCCGGCCAGGGACATGAAAGAAAGCAGAAAAGCCTGTGACCAGGCGGTTGCACACGGGTGAAAAGCGGTGTCCCCGATGGGCGACACCCAACGGACCCGCCCGCCGAAAGCGCGGCGTGGTCCCTTAAGTTCCTGTATTTCATTCTATCTTTATTTCGGCCAATTGTCAAGAAATTGTTACAAGACACCCGGCTTTTTTGTCCGCGCTGCAAGTACGGCGGTCGCTGTACGGCACAAAACACAAAGACCCGCAGTTGCCTGCGGGTCTTTGTGCATAGAGGGGTGGGAAAGTATATAAAGGTCAGAAGATGTCGTGATTGATAACAGTTATTATTATAACGACTTTCCTTAATTTGTCAAACTCAGGGCTTGTATTTTCATTTTCAAAATATTATAATATACAAAGATTCGCTTAATTATTTTTAGTTTCCCCTGCAAAAGCCGAACTTTTCAAACTTTGTAAAACCACACAACGGCCCTTTCCTTCACTTTATTTTTTTGTGCGTATTATACAAAATTATTCGAGGTTTGTTTTCCCATGGACGATCTGGATCGCAAAATCATCCACCTGCTGGCAGAAAATGCACGTATGCCCGTCAAAGACATTGCCCAGCGGGTGAACCTGACAAGCCCCGCGGTCTCCAGCCGCATCCACCGGCTGGAACAGGAGGGGATCATCGGCGGGTACACGGTGGTGCTGCGCCGCCCCGACGCCCCCGCCCGGGTGGAGGCGCTGATCTCGGTGCTGGTGGATTCCGCCACGCGGGAGGAGTTCCTTGCCATGATCGAGCAGGAGCCCCAGGTGCTGCAATGTTTCCGGGTGACGGGCGGCTACAACTTTATGATCAAAGTGAGCTGCGCCGACATCGACGCGCTGGAACACCTGTTGACCCGGATGCAGAAGCTGGGTTCCACCAACACCCAGATCATTCTGAACACCCAGTTGGACCGGAACCTGGCGTTGGAATAAAAACTGTGCGGCGTACCGCCCCCGGCGCGGGGACGGCCCCGCCTTTGGCCGTTTGATGAAAAATATGGAGGACCCCCTATGCGTTATTGTAAAAACTGCGGCCTGCTGGCCCCCTTGGATGCCGACCATTGCCCCCAGTGCGGCGCGCCGCTGCCGCCGGACCCCGCCGTGCGCCCCGGTCAGGCGCCGGGCGCACCGCTCTACCATGACCCGGAACCCGACGCCCCGGACGCCCCGATCCCGGCGCTGACGCCCTGGGCCACGCTGGGCGCGCTGCTGCTGTTCGCCGTGCCGGTGGTGGGGTTCCTGTTCTCTCTGGCGTGGAGTTTCGGGTTCACCAAGAACCCGGCCCGCCGCCGTCTGGCGCAGGCGTACCTGATCCGCACGCTGGTGCTGGCGGTCATCGTGACGCTGCTGGTGCTGTGCCTGACGGTCTCCTCGGTGCTGACGCTGACCGTCACCCCCTACTACTTCTATTGACCGCCGGGAGGAACCACCATGAAAGCGTCCGTCATCATCCCCAACCTGAACGGCGCAGGCTGGCTGCGGGATTCCATCGAATCCATCTGGGCACAGACCGAGCAGGACTTTGAACTGATCGTCGTGGACAACGGCTCCACCGACGAAAGCCTGGAGATCGCGCGCAGCTACCGCGGCCGCGACCGTTACACCCTGATCGAGAACGACCGCAACACCGGGTTTTCCCATGCGGTGAACCAGGGCATCGCCATTGCGCAGGGGGCGTATGTGGCGCTGTTCAACAACGACGCCTTTGCGGACCCGGACTGGCTGGCCGAACTGCTGAAAGCCGCCGAAGCCGACCCGAAGATCTTTGCGGTGTCCAGCCTGATGCTGCGCTACTATGAACCCGAACTGGCCGACGACGCCGGGGACTATGTGACGATCCTGGGTTTTGCCTGCAAGCGCGGCGACGGGCTGAAAGCCAGCCGCTACCAAAAGCCCCGCCGGGTGTTTTCGGCCTGCGGGGGCGCGGCGCTGTACAGAAAATCCATTCTGGATAAAATCGGCGTTTTTGACGAATTGTTTTTTGCCTACTATGAGGACGTGGACCTTTCCTGGCGGGCGAACAACTTCGGGTACAAGAACGTCTACTGCCCCACGGCCCGGTGCCGCCACATCTGCGGCGCCACGACCGGCGCGGTGCGCTACAACCCCTTCAAAAGCATTCAGAGCGGCCGCAACAGCATCCTGCTGCCCTACAAGAACCAGCCCGCCCTGATGCTGGTGGTGAATTTCATCCCCATGGCGCTGGGCTATCTGCTCAAAGTGGTCATGTTCCGCCACCGGGGGTTCGGCAACGACTACGCCAAGGGCTACGCCGAAGCGAAAGCCGCGCTGCCCAAGGTGGACAAGCCGAAATTTTACTGGCGCAACCTGCCCAACTACCTGTGGGTGGAGGGCAGCCTGATCGTGGGGCTGTTCCGCTACATCGTCTACCGCGTGCAGCGCGCGCTGAAGATCACCTGACGCGGAGCGGGTCTTGTCCTTTCTTTACAAAGAAAGGACCAAAGAAATTCCAGAGAAAATCGCACAGGGTGCGATTTTTGGGGGAAAAAAAGAATATCCGTGTCCGGCTGTCATTCGCAGCCGGATTTTTTTTGCAGGGTACATATTTATTTTTTTTGCAGATTTTTTTGCGGAACGCAACCTTTGGACGGGCGCAGCCGTATGGTAGATGAAGGGACCTTCCAAGAAAGCAAGGGCAGCACCGCACGATCCTAAGTGCCGTTGCGGCGGGCAAGAAGCACGCGCCGTCAGGCGGAGATCATGGGGTGCTGCCAAAGGAGTGAATCGAATTGCAGTGGACTGTGGACGAGGTGTTCACCGCCTACGGGGACCGCATCTTCGCGGCGGCGTTCAGCGTCTGCCGGAACCGGGCCGATGCCGACGACGTGGTGCAGGACGCCCTGGTGCGCTACTACACCCACCCGCGGGAATTTGAGAGCAAGGACCACCTGAAAGCCTGGCTGCTGCGGGTCGCCATCAACCGGGCGCGGGACGTTTCCACCTCTTTCTGGCGCAAGCACACCGTCGCCTGGGAAGAGTACATGAACGACCTGCCCTTTGAGGAACCGCAGGATTCCCGCCTGTTTGAAGCGGTGATGCGCCTGCCCGCCAAATACCGCGCGGTGCTGCACCTGTTCTATTACGAAGGCTACGCCGTGGCGGAGATCGCCCACATTCTGCACCGGCCCGCGGGCACTGTGAAAAGCCAGTTGAACCGCGGCTGGGCGCTCCTTAAAACCACATTGCAGGAGGAATGGAACGATGACGAATAAAGCGCGATACCAAAAGACCTTTGCCGTTCTGCACGCCTCCCGCGCCAGCCTTGAGGAGGTAAAGAGAATGCAAGCCAACCACAACCATCGTCCCGTGCGCGTCAAGCGGCTGGTGGCCGTATGCGCCGCCCTGGTCACGATCTTCGCCCTGTCCGCCGTGGCCTATGCGGCCGACGTGGGGGGCATCCAGCGCACCGTCCAGATCTGGCTCCACGGCGAACTGACCGACGCCGTGTTCCATGTCGAGAACGGCAGCTACACGCTGGATATTCCCAACGAGGACGGCACGACTTCCCAGCGCGCAGGCGGCGGTGTCGCCATCGACGCCTTTGGCGGCGAGCGGCCGCTGACCGAGGAGGAGCTTCTGGCGCAGTTGGATAACCCCGAAGTGCAATACAATGACGACGGCACGGTGGTGGTCTACTACCACGACCAGTCGTTCGACATCACCAACCTGTTCGACGAGGACGGCGTCTGCTACCTGCAACTGGACGAAGACGGCCACCCGCTGTATATGACGGTGGAATACCAGATCGGCTATTCCACCAGCACAAGCCGCTACCCCGCGCCCAGCGGGTCCAGCGCCGACTGAATCAAAACCGCCCTGTGGAGCGTTCCACAGGGCGGTTTGCTGTTTACGGGGCGGCGGGGTCAAGACCCCGCCCTACAGTATAGCCGGGAACGGGAAATTTTACCGGGAACACCGTGTCTGCCTCAGAGCGGCACGGGCCGCATACATGCGGCCCCTACAGTCTGCCGGAGCGTGTCAAATAAAATATGCCGTTTCCGTCGGTTTGTAGGGCGGGGGCTTGCCCCCGCCGCGGTACGTTCCGGCTGGCAGGAAATCGCCAGCCCACACAAGGCTGCACGGCGAGGTCAAGACCTCGCCCTACAGAATGGCCGGGAACGGGAAATTTTACCGGGAACGCCGCGCCTGCCTCAGAGCGGCACGGGCCGCATACATGCGGCCCCTACAGTCTGCCGGGACGTATCCAATAAAATATGCCGTTTCCGTTGGTTTGTAGGGCGGGGGCTTGCCCCCGCCGCAGTACGTTCCGGCTGGCAGGAAATCGTCAGCCCACGCAAGGCCGCACGGCGAGGTCAAGACCTCGCCCTACAGAATGGCCGGGAGCGGGAGGTCTGACCGGGAACGCCGTATCTGCCGCGAAGTGCAAGACCCCTCAGACCGCTGTGCGGCCAGCTCTCCTATGAGGGGAGCCTTTGCGACTCCACAGCCCCTAAAGGGGAGCCTTCAAGTTTGTCGCAACGTGAAAAGCCTCCCCTTGCAGGAGAGGTGTCTGCCGAAGGCAGACGGAGGAGTGGGAACTTTCCCGGTAACGCTCGCACCGCCTTTAGCAATACCCCTCAGGCCGCTGCGCGGCCAGCTCCCCTATGAGGGGAGCCTTTGCGACTCCGCAGCCCCTAAAGGGGAGCCTTTAAGTTTGTCGCAACGTGAAAAGCCTCCCCTCTCAGGGCTGCGGAGTCGAGCGCCGCCTGCGGCGGATACAGCGAGACGAAGCAGGGGCAGCGGTCGCAGAATGCAAGCGCCGCGCCAAGGCGCGCAGCATGATGCGCCAACCGCAACCCGTGGGTGTCTGCCGCAGGCAGACGGAGGGGTTCGATCATCCCCCGCCTTCACCGTCCGCGGCGGCGATCAGCGGGCTTGCATACAGTTCCGAACCGTCCACACCGTGGAAAGTGACCTGATAGGCGGCTATATCGATGCCCGCCGCGTCCATGGCGGACTTGGCGCGGCCGATCCATGCAGCGGCCGAAGCGGCGGGGTCGTCGGGCACTTCATCATACCCCACAGTAAATTCCCACTCGATGGCAAAGGGTGGCAGGGTTCCTTTATCATAGGGCATATCCAGCGCGAACGGCGGGTGACCTGCGGCGGGGATGCCCGTACTGCTGTCGGTGCCGCCCACCACCATCCAGT
The DNA here is from genome assembly GCA_003343905.1 of Subdoligranulum variabile. Taxonomy (GTDB): domain Bacteria; phylum Bacillota; class Clostridia; order Oscillospirales; family Ruminococcaceae; genus Gemmiger; species Gemmiger variabilis_C. The sequence goes on from QAKI01000052.1 coordinate 7,228, forward strand.
AGCTGGTGTCCGCCGGGGCCTCCATCCCGGCGGCGGCCAGCGCAGCGGTCACATCATGCCGTAGTTGTTCCCCCAGACGCGCCCGAGTGTTTATGAGTTGGGAAACTCGCTCCTCATAGCTATCCCACGTCACCCGGCCCTGCTCTACCCAGATTACGAAGCGTGTATCCTGACTGTCAGCAGACTGCATCGTGATGATATAGCGGTATCCGGTGTCTGCCGGGGCGCTGTTGTCCATAAGAAAGGTTTCGCCGGGATGGTGTTCTTCCACATAGCGGGCGGCGATCCGCCCGGAAAGATACCGGCTGACCGGCCCGCCAAAGCAATAGCCATAACCAAACAGCAACGCCAGCACAATGGCGAACCCGCCTGCCGCTGCCGCAATGCGCTTGGCGCGGGTGCGGGGCTTGGGCGGCTTGGGCCGCCGGGGTCTGGCGGACAGTTTCCAGCAAAGCCACCGGAACGACGCGGGCAGTTTCATCGCGGTTTCTCCTTTCCGAATGCGTAGGCAAACAGTTTGGCGGCCAGCGCCCCCAACAGGCAGAGGAAACCGTAAATAGCGGCGTACATTAAAGGTCCTACGATGTGTTCGTGCCACCATGGCCCGCCTATATTTTGAATCAGGGCGCACCACACGAAGGCCAGTACCGTCACAATCAATGGCACACAATACCAACGGCGGCGCAGGAGCAGCCATCCCAGCACCCCCACCACCGGCAAAATGACGATGCTGTATTCCAGCCGGTAGTGCGTACCAAAGGCGCCCAGCCAGAAGGCTGCCAGCACCCCCAGCACCAGCGCGGCGCCTTGCAGCAGCCGCAGGCGGCGGTGGATCTTGGGAAGTACCCTGTCATCGTCCGGCGTCTGCGGCGGCGCCCCCGCCTGCCAGAACGCCAGACAGTCCGGGCAGTGGGCGATGTGCTGTGCCACCAGCCGCACGCTGGCATCGCTGGCCGCGCCGTCCTGCACCAGCGGGATCAGGTCACGGCAGACATCGCAGGGCAGTTCGGGCAGGGGGTCCGCCGGGGCAGCGGGCGGTTCGGGCACAGACCGCCCCGGTCCCGCGCCGTTCGGGGGTACTGCCCCGGGGGCGCACGCCCCCTCCCCCGGCACAGGGCGCGGGGCGTTTTCAAACTCTTGTTTCACAGATAGCCCTCCTTTCGCAGCGTTTCCTTCAAAAACTGGCGGGTGCGGTACTCGATGACGCGGGCCGACCCGGCGCGGATGCCGCATCGGGCGGCGATTTCCTCATACGGCAGCCCCCCGGCCCGCAGCTGCACGATGGTCCGTTCCCGTTCGGGCAGGGCCGCCAGCAGTTCTTCCACCCGCCGGGCCAGTTGGCGGGCATCCAGCGCGTCGCCCACATGGTCCTCCACATACAGCCCCAGCAGGTCGTTGTATTCCACCGTGGGGCGGCGTTTGCGCAAAGCCTGTAGCCACAGATTGCGGGCGATACCGAACAGCCAGCCTTTTTCCCCGCCTTCGCCCTGGAAGCCACCCGCTTTCTGGATGGCGCAGAGGAATGTCTCGCTGAGAAGGTCCTCGGCCAATGCCGGGTCATGGCACAGGCTGCACAGGTAGCGGAACACATCGTCCCGGTAGCGGTGGTAGAGTTCTTCCACCCCCAGCATGGCGGCCGCCTCCTCTCTGCATCTGGTTTGTCTATAAATCACAAAAAGCGGGCTGTTGTTACACAAAAACAGAATTTTTTTCCGTGCGCCAAAATCGCCTATGCAAAAAGGCCCCCAAACGGGGGCCTTTTGGTATGTTAGTACGGGAAGTGCGGCGGGATCCGGCACGCAGGCGACCGGCAGAGCGCGCAAGGCCGCACGGCGGGGTCAAGACCCCGCCCTACAGAATAGCCGGGAACGGGAAATTTTACCGGGAACGCCGTGCCTGCCGCAAAGCGGCACGGGCCGCATACATGCGGCCCCTACAATCTGCCGGGACGTATCCAATAAAACATACCGTTTCCGTTGGTTTGTAGGGCGGGGGCTTGCCCCCGCCGTGGTACGTTCCGGCTGGCAGAATGTGCCGAATCCATATCGGCTTTTCCCCCGGATGTAGGGGCGGCCTGCAGGCCGCCCGGGGAACGTCCCGGCAGACAGGAGACCGACAGTCCACGCAAGGCCGCACGGCGGGGTCAAGACCCCGCCCTACAGAACAGCCGGGAGCGGGAGGTCTGACCGGGAACGCCGCGCCTGCCGCGAAGTGCAAGACCCCTCAGGCCGCTGCGCGGCCAGCTCCCCTATGAGGGGAGCCTTTGGCGGGTTGCAGAGGAAAAGCCTCCCCTTTAGGGGCTACGGAGTCGAGCGCCGCCTGCGGCGGATACAGCGAGACGGAGCAGGGGCAGCGGTCGCAGAATGCAAGCGCCGCGCCAAGGCGCGCAGCATGATGCGCCAACCGCAACCCGTGGGTGTCTGCCGAAGGCAGACGGAAGGGTGGGAACTTTCCCGGTAACGCTCGCACCGCCTCTAGCAATACCCCTCAGGCCGCTACGCGGCCAGCTCCCCTGGAAGGGGAGCCTTTGCGACTCCGCAGCCCCTAAAGGGGAGCCTTCAAGTTTGTCGCAATGTGAAAAGCCTCCCCTCCTAGGGGAGGTGTCTGCCGCAGGCAGACGGAGGGGTTCGATTCTCCCCCTTGCCTTTACCGCCCGCGGCGGCGCAGGGCACATACACACGCGCGCAGCCAACTGAGGGCCGCGGCGGCCAGCGCCGGATACAGCACCAGGCAGAACGCCTGATACCAACTGGGCACGAAATACTCCCACGCGGCGGGCAGCGTATCTGCCCCGTTGAGGGTGATGGACGCCGGGCTGAACGTCAGCCCCACGGTCTTGTTGGCGTCGGGGCTGCAGGGGTCCAGACGCAGCGCCACGATGGGCGTGCGGGGCAGCGTGTAAAGATACTGCCCGTCCCCCAGGGATTGCGGGAACACACGGCGGTCCTGGCTGTAATCCTCGCCCACTTTGGTGGTGTAATACAGGCACATTTCCCGCGCGTCGCCGTCAAATTCCACCGCGTAGCTGACGGTGCGGACGGTCATATCGGACACATCCTCCAGGATCATCTGGGGGTCGCCGTCGGTGGTAGCCAGCGTGACGGCATCCTGCGGGGCCGCCGTTTCCGGCGTGGCGGCCGGGGCCAGGCCCACAAGCTGCCAGTCCTCCACCGGGACCGCCTGCTCCCGCAGGCGGCCCTGCTGCCGGGCCAGCGCGTCGCCGCCCGCGTGCACGGCCCCCAGCACCAGCCAGCAGACCGCCGCCAGCAGGTAACAGGTCAGGGGCAGCGCCCCCCGGCGGGAAAACCACTGTTGCAGCTTTTTCACGGGGCGCTCACCTCCATCTCCATCGGGGCAAAGCCCTCGTCCGTCACCCGGTACAGCAGCGTTTCGCCGTCAAGGGCCGCCGCCAGACCGTCGGTGAACAGGTCCTGATAACTTTCCACAAAAATATCGTCGATGGTTTGCAGATACAGCACCGTGCAGCCGTTGCCCCGCACGACGGCGTCCAGTTCCTCGGCGGTAAAGCCGTGGTAATAGAAATTCTTGGGGCCTTCCTCCTGCGGCTGGAGTTCGGGCAGGCCCAGTTCCCCGCCGCCGCCGATCATCTCGGACACGATGCCGGAATAATCCACCAGGATGGGGTAGAAATCGAACACGGCCGAGAACCAGCGTTCGCCGTTATCGCCCTGGCTGACGAAGAACACCCGGTCGTCCGGTTCCAGATAACTGCACACCAGTTCCGCTTCGGCCCGGATGCTGCGCCGGTCGGAAAATTCACTGTCGGCAAAGCCCAGCACGCTGAGCTGCGGCAGCACGAGCTGCCCCTGCCGCAGCAGCATGGCCGCCGCCAGCAGCAGCACCGCCCCCTGCCCGGCCAGCCCCCAGCGCGGGGCATATTGGTGGAAGAGGACCGTGGGGCCGTCCTTCTCCTTCAGGAAGCGAAACTCCGTCTGCGGCAGCAGCGCCACCGCCAGGCAGGCCAGCGCAATGAGGAACCATCCGATATAATAGCTGTAAATGTAACGGTTGTAATCAACGAGATTGGCAGTCTGGTCCGGTGTGAAAATAAACCCGTAGCTGAGGGCCAGCATCAGGTTATAGCCCGCGAAGCAAAGGATGGAAAAGCCCGCCAGCGCCGCGATGCGCGCCCGCAGCCGCCAGCACGCAGCCACCACAAAGGCCACCGCAAAAATCGCCAGGATCAGCAGCACCACGTTGCGGCCCTGGCCGATCATGCTCAGTTTGCCCGCGTCGGTCCAGAACTGGGCGCCCATATCGGCCATGGCCTGCAAAAACTGGGGCTGACGCTCGGCAAAAAAGCCTTCCACCGGCTGGCCCAGCAGGATCTTGACGCCGTTGATGACCACATCCGACAAAGCGGCAGAGGTTTCCCCCACGCCGCCGGAACTGCTGTTGCGGGCCACCAGCCAGCCCACATAGCGCACGTTCCACAGGTAGTACACCGCCATGGGCGCGGCGAAGCAGGCCGCCGCAAAGCCGGTACGGCGCGCGATCCCCCGCTTGAAGGGTGCGTCGCAGAAGAACCACGCATCCACGGCGATCAGCCCGGCGGCCGCCAGGCTCAACACAAAGTCGTTGGCTTTGAGGTTGGCGGCCAGCGCCAGAATGGGCAGCACGGCCCACTTGGGGCCGTCCATCTGCCGCAGGGCCAGCCATGCCGCCACCGCACCGCCGAACACCAGCCCCGCCGGCACATCGCCGTAGGAGGTCAGGTAGGTATCAGCCAGGTAGATGGTGTGGTTATAAATCGTGAAGAAGAAGGGCGTACACCACAGCACCGCCGCCAGCGGCACCGCCACCCGCCACTTTTTCCACGGCAGGGCGCTGAGGACCGCCGCGAAGCAGGCAAAATACAGCGCATCGTAGGCAAGATAAATTTTCCAGTCTGCATAGCTGCCGAAGAACTGGAAGAAGTAGCTGACCAGCGGCAGGCCGGGGTTCTGGGTGACCGCCCAGGGGGTGCCCAGGGTGGCGGTGGAATACAGGCTGTTGTCCACCTTGGTGACCTTGACGGCGGTGGCCCACAGGTTCAGTTCATCAAAGCCGGTGGCCAACGGCTGCCGGATGAAGAAATAGACCGCGAAGGCCAGCGTCATGCCCCAGAACACCACACTGCCGGGGGTGAACAGGGCCTTCCAGTCGGGGGTCTGCCCCTTGCGGGGCCAGAACGCCCAGACGCCCCCCGCCACACAGAGGGCGTACACGGCCCAGGCCGCCGGGTAAAGCACCCCGGCCATGCCCGCCAGCGTGAGCACCGCGGCAATGGCGGAAAGCGCCGTGAGCGGGGCGATGCCCGCCGGTACCCGTGCTTTGAGGGTCAGCGCGGCGCACAGCAGAAACAGCGCCGCCACCGCCGCCAATACGCACAGCAGTTCCATGGGTTCCTCCTTGCTTGTTTGTTATACGTCCGTGTCCCGTTCGTCCCCGTCCCCGCGAACGATGGACTGGACCAGCCCCGCCACGGCCGCCGCCAGCGCGGGGCCGAAGAGCAACAGCAGCCATTGGCCGCCGTCCGGCACAAAACGCGCATACCACGGCGTGGCGGGGTTCAGTTCAATGCCGTGGAACAGCGTGGGCACGCCGCCCACACTGTCGGGGTCGATGCGCAGCCCCGTCACCCGGCGGCCGCCCAGGTCGAAGGTGTACTCCCCTTCCCCGGTCACGCGGGCATAGACTTTCTGGGCTTCGCTGTAATCGGTCTGGCCGGGCAGCAGGTAGTACAGCGCCACGCCGCCCGGCGGCAGACGGTGCCCGGCGTACAGCCGCACCGTTTCGATATAGCCTTCCCCCTGCCAGTAGATATGGGGGTCGCTGTCGGTGGAAAGATACCACGCCGGGTCGTCGTCCGGTGGGGTCCACCACTGGTTGGAACTGTAGGGGGCAAAACTTTCGGTCTGCAGCTCGGCAGGCTGGATGGTCTGCTGGGGCATTTCGCCCCGCAGCTTGTAGTTCAGCATGACGGCGCTGCCCACAAAGCCTGCGGCCAGCCACAGCGCCGCCGCCAGCAGATACGCCACCAGAAGAAGCTGCTGCGGGCGGAAATACAGGGCCCTGCGGCCCCATGCTCTGGGCTGTGCCATCACTGCACCTCGCTTTCGGTGGTGACCGCGACCGTAAACGGCACGCTGGCGTCCTGCCCTTCAAAATGGTAGAGGGTGGCGGGCATATCGGCGGTCAGGCCGCCCTCGAACAGTGGGCTGAATTCCCGCTGCAAATAGTCGTCGGCCCGGTCGATGAGCAGATAGTCGCAGTCCTTCTCGGCCATATAGGCGACCAGCGTTTCGGGAACGCAGACGGCCTTATAGTCATAGAGGGTCCAGTTTTCGCTTTCGACCAGATTCATGAAATCGCTGTCCCAGCGGTCCTGGGTCTCGCCCAGGCGGCCATAAAAGCCGCCGAAGCCGTTGACTACCTGGGCCGTCAGTTCATAGCGGTAGTAATACCAGCGGGTGGCGTCGTCCCCCTGGCTGAGCACCAGCACCCGGTCGTCCCAGTCCAGCGCCGTGTTCATGGCCGCAGCCCGCTGCTGCACGTCGGCGCGCTGGGCGTACAGGCTGTCGGCGTTGGTCCAGAACCCGGCGGCGGGCATACCGCGCCAGCAGAACACCGCCGCCAGCACCGCCACCGCGCCGCCCAGGGCCAACTGCCCCAGCCGGGCGCGGGCCCCGCGGGCCAGCAGGCAGAGCATCGCCAGCATCCACGCCTGATAGTAGGGCGTCAGATAGCGGGCATAGTCCTTGAGGGCGAGGCCCTCCTCGTCGGAAAAATTGTAATGGTACAAGATCAGGTGGAAGGTATAGAGCGCCGCAAAGCAGACTGCAAAGCCCAGATGCAGCACCAGGACCCGGCGGCGGGGCGCGCCTTTTTCGGCAGCCAGCCAGGCCGCAGCCGCCACCATGGTGATGGCCGCCACCGCCAGCACGCCGCTGCCCAGCAGGCAGACGCGGCGGCTGAAGAAAGCGTCCCCCATGGCCGCCATGATCTGGGAGAACTTCTCCTCCCGCCCGATGCCCAGCAACTGCCGGACGCCGCCCAGCAGCACCGCGCCGTAGCTGAGGCCCTCGCTGCCCACACTGGCGGCAGTATCCGCCGTGGGGGTCACGGCCGCCGTGTAGCGGCTCCAGCTCAAAAAGGCCGCCAGCGCCACAGCCGCCAGCCCGCCCCCATGGACGAGCGCCGGCACCGCGCGTTTGCGCACCGGCCCGGCGGTCAGTTGGTCCATCCCGATCAGGAAAGCCGCGATCAGGCCGTAGGCAAAGCAGATGTCTTTGGTCAGGGTCAGCAATGCCAGCGGCAGCGCCGTGAGCCAGACCAGCCCCCGGCGCTGGGCCGTACCGAAGTACAGGCACAACGTACCGCCGAACAGCAGCGCCATGGGCAGGTCGGCCATCGCGTTGACGTACTGGGTGGCGTAGGCCCCCGGTGTGGGGTCGCTGAAGAAGTAGGGCAGCAGCACGCCGCCCGCAAAAAGCAGCACTGCCGCGCCCCACCGTTTTTTGGGCAGGGCCGTGGCCGCAGCCACGCAGGCCAGGGCCAGGGTATCCAGCGCGGCAAAGCAGGCCCACTCGGCCCAGCGGCCGAAGGGCTGGAACAGGTAGGTCACCAGACTGGTGGCCGGATAGGTGAAGCTGGCTTTGAGGTTGACGGGGTCGGCTACATAGAAGGCACCCCGTTCCACCACCATTTTGGGCGCAAGGCCCCAGGCGGTGAATTCATCCCACTGGGTAAACATGGGCTGCTGCACGCAGAACAGCACCCACAGGAAAGCCGATCCGGCCAGGAACAACGCCAGACCGGGCGTACAGAACGCCGCGCGGCAGGCCCGGACGAACCCCGCCGGGCGAAGCCGGACCAGACCGGCGACCCACACAGCCGCCAGCGCCAGCCATACGACCGCCGCGCCGATGGGCAGCACGCCGCCCAGCCCGAAGCCGTACAGCACCACCGCCCCGCCTGCCAGCAGCGGCAGCGGCCACAAGGCGGCAGAAAGACGGCTGGCCGCGGACAGCACCGCACAGGCGCCGCCCAGCAAAACCAGCAGGGCCAGACCCGCCAGCAATGACAACATCCGTTGCCGCCTCCTTTCTGTGTGTTCTTTCTTTGCAAAGAAAGAACCAAAGAAACTCCCACTAAAATCGCATATTCATGCGATTTTGGGAAAAAGAATGTTTTCGTTTCTGTCTTTGCTTGCTGTCAAGAAAATAAGAAACTGATTTTTGCCACCCGCTCACGGGGCGAAAAGTTAAAAGTTCTTTGCTTGCTTTCTAAGGAACCTTTCAAGGAAATAAGAACCCGATTCTTACCACTCGTTCACGGGCCGAAAAACCAAAAGTTCCTTGCCCACTTTCTTTTAGGAAAATGAGAAACTGATTTTCACCGCCCGTTCACGGGTCGAAAAATTAAAAGTTCTTTGCTTACTTTCTTTCAAGAAAGTAAGTCTTTCAAGAAAGTAAGTGGATCGTGTACACCGGGCCGACGAAATAGTGCTGGAACAGCAGCACCGCACCCAGCAGCGCATACCCGCCGCACAGCGGCAGCGCCAACGCCTGCGCGCGGGCGGCGCTCAGGCGGGGCGCCAACACCCGGCGCGCCAGGGCCGCTACAGCGATGGCCAGCAGCAGCCACAACGGCAGGAAATACCGGGTCTGCAACCCCACGATGCGCACCATGCCCACCGGGGTATAGGTGATATACATGGCCGTCATGGCGCCGACACCGTACAATGCCGCAAAGACGCCCAGCCCGCCCAGACGGCGGCGGCCCAGCGACTGGCCCCGCGGCGTACACAACAGCGCCGCGGCCAGCAATACCAGCGGCCCCGTCAGGTTCAGGAACGCGATGGGCATATCCTTCCAGCCGAAAAGCCCCGTCTGCCCCAGGAAACCATCGTTCTCATACAGTGTACCCAGCAGCACGGCGATATAACGCAGCGGGTTCTGCAAAATAAACGCCAACTGTTCCCCACCGTTGACCGCCGCGCCGCCCTGGCGGGCGATCGTGCCGTAATTGTGCCGCATCAGCGCGCCGTACTGTTCCACGAACAGCGTCAGCGCCAGCGACCCGGCGGCACAGATGCCCGTCCAGGCCACACGGCTGCCTTTGGCGCTCCATTCCCGCTTGGCAATGAGCAGCGGCAGCACCACCCACAGCAGGTTCAGGTAGGGTTTGGTGCCATTGGCAAAGATGCAGGCCAGCGCGTAAAGCAGTGCTTCCCGCGTGGTCCAGCGGGTACGGGTCAGCAGCGCCAACATCAGATAATAACAGGCCAGCAGCGTGGCGTCGTAACTCAGCGACGCGCCCATATACAGCGAGATGGGCAGCAGCATCACACAGAAGAACGCGGGCCGGGCTTTCTGCGCCGCGCGCAGCCCCAGCCAGCACAGCAGCGTATAGGCCAGCAGGTTGCCCAGCCGCCCGGCATACAGGCAGCCCAGCGCCCCCAGCCCCGCCAGCCGCGCCAACGCCATGCCCAGCGCGCCGGGCAAAAACGGCAGGATCAAAAAGCTGATGGGCTCGGTGACGGGTTCAGCGGCGGTGGTCTCGCCGCGCAGATATTGCTGGAAACTGGCGGCGATGCTCTGCACCTCGCCGTCCTTGCCGTACTGTTTGAGGGCATAGCCCGCCGTGTTGTAGGGCTGTTCCTCGCCGGTGTCGGGGTCCTCCCCCATCCCGACCGAAGTGTGGGCGTTCACCCATGCGCCGGGGAACGCCTGCATCAGACGGGTCACATCCTCCGGGTAGCCGCGCTCGGCGTCAAAGTCGAAGCGCCCCATGGAAATGGCGTAGGTGCGCAGATAGTGTTCAGTCTCGTCGGGGGTCTGCAGCGGCGGGTTGGCAAAAACGAACAGCGCCCCGCACAAAAAGATGCAGACCGCGCCGCGCCGGGCAAAGTCCCGGATATGCCGCAGCGCCAGCGCCGCCCCGGCGGCCCCCACGCCCAGCGCCACGCAGAAAGCCGTGGGCCATAGTGGCGGGATGCCGCGGGCGTCCAGCCCGTAAAATACGCGCCAGTAATAGCTGAACACGACGCCCAGCAACGCCCCCAGCGCCAACACGAAAGCCCACCGCACGGCTTTGGGCCAAACGGTGGGTGAAATGCGGCGCAGGTTTACCTGTTTGCGCCCGCCCATATTACAGGATATACTGCCCGACCTTGTACTGGTCGAGGTTGCCGCGCAGGAACTCGATGGTCTCGGCCAGGCCCTGCTCAAAGGTATACTGCGGCTTCCAGCCGGTCAGGGTGCGCAGCTTGGTGGCGTCGCCCAGCAGGCGGTTGACCTCGCTCTTTTCGGGGCGCAGGCGCTCGGTCTCGCAGACGATCTTCGCTTCGGGGTTGATCTGGGCGATCAGTTCGTTGGCCAGATCGCCGATGGAATGTTCCACACCGGTGGCAATGTTCAGTTCCTGGCCGATGGCGGCGTCACAGTCCGCAATGGTCATGAAGCCGTTGGCGGTGTCCTTGACATAGTTGAAGTCCCGCGTGGGGGTCAGGCTGCCGAGTTTGATCTCTTTCTGGCCCGCCAAAAGCTGGGTGATGATGGTGGGGATGATGGCGCGGCCGGACTGGCGCGGGCCGTAGGTGTTGAAAGGCCGCACGATGGTGACCGGCAGGTCGAAGCTGCGGTAGAAGCTCTCGGCCAGACGGTCCGCACCGATCTTGGTGGCCGAGTAGGGGCTCTGGCCCTGGAAGGGGTGCTTTTCGTCAATGGGCACATACTGGGCGGTGCCGTAGACCTCGCTGGTGGAAGTGACCAGCACGCGCTGGGTGTCCAGTTCACGGGCGGCGTTCAGCACGTTCAAAGTGCCCTTGATGTTGGTATCCACATAGCTGTCGGGGCTGTGGTAGGAGAAGGGGATGGCGATCAGAGCCGCCAGATGGAACACCCGCTCCTGCCCGCGCATGGCGGTGCGCACGCCGTTGGGGTCGCGCACGTCGCCCATAAAGATGTCGATTTCGTTCTTAATCTCGGGGGGCAGGGTGTCGATCCAGCCCAGGGACCCGAAGGAATTGTACAGGCAGAAGGCGCGGACCTTCTCGCCGCGCTTGACCAGTTCTTCCGTCAGATGGCTGCCGATGAAACCATCCGCGCCGGTGACCATTACGGTGTGTGCCATGGTGTACTCCTTTTTTAGAAAGCGGGCGTTGCGCCCGGAATTACAAGTCGGTTACAAATCAGTATAACCGATTTCCCGTTTTTTTTCAACCGTCTTTCCAAAAGCGGGCTGCCAGTATCATGGATGGTCCGGCTTTTGCCCGACGGAAAGCAAAAAGCCGCCGCCCCGGACGGGGCAGCGGCTACTTTTCATAAAGGCGGATCGTTTAGACGATCTCCACTTTTTCCATGACCACCGGCGTGCGGGGCTTGTCGCTCCAGTCGGTCTCCACGGCGGCGATCTCGTCCACGACTTCGATACCGCTGACCACATGGCCGAAGGCCGCGTAGTCACCGTCCAGGTGCGGGGCATCCTGATGCATGATGAAGAACTGGCTGCCGGCAGAGTTGGGGTCCATGGCGCGGGCCATGCTGATGACGCCGCGGGTGTGCTTGATGGGGTTGGCAACGCCGTTGCGGGCGAACTCGCCCTTGATGTGCCAGCCCGGGCCGCCGGTGCCGTTGCCCAGCGGGCAGCCGCCCTGGATCATGAAGCCGGGGATGACGCGGTGGAAGGTCAGGCCGTTGTAGAAGCCCTGCTTCACCAGCTTTTCAAAGTTTTCGCAGGTGATGGGCGCCGCGGCGTGGTCCAGTTCGATGTCGATGGTCTTGCCGTTCTGCATGGTGATGCGGATCATAGTTCATTCTCCTTTTGTTTCGTTTGAGGGTTCGGTTTCTTCCGCAGGGGCCGCCGGGCAGCTTTCGGCCGTGGGCTGGCCCTGGGTATAACTCATACTGCCGAGGATGCGGCAGAATTCGTCGTCGGGGGTCTTGTGCAGCCAGAACAGCAGCGCCGCGCTCATGAACTTTTCGCTGCGTTTCTGGGCTTTGGGCAGCAGGGCGAACACGCCGCCCTCGTGCTGGCGGCCGGTGAAAGGGTCGGTCCAGGCGTCGGGCAGGTCGGGCGAGAGCCTGCGGGGCGAAACATGGCCCGTGATAAAGCCCTTGCCCCCCAAAGCCCGTTCCACCACGCTGAACAGCGCCTTGCGCACGCCGTGGCGGCTGGGGAACAGCCCCCGCACCCGCCAGGTATCATAGAAAGCGTCGGCCAGGTACTCCACCGGGATGTCCAGGTCATAGACTTCCTGCAAACAGGTGTGCAGCAGCGCGGTGATGTCCGCCAACTGTTCGCCCGAAGGCAGGGGGCTGGTATCCTGCGGGGGCACGCAGGCGTCGCCGGTATCCTCCTGATGAAGCGTGGAGTCCAGCGCGATCTCCAGATAACCGTGGCCGCCCTTGCCCGCGTAGGGCATACCGGGTTCGCACATGGCGCAGACGAACGGATGCACGACGGTATCGGCGGCATAATGGCTCAAAAAGCCCAGCGCGTACTCGATCTGGGGGCGGGTATGCACATGGCGGCACAGGCTGTACAGGAATGCGCCGGTCTTTTCCTCATGCATACGGTTGCCGAGGGACGGCAGGTCCCAGCGGCGGCGGGCGGGGCGCTTCCACACTTCAAAGCAGAAAAAACTGTCCGGCCCGTTGGCCCCGGCGGCGAACGCTTCGGGGCACTGGATCTTGTAATGCAGCGCGGCCGCCGCCCGGCGCGCCGTCCGCACATGGGTATAGCCTTCCGGCATGGGATGTCACTTCCTTATTGGAGCGGGGTCACCGCTGTTCACATGCAGGGGCTATTGTACCCCGCCGGGGCGGAAAAGTCAAACTCGATCAAAGAGGAGGTTCGGATTCAGCGGCTGCGCCGCGTCTCCTGCACCTCCCCTTGGGATTCCCACCGTCGCGCAGATCCGTGTTTTCATGCCGCGCTGCGGCGACTCAAACGCGGCTCTGCGCTCTCAAGGTGTCCCCGTCGTCGGCGCGTGTCCGCCGACGGGGACGAGTTTGAAAATGGCGAATACAAACCGCTGTACAAGAAGGGATCGTCAAATATCGATGTTTTTCCCTTTCAGCGTCCGGGGCAGCACGAAGAAGTAGAGCAGCGCGCCCACCAGAATGACCAGGATCACCGACAGGATGCCGTACGGCCCCGCCGCCGCGTTGATGGCGTCCACCTGTTCGGCGGTGGCGGTGGCTTCGGTCAGGCCCTGATCCGCCAGCATGCGGGACGCCGCCATGGCGCTGACGACGCCTACCAGCGCGGGGCCGAGGATCGAGGAGAACTTGCCGAAAATATCAAAGAAGCCGAAGAACTCGCCGCTGCGGTTGCGGTCGGGGATCAGGCGGCCGAACATCGAGCGGGACAGCGCCTGGATGCCGCCCTGGCTGGTGGCACACAGCACCGCCAGCGTCCAGAACTGCCACAGGCTGTCCATAAAGAAGCCGAACACGCAGATGAACATATAGATGCAGATGCCCACGCCCACCATGCGCCGCGCGCCGAATCTGGCGGCCAGCTTCATGTACAGCAGGCAGAACGGCAGGCCCAGCACCTGCACCAGCAGCAGGGCCAGCAGCATACCGGCGGAGTCCAGCCCCAGATTGGTGCCGTAGCTGGTCGCCATGCTGATGATGGTATGTACGCCGTCGATGTAGAAGAAGTAGGCGATGATGTAGACCAGCATCGGCTTGTTGGCGCCGATCTCCCGCATAGTGGTGAACACGCCCCGCAGGTTGCGGCCCACGTCGCCTTTCTCATAGGGCTTGCCGGAAGTCTGGCGGCAGTTTTTGAGCAGCGGCAGGCTGAACACCAGCCACCACACAGCAGTGATGGCAAAGATCACCGTCAGGCAGGTGAGCATGGGCACGCCCACGGCGTTCATGACCAGGAAGATCACCAGCGGGATGGTGGAACCGCCGATGTAGCCCAGGCCATACCCCAGCGTGGAGACCGAGTCCATGCGGTCGGGGGTGGTGATGTCGGTGAGGAAGGCGTCATAATAGATACAGGACGCATCAAAGCCGATGGTGCTGAGGATATACAGCACCAGCACGATCATGGCCACCCGGCCCGCCGCGTCGGTGGAGGAGGTGAAGTCCATCCCCGGCGTGAAGGCCAGCCCGGCCACCGACAGCACGCCCAGCGCCAGGAACGCCGCAAACAGCTTTTTGCGCATGCCGCGTATATCCCCGAACACGCCCAGGAACGGCGCGCTCAGCGCCACGATGGCCATGGCGATGCTGGTGGCGTAGCCCCAGGTGGACATACTGGAAACGCTGTCCGCCGTACATTCGGCCACCGAATCGAAAAAGATCGGCAGAATGGTGACGACGATGACCGAATGGGCGCTGTTGGCCCAGTCATACATCATCCAGCTCAATTCCTGCCTGGTGAATTTCTTCAAGAATCCCATGGTTCGTTCCTCCCCAACTCCGGTAAAAGCTGATTGTATTGTATCATCCACAGCGGGGAAAAACAACCGGAATCGCGGCGGTTCCTGTCAACTGCGCGTAAAAAATCTGTCAGTTTTTTTGGGCGTTTCAACGGGCGCGCAGTTCCCAGAACGCCACCGCGGCCGCCGCCCCCACGTTCAGGGAGTCCACGCCGTGCCGCATGGGGATCATGACGGCGGCGGTGCAGCGGGCGATGGTCTCTTTCTGCAGGCCGTCGCCCTCGGTCCCCAGCACCACGGCCAGCTTTTGCGCCCCGCGCAGGGCGGGGTCGTCCACCGCCCGCGCGCGGGGGTCCAGCGCCATGGCCGCCGTGGTAAAGCCCAGGGCGTGCAGGCGGTCCAGCGCAGGTCCGGGCCAGTCGGCGGCGCTTTGCCCCAGCCGCGCCCACGGCACCTGGAACACCGTGCCCATGCTGACCCGCACGGCCCGGCGGCACAGCGGGTCGCAGCACCCCGGCGAGAGCAGCACCGCGTCCATACCCAGCGCCGCCGCGCTGCGGAAGATGGCCCCGATGTTGGTGGAATCCACGATGTTTTCCAGCACGGCCACCCGGCGCGCCCCGGCGCAAAGGTCCTCGGCCCGGCGGGGCGCGGGGCGGCGCATGGCGCACAGCACGCCCCGCGTCAGCGCGTAGCCGGTCAGCCCGGCCAGCAGCGCCCGGTCCGCCGTATAGACAGGCACGCCGGGGCAGCGGGCCAGCAGCGGCGCGGCGGGACCTTCGATCTGGCGGCGCTCCATCAGAAAGGAGAGGGGCGTACACCCGGCGTCCAGCGCGGTGCCGATGACCTTGACGCTCTCGGCAATGAACACGCCCTTTTCGGGTTCCTGCCTGCTGCGAAGCTGGGCTTCAGTCAGGCGGGCGTACACGTCCAGTTCCGGGGCGTTCCAGTCTGTGATCTCGATGATGTCAGCCATGGGCGGCATTCCTCCTGCAAGTCAGTATAGTCCCAGCATACGCCAAAACGGCGCAAAATGCAAACGGCCGCCCGCTGCGGCAGCGGACGGCCGTTCCTTTATTTTTTCTTTTGGCGGGCGGCAGGGCGCTCCCCTGCCCCGTGCCGCGTCATTCCGCGAACAGCGGGGTGGAAAGGTAACGCTCGCCGGTGTCGGGCAGCATGACCACGATGGTCTTGCCCTTGTTTTCCGGGCATTTTGCCACCTGCATGGCCGCCCACAGCGCCGCGCCGGAGGAAATGCCCGCCAGCACGCCCTCGCGGCGGCCCAGCAGATGGCCCGCGGCGTAGGCTTCCTCCTCGGTCACGGGGATGACCTCGTCATAGACCGAGGTGTCCAGCACTTCGGGCACAAAGCCCGCGCCGATGCCCTGCAGGCCGTGGGGGCCGGGCTTGCCGCCGCTGAGCACCGGGGAACCGGCGGGTTCCACCGCGATGACTTTAATGGCGGGGTTCTGCGCTTTCAGATAACTGCCCGCGCCGGTCAGCGTGCCGCCGGTACCGGCGCCCGCCACAAAAATATCCACTTTGCCGTCGGTGTCCTGCCAGATCTCCGGGCCGGTGGTGGCGCGGTGGGCAGCCGGGTTGGCATGGTTGACGAACTGCCCCGCCACAAAGCTGCCGGGGATCTGGGTCGCCAGTTCATAGGCTTTTTCAATGGCGCCGCGCATACCGCGCGCCCCTTCGGTCAGGACCAGTTCGGCGCCGTAGGCTTCCAGCAGCAGGCGGCGCTCAATGCTCATCGTTTCGGGCATGACGATGATGACGCGGTAGCCGCGCATGGCCGCCATCATCGCCAGGCCGATGCCGGTATTGCCGGAGGTCGGCTCAATGATGACGGAGCCGGGTTCCAGATGGCCGTCGGCCTCGGCGCGGTCCAGCATTTCTTTGGCGACGCGGTCCTTGACGGAACCGCCGGGGTTGAACATTTCCAGCTTTGCCAGCACGCGGGCCTGCAGCCCCTTGGCCGCCTCGATGCGGGTCAGTTCCAGCAGCGGCGTGTGGCCGATCAACTGTTCGGCCGACGTATAGATCCTGCTCATAAAATAGTTTCCTCCTTTGTTCCAATGCCGGCCGCTTTTCAAAGGGCGTTTCGGCGTGTATAATAGGGAAAAAGCGCGCAGACCGCGCTGTTTGCAAAAGCGAGGGACCGCCATGACATACCGGGACATCCAACTGGCCGCCATGCGGCAGTCGGCCATCGACTGCGGCTGCCGGGCCGGGGATTTTGAACTTGACCATCCTGTGATCGTGGAATCCGTTCCCCATGCCAAAGCCCGGAAATATCTGGAACTGCCCTTTGCCTGTGATCTGGTGTCCTACGGCAGCAACGTGGTCGCTTCCGTTGACGGCCGCTGCCGGAAGCTGGTCACGGAATACCTGGCCCGCTACCCTGCCGCGTACTGTTTTGAAACGCCCGCCCTGCACGTTCTGGACGAAGGGCTCCGCCCTTACGGGCTGCGGGTGTGCTATATGGCGGAATATTTTCTGCCGGACCCGGCGGCGCTGCGGCAGTACGACTGCCCCTATTCCCTGCGGCTGCTGGGGCCGCAGGATTTTGCGGCGCTGTACCTGCCCGCCTGGAGCAACGCCCTGTGCGAAAAGCGCAAAGAACTGGACGTGCTGGGCGTGGGCGCCTACGACGGGGACCGGCTGGTGGGGCTGGCCGCCTGTTCGGCGGACTGCGACGAGATGTGGCAGATCGGCGTGGACGTTCTGCCCGGCGCGCGGCGGCAGGGCGTGGCGGCGGCCGTCACCAGCCGCCTGACCGCCGAGATCTTTGCCCGCGGCGAGATCCCCTTTTACTGCTGCACCTGGGCGAACATCCGATCCGCGCGCACGGCGATCAAATGCGGGTTCCGCCCCGCCTGGGCGGAACTGACCGCGAAGCCCGCCGCCTTTACGGAAGAAGCGGCCCGCTGACGCCGGGCCGCGCCCGTTCTGCGCTTCGTTACAGATGGGACGATTGTACACCGTCCCCCTTTGTTTGTCAATACTGCGCCCTTCCCCGCCGCCCCCTTGACGGGGCCGGGCGGCGCGTATTATAATAAAGGGCACAGTCTGCTTTGACGCGGCAAAGTCCGGCGCCGCGCCCCCGCAGACACAAAAAACTTGCTTTCTCTTTTCCCGCATGGTATCATGCAGGAAAACAGAATATCCGGGTATAGCGGAGCTGGTACCGCGCCACATTTGGGATGTGGAGACCGTGCGTTCGAGTCGCACTACTCGGACCAAAAGCCCTCTGGAATGTATTCCAGAGGGCTTTGTTTTGTCTGTGCCGGCGCGGTATTTACAGCGGTGCTATACTATAGTTGAACGCAACAAAATGATTGTAAGAAGCAGGTGAAGTACGATGAAAAAGACAAATCTGACGATCGCCAAACTGTTTTTGCTGGTGACAAGGAGCCCGCGGTGCATGGCGGGAAGCATCCTCGTCGTTTTGTTTGTTGTTTTCCTTGCCGGTATGCTATTCAACCCGGTCATGGCCCGTTCCCTCCCCAACATCCTCCTTCTCATTCTGCTCGGTTTGGCCGCCGGTATCCTTTTCTTCACGGACCTTCGGGCGGAACGGCAAAAGGCGCGCCTGCTGCTGCACGGGGAGAAAGTCACCGGCCACGTCGTCAATATAAAGAAAAGCTGCGCGAAGATCCACACGTCAACGACCCATTTGGGGAACGAAGACGCCGTGTCCCCCTATGTGATCTTCTATACCTATGAGCGGGACGGGAAGCAGTACACGGGAAAATCTGCGTGGGTATGGGAAGAACCCCGGCTCCGCCCCGGCGACCCGATCGAAGTACATCTGGACCCGCACAGGCCCCAGGTCAGCGCCATCCAATCTTGAATGATCGAGCAGGCATAGTAAGCAGCCCTTCCCGGAACAAAGCGCCCCCGCATCACGAACGTGCGGCCTGCGCCTGAGAAAAGCCGAAAGCGACACCCCCGAACCGTGGTCCGGGGGCGTTCTGTCTTTCCAAGGGGCCATGGGCGACGTTTGGCGCGCATTTTTTGCAAAAAAGCGGAAAAGTGGCGGGTTTTGGTACAACTCCGCTACAAACGGGTGCGATACTGGAAGCATCCCAATTCACGGAAAGGAGCCTGACATGATGAAACGATCCCTGCTTTTGCTCCCCGCGCTGGCGCTGGCACTGGCGGCCTGTACCCCGGCCAGCCCGGAGAGCGCCGCCGAAAGCGCCGTTGAAAGTGCTGCCGAAAGCACCGCTGCGGCGCAAGACAGCGCCACCGCCGAGACTGCGACTTTTCCCGTAGGACGGCTGGTGGAGGCGGACGCCCTGTGGCAGACAGCGGACGCCTACTACATAGCGGATTATGATAGGCCGCCGAAAGATGGCATCATCGTGCCCTACGTCTTAAAGCTGGATTTTGCTACCGCCACAGAGGAGAAAATCTGGCAGGCAGAGCAGGCGGTACAGGAGTTTTGGCAGCCGATCGTGCAGGGCGGGCAGATTTATCTGGTGTTGGACAGTACGCTCTACCGCATCCCGCTGGAGGGCGGCGAAGCCACCAGCACGCCGCTGCCGGAGGGAACTCTCTTCTCTGCCGCAGATGAATATGGTCTGTACAGTTTCGCCTACGAAAGAGCCTCCAACACCGTCCGCGGCAGCCGGATGGACATGGAGACCGGCCAGTTTACCGATTTGACGCTGCCGCCCCAGACCCAGGATGTCCATGCCGTGGGAGAAAATCGCTTTCTCCTGACCCGGTTGCTCACCGAAGCACCCTTGCCTAATCGCGATGAATCCGAAATGTACCAGGCGGCGGTCCAGAATGCGATCCGGGAATACGACTGGTACGACCCCGCCACCGGGGCGCTGGAAAAGATTTTTGAAGAACCCTATTACCATGGCGCAGAGATGGAAGATGGGACCCGACACCGCCGTTCCTTTATAGGGGCGAACGGACAGCGGCTATATTTTGATTGGAGAATGGCGGACGGGGAGAACGGCGGTATAGAAAGCTGCCGCTTCGACGGCACCGACTGGCAGCCGGTGCCGGATATTCCCGAAAATATAACCATCTTCAACTGGGGCCATTTTGACGGCGACCATCTGCGTTGGCTGTTCTTCACAGATGACACCACCTCCCCCCTGCAGCAGACCGTATACGACCTGGATACCGGCACCTACTATCCCCATGTTCCCAACAATCCAATCAATTTTATCGAGAGCGGTTATGTGGTCTTTGAGACCGGGCACGGCGACGATGCCCAGGGGATCTATACCATTGACGGCTACTGGCTCGCGCCAGTCGAGGATTTCTTGAACGGTTCCACCGAGGGGACCCGTGTAGCCACCTATTCCGAATCCGCTTCCTGAACCAAAAGCACCCCCGGCCATTCGGCCGGGGGTGCTGCTGGTTTACGCTTCTATCGTTATAAATCCATCGTCACCGGCGGACGTGCGCCGACACTGACGATACCGCGCAAGGGAAAAACCACATGCGCATATGCGCTCCCCTGACGGCGGGGCCCCAAAGGGGCGGTGCGGCAGACGCGGCGCGGCCGCTGGCCCCGCACTTCCCTTTGAAAAAAGTTTAGCCCTTGTTCTTCTTGCTGGCGGCCTTCATGCGCAGGTCGTGGTCCAGAATGCGCTTGCGGATGCGCAGGTTTTCGGGCGTGACTTCCAGCAGTTCGTCGGGCGCCAGGAATTCCAGGCAGCCTTCCAGGCTGAACTTGCTCACCGGCACCAGACGCAGCGCGTCGTCGCTGCCGGAAGCACGGGTGTTGGTCAGATGCTTGGTCTTGCAGACGTTCACCGTGATGTCCTCGCCCGTGGGGGTGTAGCCCACTACCTGACCGGCGTAGACTTTTTCGCCCGCGTTGACCAGCAGCGTGCCGCGCTGCTGGGCGTTGAACAGCCCGTACGTCACCGCGTCGCCGGTCTCGAAGCTGATGAGGGAGCCGCTGGACCGGGTCTGGATGTCGCCGCACCATTCCTCATACCCGTCGAAGATGGTGTTCATGATGCCCTCGCCGTGGGTATCGGTGAGGAACTGGCTGCGGTAGCCGAACAGGCCGCGGCTGGGCATACGGAATTCCAGACGGGAACGGCTGTTCATCATCTGCATATTCATCAGGATGCCCTTGCGCGCGCCCAGCGCGGTCATGACGTTGCCCTGGTAGGCTTCGGGCACGTCGATGACGACGCGCTCCATGGGTTCCATGGTCTTGCCGTTCTCCTCATGGGTCAGAACGTGCGGGGGGCTGACCTGCAGCTCGTAGCCCTCGCGGCGCATGGTCTCGATCAGGATGGACAGGTGCATTTCGCCGCGGCCCATGACCCGGAAGGAGTCGGTGGTGGCGGAATCCTCCACTTTGAGCGCCACGTCCTTGAGCAGTTCGCGCATCAGGCGGTCACGGATCTGGCGGGAAGTGACGTACTTGCCCTCCTTGCCCGCGAAGGGGGAATCGTTGACCGAGAAGGTCATTTCCACCGTGGGATCGTTGATCTTCACAAAGGGCAGCGGCTGGACCTTGCTGGGGTCGCACAGCGTGTTGCCGATGGAGATGTCCGGCAGGCCGGAGAACGCCACGATGTCGCCCGCGGACGCCTGCTCGATGGGTTCGCGGCCGTTGGCCTTGAAGTCGAACAGCTTGGTGATGCGGCCGGTCATATGCACGTCGGGGTTATGCCAGTCGCAGACCTGCACGGGGGAGCCGACCTTGATGACGCCGTTCTGCACGCGGCCCACGCCCATGCGGCCCACAAATTCGTTGTAGTCCACGCTGGAAACCAGCATTTGCAGCGGCTGGTCGGGTTCACCCTCCGGCGGCTGCACATACTTCAAAATGGTATCGAACAGCGGCTTGAGGTCGGTGCCGTTTTCGGGGTGGGTCCAGTCGTAGCTGGCGGTGCCGTTGCGGCCGGAGCAGAACACCATGGGGCTGTCAAGCTGCTCGTCGGTGGCGCCCAGGTCCATCAGCAGTTCCAGGATCTCGTCGATGACTTCCTTGATGCGGGCGTCGGGGCGGTCGATCTTGTTGACCGCGATCACCAGCGAAAGGTTCTGCTGCAGGGCCTTCTGCAGCACGAAGCGGGTCTGCGGCATGCAGCCCTCGGCGGCGTCCACCAGCAGCAGCACGCCGTTGACCATTTTGAGCACGCGCTCCACCTCGCCGCCAAAGTCGGCGTGGCCCGGGGTGTCGACGATGTTGATCTTGACGCCCTCATACACGCAGGAGCAGTTCTTGGCAAGAATGGTGATGCCGCGCTCGCGCTCGATATCGCCGGAGTCCATCACGCGCTCGGCGACCTGCTGGTTCGCGCGGAACGCGCCGGACTGCTTGAGCATCTGGTCCACCAGCGTCGTCTTGCCGTGGTCGACGTGGGCAATGATGGCGATGTTGCGTAAATTTTCCTGAATCATAGAATCCGTTCCCTCTCTATTTGAACATACGTTGCAAAGGGGGAAACCCCCATACTCACACATTTACCTATTTTACGCTGTTATGCACTTATTGTCAAGAATCGCAAAGGGGCAAAAAATGTGGTATAATAGAAAATGTAGCAGCGACCCGCGGGCAGATTTTGGCTATTTTGCCCCCTGCGCGCCCGCGCCGCGGAAATGAAATGAGGAAAGTATATGGCGATTCAAAACGTAAGACATGTGAATATCATCGGCCACCAGAACCCGGACACCGACTCGATCTGTTCCGCGCTGGCCTATGCGTGGCTGAAAAACGGCGGCAGCCTGACCGGCAAGTATGAGGCCCGCCGCGCCGGGCACCTGAACACCGAAACCCGGTTCGTACTGCAGCACTTCGGCGTGGAAGCGCCCCGCCTGTGCACCGACGTGAGCCCCCAGATCAAGGACATCGACATCCGCAAGCAGGCGGGCATCAACGCCGAGATGAGCGTGCGCTCCGCCTGGAACCTGATGCGCGATGTGGAGATCGACACCCTGTGCATCGTCAACAACGAGCAGGAATTGCAGGGGCTTATCACCATCAAGGACATTGCGGACGCCAACATGGACCTGTTCGACACCGGCGTGCTGGCCGCCGCCAACACCAGCTACCGCAACCTGCTGGAAACGCTGAAAGCCGAACTGGTGGTGGGCGACCCGGACGCCCGCATCACCGAGGGCAACATCTGCATCGGCACCAGCCCCGAGATCATGGAAGAACTGGTCAAGCCGGGGGATCTGGTGCTCGTTTCCAACCGGTACGAAACGCAGATGTGCGCCATCGACTGCGGCGCGGCGGTCATCGTGGTCTGCTGCGGTTCGGCGGTGCCCCGCACCATCGTGGCCCGCGCGCAGGAAAAAGGCTGCGCCGTCGTGGCTACCCCCTACGATACCTACGCCGCCGGGCGGCTGGTGACCACCGCCGTGCCGGTGCGGCATTTTATGCGCACCCATGACCTGATCAAGTTCAGCGTGAACACCCCCATCGAGGACGCCCGCAAGATCATGGCCAGCGTGCGGCACCGCTACTTCCCCATTCTGGACGAAAACGGCCGCTACTGCGGCGTGGTCAGCCGCCGGAACCTGCTGAACCTGCACCGCAAGCAAGTCATCCTGGTGGACCACAACGAGCGCACCCAGGCCGTGGACGGGCTGGACCAGGCCGACATTCTGGAAATCATCGACCACCACCGCATCGGCAACCTGGAAACCACCGGCCCCGTCTATTTCCGCAATGTGCCGGTGGGCTGCACGGCGACCATCCTGTACCAGATGTACCAGGAACAGGGCGTCACGCCGTCCAAGCCCATCGCGGGACTGCTGCTGTCGGCCATTCTGTCCGACACGCTGATGTTCCGCTCCCCCACTTCGACCCCGCAGGACGAACAGGCCGCCCAGGCATTGGCCGCCCTGGCCGGGGAGGACATCCCCGCCTACGCCGAGCAGATGTTTGAAGCGGGCGCCGACCTGACCGGCCGCGACGCCGAGGACGTGTTCCGCTCCGACTTCAAGGCGTTCAGCCGCGGCGACGTGAAGTTCGGCGTGGGCCAGTCCATCTACATGACGGACAAGTCCCGCGCCGCCGCCGAAGCCCTGGTGGGGCCCTTCCTGCCGGAAGCCGCCCGCCGGGAAAGCCTGCCCCTGATCTTCTATATGTTCACCGACATGAAGTCCCAGAGCACCGACCTGATGTTCTGCGGCCAGCACGCGGCCGAGATCGTGCGCGACGCCTTCGGCGTGGAACCGCAGGACGGCATTGCGGTGCTGCCGGGGGTCGTCAGCCGCAAAAAGCAGTTGATCCCGCCGCTGCTGGCGGCTTTGCAGGCGCGCCAGGACTGAGCGCCGCCCGCGGCTGTTCATGAAAAGTTTGTTTGACAGCACGCGGCCGGGAGTCTATAATAGAAAGTATACGTTGTGTATAAAAATATCAGCGTGGTGTAGAAGAATATGTAAAGTTCAACGATCCGTCAAAAACCTGTTCGGCAAAGGAGGGCCCCCTAATGAGTGATTATGCAGCCATTGAAAAAGAAGCGCGTGTTTTTACAGAGGAATGCGTGAACAACAACCGTGTGGAACCTTCGCTGTTCACCCAGTACAACATCAAACGGGGCCTGCGCGACCAGGACGGCAAGGGCGTGTTGGCGGGCATCACGAATATTTCCCGCATTGATGCGTTCGAGGACCGGGACGGCAAGAAAGTCCCCTGCGACGGCAAGCTGTGGTACCGCGGCTACAATGTGTACGACCTGATCCGCGGCCTGCGCGGCAAACGCTACGCCTTTGAGGAAGCGGCCTACCTGCTTCTGCTGGGCGACCTGCCCAATGAACACCAGCTTGAGACCTTCAAGGACTGCCTGGTGAAGTGCCGCGACCTGCCCACCAACTTTGTGCGCGACGTTATCATGAAAGCGCCCAGCCACGACCTGATGAACTCGCTGACGCGCAGCGTGCTGACGCTGGCCAGCTATGACGACGACATCGGCAAGACCGACCTGCAGACCCAGTTGGAACAGTGCATCAAGCTGATCAGCGTGTTCCCGATGCTGGCGGTCTACGGCTACCACGCCTACCACTACTATGAGTGCGACGGCAGCATGTACATCCACCGCCCGCGGGCGGAACTTTCCACCGCCGAAAACCTGCTGCAAATGCTGCGCCCCGACCAGCAGTACACCGACCTGGAAGCACACGTACTGGATATTGCACTGCTGCTGCACATGGAACACGGCGGCGGCAACAACTCCACCTTTACCACCCGCGTGGTGACTTCCTCCGGGTCGGATACATACTCGGTAATGGCGGCGGCGCTGTGCAGCCTGAAAGGCCCCAAGCACGGCGGCGCGAACATCAAGGTCATGCAGATGATGGACGACGTGCGCCAACACGTGGCCGACCCCACCGACGAGGGCGCCATGCACGATTACCTGAGCAAGATCGTGGACCGGGAAGCCTTCGACCGCAAGGGCCTGATCTACGGCATGGGCCACGCGGTCTATTCCCTGAGCGACCCGCGCGCCGTGGTGTTCAAGAACTTTGTGCATCAGCTTGCCGACGCCAAGGGCCGCCAGCGCGACTTTGAGTATTACAACACCATTGAGCGGATGGCCCCCCACGTCATTGCCGAGAAGCGGCACATCTACAAGGGCGTTTCGGCCAATGTGGACTTCTACTCCGGCTTTGTATATGACATGCTGGGCATCCCGGTGGAACTGTACACCCCGATCTTTGCCGTGGCGCGCATCGTAGGCTGGGCCGCCCACCGCATGGAAGAGCTTACCAACATGGACAAGATCATCCGTCCCGCCTACCAGAGCATCATGGTCCCGCGGGAGTATGTGCCCCTGCAGGACCGCTGACCTACTTTCTTGAAAGAAAGTAGGCAAAGAACTTTCAACAGATCGACCCGGGAACAGGATGTAAAGACGGCCTGTCCGCGGGGATTTACGAACAAAGCGCAACAAAAAGCACACCGCCGCGGCGGTGTGCTTTTCTCTTAAAGTTCTTTTGCTTCTTTTCGCCAAGAAAAGAAAGCCAAAACCGCCGTTCTCACTCCCCCATCATCGCGGGATGACCGGTGGGGATGTGGTCGGTCTGGTACTGCAAAGCGGCCGTAATAAAGCCCTTGAACAGCGGATGGGCGCGGTTGGGGCGGCTCTTGAATTCCGGGTGGAACTGCACGCCGATGTGGAAGGGCCGGTCGGTCAGTTCCACGGCTTCCACCAGGCGGCCGTCGGGGCTGGTGCCCGCGATGGTCAGGCCCTTCTCCTCAAATTCGGCGCGGTAATCGTTGTTGAACTCATAGCGGTGGCGGTGACGCTCGTCGATCTCCCGCCCGCCATAGCAGGCAGCCATGCGGGTGCCGGGGGCGATAACGCAGGGGTACTTGCCCAGCCGCATCGTGCCGCCCTTGGGGATGTTGCCCTGCTGGTCGGGCATCAGCGCAATGACGTTGTGCGCGCCGTCGGGCGTGAACTCGCTGGAATTGGCGTCGGCATAGCCCAGCACCGAACGGGCGTACTCCATCACCATGATCTGCATACCCAGGCAGATGCCGAAATAGGGGATCTTCTGCTCGCGGGCATAGCGCGCGGCCTGGATCATACCCTCGATGCCCCGGTCCCCGAACCCGCCGGGCAGGATGATGCCGTCCACCTCGGCCAGTTCCTCGGCGCAGCGGTCCTGGTCCAGCAGGGTCTCGCTGTCCACCCACTTGATGTCCACCTTGCTCTCGGTCTCAAAGCCCGCGTGGTACAGGCTTTCCATCACGCTCAGGTAGGCGTCGTGCAGCTTGACATACTTGCCCACCAGCGCGATGGTGCAAGTGCGGCTGCGGGTAGCGATGCGGCTGATCAGTTCCTTCCATTCGGTCAGGTCGGAGGGCGGCGTTTCCAGATGGAGCTGGCGGGCGACCACGTTCGTCAGCCCGGCGGCTTCCAGCATCAGCGGGCATTCGTACAGGCTGGGCATGGTCAGGTTTTCGATCACACAGTCGGGGCGCACGTTGCAGAACATACTGATCTTGCGCTTGATATCGCTGCCCACGGGGCCGTCCGCCCGCAGCACGATGACGTTCGGGCTGATGCCCATACCCTGCAGTTCCTTGCAGGAGTGCTGGGCGGGCTTGGACTTGTACTCGTCAGAGCCGGAGATATACGGCACCAGCACCACATGGATGTAGCAGCAGTTTTCCGGGCCCTGTTCCAGGCCCACCTGGCGGATGGCTTCCAGGAAAGGCTGGCTCTCGATGTCGCCGGTGGTGCCGCCGATCTCGGTAATGACCACGTCGGCCCCGGTGCTTTTGCCCAGATTATAAATGTAGCTCTTGATCTCGTTGGTGATATGGGGGATGATCTGCACCGTCTGGCCCAGATACGCGCCCTGGCGTTCCTTGTTCAGCACGTTCCAGTAGACCTTGCCGGTGGTCAGGTTGGAATATTTGTTCAGGTTTTCGTCAATGAACCGTTCATAATGGCCCAGGTCCAGGTCGGTCTCGGTGCCGTCGTCGGTCACGAACACCTCACCGTGCTGCAGCGGGCTCATGGTTCCGGGGTCCACGTTGATGTAGGGGTCCAGCTTCTGGCTGGCCACCTTCAGCCCGCGGGTCTTGAGCAGACGGCCCAGACTGGCCGCCGTGATGCCCTTGCCCAGCCCGGAGACCACGCCCCCGGTCACAAAGATATACTTCGTTGCCATAAAAAATCCCTCCCACGTCTATGCGCCAAAAAACAAACACGTTAGATATTATACTCCCCCGCCGTGGAAATTACAAGGGCGCCCCGGATCATTGGATTTTCGTTTTGTTGTCATTTTCTTCGTCATATTACACAACGCAAAACCATCGCCTTTGTCAAATTCTACAATTCTTTTTCGCAAAAAGTGATTTTCCGCTGTGCAGTATGGTATAATAACCGCGTACACCCTGCGGCGGCACGTACCGGTGACTGCCGTTCTCCGCATGGCGAGCCCTTATTTTTTCATGTGCTGTACATTACTCTACATTCCCACAAAGTGTTTTCAGTGAGGAGGATCCTTTGCATGAAAGCTGAACCCCATTCCACCGCCTGCAAACCGGCCGCAAAAACGCCCAATCCCGTCTGCGCTGCCAACGAAACTTCCACCGCACGCCGTAGCGACACGCTCCCCCCGTCAGCCGCCCCCACAGAGGCGGACAACGCGGCGTTCGAGCGTCGCCTGACCCGGCATTACGCCGAACTGAAAGAACTCTATAATGAACTATATCACGATACACAGGCGTTTACTTATTTCATTGGGATGCTGCGCCGTGCCTGGGAAGCGCGCAAGGCTGACCTGCGTGTACAGGATACCATCCGAGAGGCCGATCCTGATTGGTACCGCCGTCGTGATTTACTGGGCATGATGCTGTACACCGGCTCTTTTGCAGGTACACTGCGCGGTGTAGAGGATAAACTGCCCTATTTACAGGAATGTGGGGTCAATTATCTGCATTTGATGCCGCTGTTGCAAAGTCCTAAAGGTCGCAGTGATGGCGGGTACGCTGTAGCAGATTTCCGTACGGTGCAGCCGGAACTGGGCACTATGGCCGACTTGGAACACCTGGCCGACGCCTGCCGCGCTGCCGGCATGAGCGTCTGCCTGGACTTTGTGATGAACCATACCAGCGAGGACCACGAGTGGGCCCGCAAGGCCCGTGCCGGGGAACCCGGTTACCGGGAACGGTATTTCTTCTATGACAGTTGGGACATTCCCAACGAGTTTGAAAAAACTGTTCCCCAGGTCTTTCCCACCACCGCGCCGGGCAGCTTTACCTGGCTGGATGACTGCAAACAGGTAGTAATGACCAATTTTTATCCCTACCAGTGGGATCTGAACTACGGCAACCCTGTGGTGTTCAACGATATGACGGAAAATCTGCTTTATCTGACCAACCGTGGTATCGATGTGATCCGTTTGGACGCCGTACCCTACATTTGGAAGCAGTTAGGAACTTCCTGCCGCAACCTACCCCAGGTCCACACCCTGGTACGCATGATGCGCATGGTGTGCGAGATCGTCTGCCCCAGCGTTTTGCTGCTGGGTGAAGTCGTCATGGAACCTGCCAAGGTAGTTCCCTATTTTGGTACACCGGAGCGCCCCGAATGCCATATGCTGTACAATGTGACCACCATGGCCACCACCTGGCACACCCTGGCCACCCGCGACGTTTCCCTTCTGCGTCACCAGATGGATGCCGTTTGTGGACTTCCGCGCGACTTTTTGTTTTTGAACTATTTGCGCTGCCATGACGATATCGGCTGGGGACTGGACTACCCCTGGCTGCGTGAGCACTTCGGTACCGATGAGGTAGCACACAAAAAGTACCTAAACGACTGGTTCACCGGCAAGTGGCCCGGCAGTGACAGCCGCGGCGAACTGTATAACGATGATCCCCGGCTGGGTGATGCTCGTCTGTGCGGCACGGCAGCTTCGCTGTGCGGCGTGGAGGCTGCCATTTATGAGGGAGATGCCATCAAACTGGAGCGCGCCATAGCCTGCGACCTGATGTTACATGCCTGGATGCTGACCCAGAGCGGTATCCCGGTTCTGTACAGCGGCGATGAAATCGGCCAGTTCAACGACTACAGCTACCACGAGGATCCCGAAAAGAGAGAGGATAGCCGCTATATTCACCGTGGGGATTTCCAGTGGGATCTGGCAGAAATGCGCCACGACACCGCCACCCGCCAAGGCAAACAATTTGAGGGCCTGCGCCGGATGGAGATGCTGCGTGCTTCTGAACCCGTCTTTGAAGCAAAGGCCACAGTCTGGACATTCGATACCGGCAGCCCCCATGTTCTGGGCGTCGGCCGTTGGCTGCACGGCCACAAGCTGATTGCTTTCTTCAATTTCTGCCCGGAGTTTCAGCACGTTTCTTCCTGGGAGAAAGGGCCTTACGACGAGCTGATGTACGGCGGGCACCGCGATGATCTAAACGACGTGGAACTTTATCCCTTCGGCTTTGCCTGGTTCCTGCATATCGAAGAAGTCTGATTCTTTTTGCAGTTTCCTATCAAACGCTCCCCCTCACACGAACAACATCACCCCCGTACAGGGTCCTTGATCCTGTGCGGGGGTGATGTTATTTTGTAAATCGTGAAAATGAACGCCTGTAACCCCTAGTGCCGCCGGTCAGCCACCGGCCCGGCGCAGGCAGCGATAGGCGGCGCTCCACACAAGGGCGTGGGCCGCCAGCGCCGCAAGGGCGGGGCGGAGGTGTTCGGTCTGGCCGTTCAGCAGGTCCATGACGGCGTAGAACGTCGCGCTGGACGGCAGCAGGTAGGAAAGCCCGAACAGCACGCTGTCCGGCGGCGCCAGCAGATAGAAAACCACCGGCGGAGCAAGGAACAGGATCATCGTGATCTTGATATAGACGACGCCCACCATCAGCCCGCTGGAAAAATGGCCAATGAACAGCCCCAGCAGCGCCGCGATATAGGCGGAGAGCGCCACGATGAGCAGGAACGGCAGCACCCGCGCCCCCGGCACCCGCATGCAGACCGCCGCCGCGGCCAGGGTGGACGCCGCGCCGCCGGCGAACCCCACCAGCGTTTTTTGCACCACATAGGTCCGGGCCGTCATGGGCAGCACCCGGTTGATGAGTTCGATGCCGTCCTCTTTCTCGCTGATGATGTTCATGGCGTTGAACGTACAGCCCATGAACATCGCCGTCACCAGCGTGAGCGCGACCAGCAGCGCACGCAGGCCGTCGTCCGGCGCCATGGGCGCGGCGATCTCGACCTGTGCCGTCTGGGCCGCACGGTCCGCATAAAGCTGCGGCAGCGTGTCCGCCATGACGCGGTCGACTTCCCGCTCGTCCCCGGCGCGGAGCGTGCGCAGACCGGTCCCGTCCCACAGCACGCCGATCATCTGGGTGGATGGGTCGTTGACGGCCTGCCGCAGTTCGTCCAGGTCCGCATACCGGGTCACGCTGCCGTTTTCGCGCAGCCACGCCGCCGCATCGGCGGGAAGGCCGCCGTCCAGCACGCCGAAGGACGCTTCGCCCATGGTCTGGAAACTCGCCCCCGAAAGCAGCCGCAGGGCGACGCCCACCACGAGAGGAAGCAGAAACGTCAGGATGCACATTTTGTCCCGGCCAATACTTTTCAGTTGGTATCGCAGCCCTTTCACCGTCTACCCCTCCTTCGCCATTTCACGGTCCAGCGCCCGCCGGGCCAGGAAGAACAGCAGCGCCGCCGCCCCCAGGCAAACGGCATAATAGGGCGCCCCGGGTCCGGGGCCGGAGAAATACGCCCCTTTCATCGCCATAAACAGGTGGTACATGGGGTGGTACACGATCCAGCCCCAGTCCACGCCGGTCTGGCCCGCCAGAAACACCGGCGTTGTCACGAACACCGCCAGCACCAGATAAAACAGCGAAAACTGCTTGAAATCCGGCAGGCACACGGCGCAGAGGAACCCCACCAGCGCCATGAGCACCGACAGGATGCCCGCCTGGACCAGCACGCCCGGCAGCACGGCCATCCCCTGCGCCACGCCCAGATTGATGAGGGTGAGCAGCGCCGCAAAGACAAGGTCGGACGCCAGCAGCAGGAGCAGCTTGGACAAAATGAACAGCGGACGGCTGACGGGCAGCACGCCATGTACCCGGATAACGCCCATCTGCTTTTCCTTGAACAGCATGGACGCCAGCCCCAGAAAGCCCACGGCCGCCAGTTCAAAAAAGAGGAATTCGGCGGTGATCTCCCGCCGGTTTTTCATCTCCAGGCTGTTGGCGCCGATCACCTCCGCATGGCCGTCCAGCCCGCCGCGCAGGACCGCCTGCCCCCAGAGGGCGCGGTAATGGTCGGTAGTCCCGCTCCCGCAGGAAAGCATATACACCCGGACCGTCTGCCCCGAAAGATCGACGCCCACGGTATAGCGGTCCGCGCAGGCTTCCTCCAGCGCGGCGCGGCTGTCGACCCTTGTCACACAGGCCGGGGCGTCGGGCAGCCTGCCCGCCGGGTCGTACACGCAGACGGGATACATCGCCTGATCCAGCCCCGCATACACAAACTGGATGTAGGCCGAATACAGCACCAGCGAGAGCAGCGCCAGCACAAAGAACCGGCTGGACACCATGAGCCGGAAGTCCTTTTGCAGCAGATGAAAAAACGCCCGCGCCATCAGGCCAGCCCCCTTCCCGTGTACTGGATGAAGATATCCTCCAGCGTGGGTTCCTGGGAGTGGATGCCCAGCAGTTCGTCGCAGGCGAACGGCAAACCGCCCCGGAGCGCCGCCGCGTCCACCGTCCGCTGTTCCCGCTTTCCCCCGCGCCGGTAGTCGATGACCACCCGGTGGCTGCTGTTTTGCTGTTTGAGGTTTTGCGGCGTATCCAGCGCCATGATCTTCCCGTTGGAGATGAACGCCACCCGGTCACAGAGCAGGTCGGCGTCCAGCATATTGTGGGTCGTCAGGAACACCGTCGTCCCCTTCGCCCGCTCCTTTTCGATGATGCGGCGGAACAGCACCGCGCCGGCGGGGTCCAGCCCGCTGGTGGGTTCGTCCAGAAACAGCAGCCGGGGGCTGCTGATGAGCGCCCGCGCCATGCTGACGCGCTGGCGCATACCTTTGGAATAGGACGATACCGGCTTTTTGAGAAAATCCGGCTTGAACTCCAGTTCTTCGAGCAGTTCTTCGGGGCGGCGGGTCTGGCCGGGCGGGTAGAACGAGGCAAAGTAGCGCAGGTTGTCCAGCGCGCTCAGGTTCGTGTACAGGTACGGGAACTCGAACAACACGCCGGTCTTTTGGAAAAACGCCTGCCGGTCCAGGTCCCGGACCTCCTGCCCGAACAGGACGGCTGAACCGCCGTACCCGCGCAGCAGGCCGGTCAAGATCTTCTGCGTGGTGGATTTTCCGGAGCCGTTCGGCCCCAGAAAGCCGAAGATCTCGCCGTCCCGCACCGAAAAATCCAGCCCGTGCAGCACCTGTTTGTCCCTGCCGTAGCAGAAGGTCAGCCCCCGGACTTCGATCATTCCTCATCCCCCCATTTGCCCTGCTGGCCCGGCTGCTTTTCTTTCTGGCGGGCGGTCCACCACTTTATGAAGCGGACTTTAAGCGGGATCATCACCGCCAGCAGCACCAAAATCAACACCCAGACATACCATTCCAAACCCAGAAACATACAAGATACCTCCCTGTCTGGCGGGCCGCGGCCCGCCGGTTTGCTCCACTATAGGCGCGCGCGTTGAAGTCCGGGTGAATTTGCTGTGAAGCCGGTGTGAAATCCCCTTTTGCCGCCGCAAACACAAAAAACCCGGTCCCTGCCGGGACCGGGGGGGCTGTTTTTATGGGGCAACGGGGATCGTGAAGTAAAATTCGACGCCGCCGGGGCGGTTGGCCGCGCCGTAGGGCAGCCCCTGCATCGAAAGCACCTGCGCGACGATGGCAAGCCCCAGCCCGGAACCGCTGTACCGGGCGTTTTTGTCCCGGTAGAACTTGGACCATATCTTCGGCAGGTCGCTTTCCGGGATCGGCGGGCCTTCGTCAAAGACCGAGAAATGCAGCGCGCCGTCCTGTTCCCGCAGCGAAAGTCTGAGCGTGCCGCCCGGCCGGACGTTCTTTTTCGCGTTGAGGATCAGGTTATTCAGCACCTGTTCCATCCGCGCCTTGTCCACCTGCACGCAGACGGGGCGTTCGGGCAGTTCATACTCCAAAACAAAGTCGGCGCCCGGGGCGTCGGCCAGCAGGCGGCCCGCCACCGTTTCGGCCAGTTCCACAAAGTCGAACCGCTCCGGCCGCAGGCGGGCGGCGCCGTTTTCCAGCGCCGAAAGGTCCAGCAGCGTCGTGATCAGGCGGTTCATTCGCTCGGTCTCGTCCACGATGACTTCGGCGTATTTCTGCCGCCTGGCCGCGTCGGGTTCGTCCTGCAATCCTTCGGCGTAGGCCCGTATGACGCCCAACGGCGTTTTCATCTCGTGGGAAAGGCTGTCCACCAGTTCCTTGCGCTCCGCCAGCAGGTGTTTTTCGCGCTCCACGTCCTGTTCCAGCCGGGCGTTCGCGTCCTGCAACTGCGCAAGGGCCTGCTGCAAGTTCTGCGCCATCGTGTTGAGGTTCCGGGACAGTTCCCCGAATTCATCTCTCGTCTGGACCCGGCAGGGGGCCGAAAAATCCAGCCGCGCCATTTTGCGGGCGGCCGCGCTGAGCGCGTCCACCGGACGGGAGATGCAGCGGCCCATCCAGTGGTCCACCGCCAGCACCACCGCCGTGACGAAGCACAGCCACACCCAGAACGCGGCGTCCGGGGCCAGGGGCAGGCGGGTGGACGCCACATAGGAAACAATGAGCACGATGCCCGCCAGCTTGGTGGCCATCAGGATCTTTTTGCGGACCGTCCGCAGCGTGAAACATTCCCGCAGCTTCATACCGACGCCTCGAATTTGTAGCCCGACCGGATCAGGGTGACGATGTGGCGGCCCTCGTCCCCCAGCTTTTGGCGCAGGGTCTTGATGTGGGTGTCCACCGTGCGGGTGGTGCCCGCAAAATCATAGCCCCAGATCCGGTTCAGCAGTTGTTCCCGGCTGAAGATATGGCCGGGGTTCGCCATAAAAAATTGCAGCAGTTCATACTCCTTGTGGGTCAGCGCGACCGGCTGCCCGTCCACAAAGACCTGGCGGGCGGCGGGCAGCAGCGTGATCTTGCCCGCGTTGACGGCCTCGCCCGGCAGCGCGGCCGAACGGCGCAGCAGCGCGTTGACTTTGGCCAGCAGCACGCGCGGGCTGAACGGCTTGGTCATATAATCGTCGGCGCCAAGGCCGTAGCCTTTGAGTTCGTCCTCCTCGCTGCCGCGGGCGGTCAGGATGATGATGGGCAGGCCGCTCATCTCCCGCGCCACCTTGCAGACCGAGAAACCGTCCAGATGCGGCATCATCAGGTCCAGGATCATCAGGTCCATGGGGGTGTTTTTCAGCATCATCAGGGCGTCCACGCCGTCGTCCGCCGTAAAGCAGGTGTGCCCGCCCCGCCGCAT
Source organism: Subdoligranulum variabile (assembly GCA_003343905.1). Taxonomy (GTDB): domain Bacteria; phylum Bacillota; class Clostridia; order Oscillospirales; family Ruminococcaceae; genus Gemmiger; species Gemmiger variabilis_C. The sequence continues at coordinate 41,559 of QAKI01000052.1, forward strand.
AAAGTCGGCAATGATGCCCTGCATATTCTTTTCATCTTCCACGATCAAAAGATTCGCCATGGCGATGCGCTCCCTTCCGTCTGTATCATCCCCATTATAACGGCAAACCGCGCAAAAGGCAATTTGCGGCGCAAAAAAGCCGGGGCGACACGGCAAAGCGCCATGCCGCCCCGGCAGCGTGCAGATCATGCCGCGGGGGTCAGTCCAGCATCAGGCGGAAGGAAGTTTCCCAGTCCCGTTCGCCGCACAGGCGGTAGGGTTCCTCCACATCGGTGCCCCAACTGTCGATGCCGCCCACGCCGCGCACGGCCCCCAGCACCGTCACATTGGTGCGGCCGGTGGCGGGCAGTTCTTCAGTGTGCTGGGCCGCTTCCAGTTCCTGCGCCGTGTTGGGCAGGGCGCTGAACGCGAAGGGCGCGCCGCAGCTTTGCAGTTCCAGCGCGGCGGCGGCACGGCCGCGGCTGTCCCGCTGCTGCAGCACCGCGCGGCGGGTGCCCATATGCACGCCGCCGTCCTGCGGGACCAGATGCGGCTCGATGTGGGGCGTTTCCTCCCAGCAGCCGAACTCCGCGCCCTTATAGCGGTCGGGGTAGGTTTCGCCCGAAAGGCCGGTCCAGCGGGTGGCCGCCACGGGGGCCGCCGTCTGGAACCGCACGCCGAAGCAGGGCAGTTCCGGCGCGCCGGGCACGCCGTGGTAGACCGCGTCCACCTTCAGCGCGCCTTTGTTTTCCACCGTATAGGTCACTTCCACCGCGGCGTCCGGCACAGTGGGCAGGGCGAAGCGGTAGCGCAGGGCCACCTGCTGTTCGCTCTTTTCGAGGATTTCCGGCTGCGGGGCTTTTGCCAAAGCGTCGGCGGCCAGCCAGGCCGCGCTGCGCTGGGCAAAGCCGCAGCCCCGGTCGTTGTCGGTGGAAGCGCGCCACAGCGCCGGGCGGGGCGCGCGCCACAGCCATTCGGTCCCCCGCACCCGCAGCGAAACGGGGCCGCCCTCGGTGTAGGAGAACAAAATTTCAAACCCGTCGCCCCGCACGCCCAGGTTACCGTCGCCCTCCACGACGGTCAGGGGCCGGGCCGGGCGGGCCTGCCACTGGGCGGCCAGGTCGCCGTCGGCGGCGCGGGCAGCCGCAGCGTTGCGGGCGTCCTGCGCGGCGCGGGCCGCCGCATCGGCGTACCAGTAGCGGACTTCCTGCATGGCGGGCTTTTCGGCGCCGTCGGCATAGACGATGCCGTTGCCGCTGAAATTATAATCGGTGGTGCGCTCGCCAAAGTCGCCGCCGTAGCCCATGGCCCGCCGCCCGCAGGCGTCGCTGTGCCAGAGGGCCTGGTCCATGTAGTCCCAGATGAAGCCGCCCTGATACTGGGGGTATTCTTCGGCCAGGCGGATATAGCTTTCCATGCCGCCCAGGCTGTTGCCCATATCGTGCATATACTCGCAGAGGATGAAGGGCTTGGCCGGTTTGGATTCCAGATAGGCCCGGATCTCCTCCGGCTTGGCGTACATCCGGCTCTCCATATCGCTGATGCGGTCGAAGGCGCGGTTATGGAACACGCCCTCGTAGTGTACCAGCCGTCCGGGGTCCTGCGCGTGGAAGAAGTCGCTCATCGCCAGAATGTCCTCGCCCGCGTAGCTTTCGTTGCCGCAGGACCAGATCAGCACGGCGGCGTGGTTCTTGTCCCGCTCGAACATGCTGCGCGCGCGGTCCACCACGCAGTCCCGCCATTCGGGCAGGCTGCCGGGCACGTTCCAGCTCGGTTCCACCGCGCCCAGCTTCTGCCAGCTTCCGTGGCTTTCCAGGTTGGCTTCGTCGATCATATAGATGCCGTTTTCATCGCACAGGTCGTACCACAGGCTCTGGTCCGGGTAGTGGCAGGTGCGCACGGCGTTGATGTTGTTGCGGCGCAGCACCGCCATGGCGGCGTGCATATCCTCCGGGCCGATGGCGCGGCCTTTTTCGGCGCTCCATTCATGGCGGTTGACGCCGTTGAACACCACCCGTTCGCCGTTCAGGCACATAATGCCGTCGATCATCTCAAAGCGGCGGAAGCCGATGTTGTAGGGCACGACCTCCTGCACGGCGCCCGCGGCGTCGGTCACGGTCAGCAGCGCATGGTACAGCGTGGGGTTGGCGTGGCTCCAGGGCTGCACGCCCTCCAGTTCCAGCGTGTCGCCGGTGACCGGCCCGTCATAGAGGGCATAGCCCTCGCCGTCGGTCAGGCGCAGATGCACCGACGCGCCCGCCGTTTCGCCTTCCAGTTTCAGGCGGGGGGTCAGGGTGCCGGTGGTGTTGTCGGCTTCCAGCCCGGCCTGCAGCCACAGGTCGGCCAGATGCACCCTGGGCTTGGCGTAGAGGTAGACCGGGCGGAAGATGCCCGAAAAACGGAAGAAGTCCTGATCTTCCAGCCAGGAAGCACTGCACCGCTTGTGTACCTCGGCACAGATGCGGTTGACGCCGTCGTGCAGGTAGGGCGTCAGCTCAAACTCCGAGGGGGTGAAGGTATCCTCGGCATAGCCGACGAAGGCGCCGTTGCACCACAGGTAGAGCGCCTGTTCCACGCCCTGGAAGCTGATGCAGACCCGCTGGCCCCGCAGCCCTTCGTCCAGCGTGAACTCCTTCACATAGCTGCCCACCGGCGCATGGTCCCAGTCGATCTGCGGCGGGCGCAGGGCGGCGCGGCCGTCCCAGGGGTAGAGGGTGTTGGTGTACTGCACCTGGCCGTAGCCCTGCAGTTCGATGTGCCCGGGCACGGCGATGGTCCCGAAGGCCGAGAGGTCCGCCCCCTCCTGCCAGAAATCCGCCGGGCGGGCGGCGGGGCATTCGCTCCAGGCAAAGCGCCATTCCCCGTCCAGGCTTTGGCGCAGGCTGGAACGGCGGGCGGCGGCTTCCTCCGGGGTGCGGTAGGCTACATGGTCGGAATGGGCATCCAGCCGGTTGACGGCGAACACGGTGGGGTCGGTCAGCCAGCAGAGTTTGGGTTCTTTGGCGGTCATGGTCAGGCTCCTTTCTGTGAGCGGCACGTTTTGTCCTTACCAGTGTACCGCCTTGCGGGCCTGGACGCAATACCCGTTTTCAAATTATTTTTGCGGAAAGTTTTCGGCGGATTTCATTGCATTTCACAACCAATAGTTGTAAAATCACGGTACAGCCCCGGCACAGGGCCGGGCGCTGCCATACTGGGAAAGGGGGCATGCCATGCGTGTGTGAACTGACGCCGGAACGTGTGCTGGGGGAACTGGCCGCCATCGCCTTTGCCGAGCCCGGCGCGGGCAGCGGCAGCGGGGCCGTCAAGGTGGCGGACAAGCTGCGCGCCCTGGAAATGCTGTACAAGCACCTGGGCCTGGGCGACGGCCAGACCGGCGAAGGGGTGGTCATCGTGGATGAAAGCTGACGCGCGCAAAAAAGGAGGGACTGACCCATGCGCATACAACTCAAACAGGTGATCCCGCCGGTGTTCTGGCCGGTGCACCAGTCCGTGCGCAGCGGCGCCGTGCGGGAGGTGGTCGCCAAGGGCGGGCGCGGTTCGGGCAAGTCCAGCTATCTTTCGCTGGAATTGGTCTATGAACTGCTGCGCCACCCGGACTGCCACGCCGTGGTGCTGCGCAAGGTGGCGGGCACGCTGCGCAACAGCGTGTACAATCAGATCGTGTGGGCCATCGGCGCGCTGGGGTGCGCGCCCTACTTCCGCTGCACGGTCAGCCCGATGGAATGCACCTACCTGCCCACGGGGCAGAAGATCCTGTTTTTCGGCCTGGACGATGCGGGCAAGCTCAAAAGTTTGAAGGTGCCGTTCGGCGCTGTGGGGCTTTGTTGGTTTGAGGAGCTGGACCAGTTCGACGGGCCGGAGGAAGTACGCAGCGTGGAGCAGAGCATCCTGCGCGGCGGGGACTGGACGCTGACGCTCAAGAGTTTCAATCCCCCGGCCATGGCCCGCAGCTGGGTGAACCGCTACGCGCTGGAAACACGCCCCGGCAAGCTGGTGCATCATTCCACCTACCGCGACCTGCCGCGGGAATTTTTGGGCGAGCGGTTCTGGGCCGACGCCGAGCATTTGCAGCGGTCCAACCCCGACGCCTACCGGCACGAGTACGGCGGCGAGGTGGTGGGCAGCGGCGCTGCGGTGTTCGACAACCTGTGCCTGCGCGCCGTGCCGGACGAGGAGATCGCCGCGCTGGACCGGCTGTACCACGGGGTGGACTGGGGCTGGTACCCCGACCCCTGGGCCTACAACGCCGTAAGCTACGACCCGGCGCGGCGCACGCTGGTGATCTTTGACGAGCTGACCCGCACGCGCACGCCCAACCGGGACACCGCCCGCCTGCTGCTGGAACGGGGCGTGGGCGGCGATGAGGGCGGCCCGCTGACCGCCGACGCGGCCGAGCCGAAATCCTGCGCCGACTACCGTGCCGCGGGGCTGCCCTGCCGCGCGGCGCTGAAAGGCCCCGGCAGCCTGCGCCAGAGCATGAAGTGGCTGCAGGGGCTAGCGGCCATCGTCATCGACCCGGCGCGCTGCCCGGCCACGGCGGCGGAATTCAGCGAGTATGAGTACGAGCGCGACCCCCACACCGGCGAAGTGCTGCCCGGCTACCCCGACGTGAACAATCACCACATCGATGCGGTGCGCTACGCGGTGGAAAGCATCTGGCGGCGGCGCGGGGCGTAACTTTGTCAAAAGGGGCAACACTCGCCCACGGCAATTGCCTAAGGCTCGTGTTTCCCCTCTTTGAAATCCCCTTCGACAAAATTTTGCGGCAAATCGCGCACTCGGCCCACGGGCCTTGCACACTCTTGCCGCAAAATTTTCCTGTATGTGTTGCCAGCGTCGGCACATGTCCGCCGCTGGCAACGGATTTTTACCATTTGTTGACAGTCTGAACGTCCCCGCCAGCGGCGGGGACGGTTTTCTTTTTATCGTTTACCGGCTGGTCATGCCGGTGGCAGCCAGCAGCGGGCGGCGGCAGAGGGCGTTGAACCCGGCGATGGCCCGGCCCACCCCCACCATAGAGAGCAGCGTTCCCAGCCCCACGCCCAGCAGCACATCGCCCAGGCAGAACCCCAGCAGCAGCGACACCGCCACGCAGCCGATGTCGAAGCAGTTTTTGCAGAAGCCCAGTTCCCGCCCGGTGACCCGCGCGATGGTCCCCACGATGCCGTCCCCCGGGTTGGGGATCAACTGCATGGACACCGTCATGGCGGCGCCCGCCCCTGTGAACACGATGGCCGCCGCCAGCAGGGCCAGGTCCGCGGCCAGCGCGCCGCTCTGGTACGGGATGAGGGCGGCGAACACATTGAGGAACCGGGTGAACACGATGCTCAGGGGGATCTGCAGCAGGTCGGTCCACTGGCGTTTTTCGCCCTTGATGACGAACTGGGCCGCCACCAGCAGGCAGTACACGGCCAGCGTCAGATTGCCGAAATCCCACCCGGTGGCCTGGCTGAGCGTAAAGGGCACCGACACGATGGCCGACGCCCCCAGCCCGGTCTTGGTATTCAGCGTAAGGCCCAGCGCCAGCAGCACCATGCCCAACAGGTAGAAGCCCCAGCGGGCGAAGGTTTGTTGTCTGGTTCGTTCCATCCTTTTCCACTCCTTATCCACTATGTAAGGATATACCCGTGCAGCCAAAATGTCAATTTGGAACGGCGCGGGGCGTAATTCGTTTGACAGGCGCGGCGGTTTTTGCTATACTTCCTCATTAAGAACCATCGGAAAACCAAAGCGTTTTTCCAAACGGATCGGAGGAAATATCGGATGAAAACTGCCCTTAAAGTCGTTTCTATTCTGGATCTTTTCAGCGGCATCATGGTCGCGTTCTCGGCTGTGGCGTACATCTTCCTGTTTGCCGCGGCGCTGGCTTCCGGCGCGCAGGGCGAAGTCGGCGCCGTCGTGCTGGGCATCGTGCTGATGGTGGCCACCAGCGTGCTGGAGATCGTCTGCTGCGTCATGGGCCTGCGGGCCGTGCGGGACCCCCGCCAGGCCATGCCCGCCGTCATGCTGGGCGGCATTTCGCTGCTGTTCGCGCTGTTCTCTCTGGCGACGGCGTTCTCGCTGGTAGGCCTGCTGCAATGCCTGATCCCCGCCATCTACTTTACCTGCGCGCTGGGGCTGAAAAACCGCGCCAACCAGGACTCTCTGCACTAAAAATTATCACAACAAAAGGCCGCGGGGCGTACCGAATGGTACGCCCCGCGGTTTTTATTTTTTGCGGTCGCGGCTGTCCGTCAGCCGTTTTGCAGTTGGGATAGTTGCTGATTGACCGTTTCCTGCGTTTCTTCCACGAGCGCGCTCTGACGTTCCAGATCAGCGATCTGCCGTTCCAGTTCCGCGACCTGTTCTTCGATCTGCGCGGCCTGCGCTTCTTCCCCGGCGGCGGTCAGGCGGTCCCGATCGGCCTGCAGCGCGTCGCGCTGCTGCTGTTCGGCTTCGCTCTGCGCTTTCAGTTCTTCGATCTGCGCCTGCAGTTCTACGGCCTGCCGCTGCAAGGCTTCCGCCTGGATCTGGTCCAGCGACTGCTGCACCGCGATTTTGGCTTTGAGTTCCTCGGCCTGTTCGACCGTCAACACCGTGTTGGATGAGAGGGGCGCGCCCGTGACCACAGACGGATCGATCAGCACGCCGTCAATCATCACTTCAAAATGCAGATGATTGCCGGTGGAGTTTCCGGTGCTGCCCACATGGCCGATCAGATCCCCGGCCTTGACCACTTGGCCTGCCTGGACGGTCAGATCGTCCAGGTGCGCATAGACAGTATTCCAACGGTGGCCGTCGGCGCCTGCGCCGTGGTCGATCCCGACCCAGTTGCCGAAAACAGAATTATACTCCGCCACCGTCACCGCGCCGTCCTGGGCGGCATACACCGGCGTGCCGGCATCCGCCGTCACATCCGTGCCCCGGTGGGTCCCGTCCATGACCCTGCTGATGTACTTAAACTCCTGCAGCGGGCTTTGCAGCAGCGCGCTGTTGGCCGGGTCGTCCAGGTTCGGCAGGCCCGCTGTGTTGGGCGTGAAGGCCACCGTGGCGGCCTTGTGGCTGTCACAATCGGCACGCAGCTGTGCGGCCACGTCCTCCGTCAGTTCGCTGTCGTCTCCTTCCCCGTAATCGGTAAAGTACCGGGGTTCTGCCAGCACACCGTCCACCATCGCCTCAAAATGGAGCGCATTGCCGGTGGCGTTACCGGTAGAACCCACATAGCCCAGCAGGTCCCCGGCCTTGACGGTCTGGCCCGGTTCCACGGCCAGTTCCCGCATATGGCCGTAGAGGGTCACCCACCGGCGACCGTCGGCAGCGGCGCCATGGTCCAACTGGACATAGTTGCCCCAAGACCAGTGGTAAGTTGCCGACTGAACGTAGCCATCCTGGGCGGCATACACCGGCGTGCCCGCGGGGGCGCACAGGTCGTCGCCCCGGTGGCCGCCCGCTACCATATAGCGGCTGATGTAGGTGTAGTCCACCGGGCAGAGAAAGCGCGGGCTGTTGGCCGGGTCGTCCAGATTGGGCAGGCCCGCCGTATTGGGCGTGAAAGTCACGGCGTTCTCCGGCGTGGCAGGCGGCTGTTCGGCGGCAGGTCCTTCGGCAGCGGCCGGTTCGGCGGCCGTTTCCGGCGTGGCCTCGGCCACCTGGGGCTGCATCATGCAGGCCGTCACGCTGACCCCCACGGCCAGCGCGCAGACCAGCAGCGCCCCGGCGCCCAGGCGGCGGTAATGCAGCAAATGCACGATGCGCTGCTTGACGCTGCCCTGCCCGAAGGCCAGACTGCCCGGCGCCATGCGGCTTTGCAGGGCATATTGCAGGATGCTTTCGCAGTAGGCGTTGCGGGCGGCGGCGTCACAGCCGCGCACGGCGGCTTCGTCGCAGGCGGCTTCCATCTCCCGCTCCAACTGGCGGAAGGCCAGCCATGCCAGCGGGTTGAACCAATGCAGGCAGACCACCGCGTAATACAGCGGTTTTACCAGCGGGTCCCGCCTGCGCAGGTGGGTGCGCTCATGCAGCAGCACCGACTGCCGCGCCGCCCCCGCAAGACCGGCGGGCAGATAGATCCGCGGCCGCAGGATGCCCAGTGTGAAGGGCGCGGGCACACAGGTCCCGCTGTAGCAGCCGTCGGGCGTTTTGCAGGCCAGCGCCACCGTGCGGCGCAGCCGGGCATACCCCGCCACGGCCCGCACGGCCAGCACCAGCACGCCCAGCGCCCACACGGCGGCCAGCAGGTGCCAAACCGTCAGCGTTTGGTACCAGGGCACGGGGGCGGGCTGCTGCACCGGCGCTGCCGTCACAGTGGGCGCCGGCAGGGGAGCCATGGGTTCGGCCAGGGCCTGCACGGTATCGGCCGCCTGGGCAAGCTGTTGGTTCTGCGGGCGGGGCAGCGTAAGGGGGATGCCCCAGGGCAGTGCAAAGCGCACGCCCACCGCCAGCCACAGCCAGCACAGCCAACGGCTGGGCGTATGGGCACGGCGCAGCACCGCACTGACGGCCAGCGCCCCCAGCGCCGCCGCACCGCCCCAAAGGCTGAGCAGCAGCAGTTGCATCACGGCGTCACGCATGGGTCACACCTCCTTATCGTGTGCGGCGTCCAGCAGCGCGCGGATCTCGGCCGCTTCGGCGTCGCTGATCGGCTTGGCGCGCAAAAACGCCGCCACAAAGCTCGGCAGACTGCCGCCGAAGGTCTTGTCCACCACGGCGGCGCTCTCGGCGCACTGGACGGCGGCCTTGGCCACAAGGCTGGTCACGGTGCCGCCGTCGTTTTGCAGCACGCCGCGTTCGCACAGTTTGCGCAGCACGGTGTAGGTGGTGCTCTTTTTCCAGCCCAGGGCGTCGGCGGCCAGCACGACCAGTTCGCGGCTGTGCAGCGGTTCATGGTCCCACACCAGGCAGGCGAAGCGGTATTCCCCTTCGGCCAGGCGCAGGGGTTCCTGTACAGACATCTTGGGTGCCCCCTTTCGTCATAAAATACTTTCCTCACTGTCAGTCTATCATAATAAACCAGCTTTGTCAAGCAAAGAATATCGGTACAGCGCCCCCCTGCACGGCCAATCTGCGGGAAGGCGAAACCGCCCCGCCCCCAAAAAGCAAAAACAGGCCGCGGCAGCACGCCGGTGGCCTGTTTCTGTTTGGTTCTATGGCAAAGGGCCTGTGCGCGCCGCTTATCCTTCGGCGCTCTGCCAGCGGCCCCGCAGCCGGCTGTAGCGCAGCAGCCCCAGCGCCGCCAGGGCCGCCGCCGTGCCGAACGCCAGCGCCGCCCGCAGGTCCCACTGGGCCAGCGCGCCGAAGGCGAAGTTCGTGACGATGGCGACGATGTCCACCACCATGGCGTGGACGCTCAGGGCCGTGGCGCGGTTGGGGGTGGCGATCATGGCGTTCTGCTGCCGCAGCCGGAAGGGCTGGAACAGGCTGTCGGACACGCGCAGCAACCAGATACACCCCACCGACAGCGCCGCCCGGTCAGTCGCCATCAGCACAAGGCAGCCCAGCGCCGGGGCCAGGCAGAACAGCCGCGCCGCCCGCCGGGCGCCCACCGTCCGGGTGAACCGGGCCGAGAACACCCCGCACAACCCCAGCAGACTGGCCGCGATATACGCCGCGCCGATGGCCGCGCTGCCCATGCCGCTGCGCTGGTATTGCAGTTGGTTCAAAAAGACCGTGACGGTCTGGTGGATCTCGGACAGCAGGCCGGAGCCGACCAGCAGCGCCGTCACCCCCGGCACGGCCAGCGCGGCCCGCAGCGTCACCCGGAAGGGTTCCCGCGCGGTATGCGCCGGTTCGGCGGGGCGCACTTCGGTCAGGCCCAGCGCCAGCAGGGCCGCCGCGCCGTAGCTGAACACCGTCAGCAGGGCGGCCAGCCGGTAGTCGTCCCCCACGAACAGCGTGAACACCGTCGCCGCGCCCAGCAGCCCGGCTTCGCTCAGACTGTTGTAGACGCCGAACACGCGCTGGCTGTCTTTGGGACCGGCGCAGAGGTAGAGGATGCTGGTGTCCACGCCGGACACGCCGGTGATGACGACGCTGACCATCACCCGTTCAGCCAGGAACCCGGCAAAGTCCGACGCCTGCCAGAAAACGATCTTGGAAAGGAAAAACAGCCAGCAGCAGGCCAGCATCGTGCGCTTGTAGCCGATGCGGTCCGCCACCATGCCCCAGGGCACTTCCAGCACGATGCACAGGGCGTAGCTGATGCTTTCGATCAGAAGGATCTCGAAGATGCCGACCCCCTGCGCCTGCCGGTACAGGGTGGAGATGGGGCCGTAAAAGACCATGCCCTGCAGCAGCGAAATGCCGTAGAGCAGGTAGATATTGCGTTTCATGATAATTCCGTCCTTTATGCGCAGAAGTTCCGCCGCGCGCCGCTATGCGGGCACGGCAAACAGGCGCCGGGGGACCGGCGCCCCAAACGATCTGCGGTTTTTACACGGGACGGTGCTGCATGGTGCTTTTTTCCTTTTTTCAATACTCTACCGCCAGTATAGCAGAGCGGGGGCGGCGTGTCAAACCGGCGTCGTTTTTTCCCGTATTCCGTTGCTTTTTTGCGCCGGGGCGGGTATACTGGTATCAGACACAAAAGGAGGTGCCGCCGTTATGTGTACAAGTCTTTCTTTCCCGGAACGGGCGCTGTACGGGCGCAATCTGGACCTGGAATACCATTTTGGCGAACAGGTGGTGCTCACGCCCCGGAATTTCCCGTTCACCTTCCACCATCACCCGGCACTGGCGCAGCATTATGCGCTGCTGGGCATGGCGAACCTGGCCGACGGCGTGCCGCTGTACGCCGAAGCCGCCAACGAAGCGGGGCTGTATATGGCGGGGCTGAATTTTCCCGGCAACGCCCACTACTTTGACGCCCCCAAAGACGGCGCGCTGAACCTGGCCCCCTACGAACTGTTCCCGCTGGTACTGGGCCAGTGCGCCACGGTGGCCGAAGCGCGCAAGCTGCTGGAACAGGTGCATCTGGTGGCCGAGCCGTTCGGCCCCGGCTATCCGCTTGCGCCGCTGCACTGGCAGGTGGCGGGTCCCGACGGCGTGCTGGTGGCCGAACCGATGGCCGACGGCCTGCACCTGTACGACGACGCCTGGGGCGTGCTGACGAACAACCCGCCTTTCCCCTGGCAGCAGATGAACCTGAACCAGTACCGCGGGGTATCCCCCGCCACGCCGGAAAACCGCTTTGCCCCGGCGCGCGAACTGGAAGTGTTCGGCCAGGGCATGGGCGGGCTGGGCCTGCCGGGCGACGCTTCGCCCGCGTCGCGGTTCGTGCGGGCCGCCTTCTACAAGCAGAACGCCGTTTTCCCGGACGAGCGCGCCGGGCAGATCGTGCAGTTCTTCCACCTGCTGGATGCCGTCGCCATGGTGCGCGGCGGCGTGCTGACCCCCGAAGGCCGCTGGGACGAAACGATCTACAGTTGCTGCCTGGACGTGCAGGGGCCGCCGGTCTACTATTACAAGACCTACGAAAGCGGCTGCATCCACGCCGTGGCCTTTACCGAGGAAGCCGCCGCCGGGCGGGAACTGGTCTGCCACAAGCCGCTGACCGACGCCGGGTTTACAGAACACACCCTTGGCTGAACCGTATGCAAAAGCCGGAGCCCCGCGGGGCTCCGGCTTTGTTCGTGTGCGGGCGGGGTCACCCCTGCATCCAGTGCAGGGTGATCCCTTCGGTCAGGCAGGGCAAGGCGTGGGCGGTCACTATGCCCACCGTACCGTCCCCCTGATGGCGGTCAGGGGATGTCATCGGGCGGCTTCGGGGTCTGGCGCACAAAATTCTTGTAAAGACCGGGGAGCACTATACTGAGCAAAACCACCGCATACCCTATGAAAAATATCTGCCGGATATACGTTCTGAGCACCGAACACTGCAAAACCGTTTCGCCGTTCAACTGCAACTGATAATGGCCTTTCACAACTTGCGACACAAGTTTATAACTCCCACAAGTAATCTCATTTTGGGATTTCAGTTCCGTGCAAATAGAATCTTTTTCGACCTTCGATAAGTGCCCGTCCCGTATGATCCCTGTTTTCAAATCCAGATACTCTTCGCGGGAAGCCCTGCCTGGATAGATGGCCAGAGTATCCCCGGACAGTTGGATATAAAAAATTCCCTCGATATTATCCACAAAGTACGTCCGCACCACGCGGCCTTCGTCGATAAGGGAAAAATAGGACCGCCCCGCCTGCAGGTACCCCACAGCCACCTGCCCCTGCGCATTGACCGAAAAGCACTTCGGCGGCGTGGGGAAGTCCATCGGGTCATATTCCTCCTTGACAACATAAGCGGAATGGACCCGTTCCTCGTGATTGTCATCCGGCTGCGTCTGCGCCGCGCTCCCGCACAGGAAGAACAGCAGCAGCGGGATCACCCATATTTTCCTATACGCACGTTCTTTCATGGCACTCCCCTCCCCTGCCGCGGTCGTTTTTCATTCCTTATATATAAGTCTACACGCAGAATCCCGCCCGTTTCAAGGGCAAAACCGCCCAAAGAATCGCCGCCGGAATTGGCGACTTTTCCCCGCCGGGGGCCAAATTTATCACCGAACACAAAAAGCCGGGCGGCCCCGTACAGGGGCCGCCCGGCTTTTGTTTGGCGCAGTTGGAAAAAGATCAGTCCTCGGGCTTGACCATGCCGACGAGGTCGAATTTTTCGGTGGAGATGACCACTTCGTACTCGTCTTTGGCCGGTTTGGGGTACTTGACCCAGATCGTGCGGTCGGACATATTGTAATACCAGGCGCAGTCCGCCGCGTCGAAGGCTTCCCGCACGATGGTGCGCTGGACCGGCTTGCCGTCCACCGTGACCCAGTAGGCGCCCTTGGCCTTGCTGACCAGGCGCAGGGTCAGGCTTTCCACCGTGTCCTGATAGGTACCGCTCTTGCGGAAGGCGACCGTCGTGCGTTCCCCGGCGGTCACGCTGATCTCGGTGCGGGCATACGCGCCCTGCTTGTACTGTTCGGTGTGGCCGTCATCGTCATACAGCACAAAGGAAGTGTCCTGTTCGGCGGCGATCAGCACGTCCAGATGGCGCAGGGTGTCGCTTTCGATATGCTTGACATCCTCGCTGGTGACGAAGATGCCCGACCCGCGCAGGAACATGGGGATGGAGCCCAGGTCCACCGGCACTTCGATGGTCTGGCCGCCCGCGTAGGCGCGCAGGTTGTCGTTCATATCGTACCAGGTGCAGCCCGCGGGCAGGTAGATGGTGCGGGTCGCCGCGCCCTTTTCCACCACGTTGGCCACCAGCACCGACGGTCCGAACAGGAAGGTCAGGTTCTGGTCGGTGTAGCAGGCGGGATCGTCCGGGAATTCCAGGAACAGCGGGCGCATGGCGGGCATGCCGTCCTGGTTGGCCTCGTACATCAGCGAGTAGAGGTAGGGCAGCATACGGTAGCGCAGGGCGTAGGCCGCGCGGATGTAGTCGTTGTTTTCCTCATACATCCAGGGCTGGGTGACGGTATTATCATCGTTGGCGGAGTTCAGGCAGAACCGTGGCTGGAAGATGCCGCTCTGGATCCAGCGCAGCAGCAGTTCGGCTTCGGGCGCGCCGCCCGCAAAGCCGCCGATGTCGCACCCCATGTTGGCACAGCCGGACAGGCCCATGCCCAGGATGGTGGCAATGTTGAACTTGACGGTGCGCCAGTCGGTCAGGTTATCGCCGCCCCAGACCTGGGCGTACCGCTGGATGCCCGCAAAGCCCGCGCGGTTGATGATGTAGGGGCGTTCGCCGGGGTAGACTTCGGCCAATGCCTGCTTGCCCACATAGGCCATCAGGTTGGAGTGCAGGATCTTCAGCTCGGCCATGGTGCCCTTTTCGCCCTCGAAGTCGCACTGGGCGTTGCGGTCCTCGACGCCGTCCATCTCGCAGTTGTCGTTCCAGACGGTCTTGGCGCCCATCTCCAGCACGTTTTTCTTGAGCAGTTCTTTCCAGGTATTGCGGCCCCGCTCGCCGGTGAAGTCGAAGAAGCGGCCCTCGCCGCCCCACCAGCGGCCATAGTAGTCGCCGCTGCCGTCGGGCGTCTTGATGAACACGTCGTTCTTCTCAAACAGCGGCATATAGGGGTGGTTTTTGAGGATGCCGGGCTTGAGGTTGGGGATGACGTTGATGCCCATTTCGTTCATTTTGGCGAAGAAGCCCGCCGGGTCGGGGAAGCGGCGGTAGTTCCAGTTGAACACATAGCGCAGGTTGTCCTGTTCGCCGCTGGTGTAGCCGGACGCCAGCCAGAAGTTGTCGATGAGCACGCCCTCCCGGCGGTGCTTGTCGATGACTTTGTAGATCTCCTGGTCGCAGTCCTTTTCCAGTTCGGCATAGTACATGGTGGAAGCGCAGTAGCCCAGGGACTGCTTGGTGGGCAGGGCGCTGCGGCCGGTCAACTGGGTGTAGCGGTCCAGCACCGCCGCCACCGACGGACCGTTGAGCAGGAACAGGTCGATGTCGCCGCCGTCGGTCTGGTAATAGCAGTAGGGGTCCCAGTAGCCGGAGATCTCCTGCCCCATATCGAACACGCTGTCGTAGGAATTGTGGTAGAACAGGCCCAGCGCGTGGCGCTGTTCATCGTTGATGCGCACATAGAACGGGATATGCTTGTACATGGGGTCGCCGTTCTCCGGGTCATGGCCGATGGCGTCCTTGGGGGACATGCGCAGGCGGCGGCCCTTCTTGTCCAGGTGGCCGGTCTTTTCGCCAAAGCCGTAGAAGTGGTCGTGCGCGCGGTCCATGCGGGAATAGTGGGACAGCCGCCCCAACTGATCGCGTTCAAAGGCGCGTTCGCGCAGGTCCTGATAGATCAGTTCGCCGTCGGCCGTGTACAGCAGCAGCGAGAAGGGGCACTTGCGCAGCACCAGCCGCAGCGTGGCCGTGCGGAAGGTCAGGGTCTTTTCGGTCTCCTCGCAGGGGATGTCCAACGCGGTGATGCGGCGGCGCTCCCCGGCCAGTAGGCCGTCCATGCGGTCGGGCCAGGCGGTGGTGACGAGGGTGTAGGATTCCTCCTTGAAGGCGCGGTCAAAGGACACGCGCACGCGGATCATATCGTCGGTCATAAAGACCAGCATCACGTCGGCGTTGTCGCCGTGCAGGCGGTAGCCGTTTTCGGTCTTTTCGACCGAATGGATCGTTTTGAGCAGCATAGGGTTCCTTTCCGGCGTTTACATACCGATCAGATCGAAGTCTTCAAAGGATACGGTCAGGACGGCATCCTGACGGGGGTTGGGGTATTTGACCAGCACGGTCTTGCGGGTCTGGCTGTAGTACCAGCCCTCCTGCGCGGCCTCGAAGCGGCGGCGGTTGAGGAAGTGTTCCAGCCTGCGCCCGCCCAGCGCCACCCAGTAGGGGCTGCGGTCCTTGCGGATCATTTCGACCAGGACGCGCTCCACGGTATCGGGGTAGCTGCCCTGGGCGGCAAATTCCACCTTGACCACGTCGGCGCCGGACATCGTGATGGCGGTCCTGCGGCAGACGCCCTTCTTGTAGTCGTTGCTCACGCCGTCGTCATCGTACAGGGTGTAGGTGCGCGTGCCGCCGGGGGCCAGGATCAGGTGCAGGTCGGTCACATGGTCCCGCGCCATGCTCATGAGCTGGTTGTCCGCCATGGGGATGACGGACCCCTCCCGGATGAACAGCGGGATGGTGGCAAGGTCCACCGGCACTTCGATGGTCTGGCCGCCCTCATAGCAGGCGAAGTTGTCGTTCCAGTCATACCACTTGCAGCCCGCGGGCAGGTAGACGGTGCGGGACGCCGCGCCGTGTTCCAGGACATTGGCCACCAGAATATCGCGGCCGAACAGGAACTCATAGCTTTCGTCATAGACGTTCGGGTCGTTCTGGAACTCATACACCAGCGGCCGCATGATGGGCGCGCCGGTGCGGCTGGCCTCGTACTCGGCCGAATAGAGGTAGGGCGCCATACGGTAGCGCAGCAGGATGGCCTGGCGGATCAGGTCGGCGGAACCGTGGTACATCCAGGGTTCGGTGACAGTATTGTCGTTGCTGGCCGAATGAATCGAGAACCGCGGCTGGAAGATGCCGTTCTGCACCCAGCGCACAAAGAGTTCTTCGTCCGGGGCGGGGCCGGCGAAGCCGCCGATGTCCGCGCCCTCGTTGGGCTGGCCGGACAGACCCATGCCGGTGATGATGGGGATGTTGTAGCGCAGGGTGTCCCAACTGGTAAAGTTGTCGCCGCACCAGGTCTGGGCGTATTTCTGGATGCCTGCGGAACCGCTGCGGCAGACGATGTAGGGCCGCGCGTCGGGGTTATGTTCCACCACGGCCTCGGCGCCCATTTTGCACATCAGGGTGCTCATTAGGGGCTTGAGCTGGCCGATGGTGCCGCCCTTGCCGTCAAAGTCACAGCGGCAGTCCTTGTCCAGCAGGCTGTCATACTCGCAGTTGTCGTCCCAGATGGAATCGGTTCCGATGTCGATGACGTTGGCGGTCAGGTATTCCTTCCAGGCTTTGCGGCCCGCGGCGCTGGTAAAGTCCCAGAACGCGCCGTCGCCGCCCCACCACTTGCCCACGGCGTAGCGGTCCTGTTCCGAGTCCTTCACAAAGACGCCGCGGTCTTCAAATTCCTTGAACCAGGGGTGGCACAGCAGGATGCCGGGTTTGACGTTGGGCACGTTCTGGGCGCCTTTTTCGTTCATGGCGGCAAAGTAGGCGCGCGGGTCCTTGAAACGCTCGGTGTTCCAGGTAAAGACGCAGCGTTTGCCCTCGTAGCTGGTGTAGCCGGAAGAAAGGTGGAACCCGTCGATGGGGAAGCCTTCTTCTTTCACGGTGTCGATAAAGTCCAGCACGGCGTCGTCGCTGTCTTTTTCCAGTTCGGGGTAGTACATCGACGACCCCTGGTAGCCCAGCGCCCGCTTGGGCAGCAGCGCCGGGCGGCCGGTCAGGCGGGTGTAGTTGTCCACCACGCGGGGCAGCGTATCGCCCGCCAGCAGGAACAGGTCGATGTCGCCGCCGTCGGCCTGCCAGTAGGTGTAGCGGGACCAGTAATTGCTCTTTTCGCAGCCCATGTTGAACACGGACTCGTAGAAATTGTTGTAGTACACGCCCACGGCCTTGGCGGTGGCGCGGTTCAGGCGGATATAGAAAGGGATGTGCTTGTACAGGGTGTCCATGCGTCCGGCGTCGTAGCCCATGGCGTCGGTGGCGCGCTCGCGCAGGAAGCGTTTGTTCTTGTTCAGTTCCCCGGCCTTTTCGCCAAAGCCGTAGAAGCAGTCATCCTCCTGCATGGCGCTGTAGTGTGTGACGCGGCGGTTGGCGTCCAGCGTGTAGGGCGTACCGGCCAGGTCGCTGTACAGCAGATCCCCGGCGGCGTTGTAGAGCGCGAAGCCCAGCGGGTCCTTGTGGAACACCAGCCGCACGGCGGCGGTGGCAAAGGTGATGGCAGCGTCGCTTTCCTCCACCTGGGGGTCCACCGGCGTCAGGCGGGTGCGCTCGCCTTCAAACAGGCCATCCAGGCGGTCCGCCCAGGCAGTGGTGGCCAGCACATAGGATTCCTCGGCCAGTTCCCGGTCAAACGCGACGCGGATGCGGACGATCTCCTCGGTGACGAAGCAGACCTTGATGTCCGCGCAGTTGGTATGCAGCAGGAAACAGCCGTCCTGCCGGTCCATACCGCGAAATTCTTTGCAAAGATCCATGAAATACTCCTCTCTGCATCATGGTATTGCCGCTGAAAAAGCACGGCCTCCGACCCGGAGGTATCCCCCTGCGGGGCCGGTCGGAGGCACTGTGCCCGCGGCGGGCTGTGCCGCCGCGAAGAAAAGGGTCAGGTCAGGCCCACCAGAAAGTATCGACCAGGCCGCACAGATACGGCACGATCATCGGGATGGCGGGGATGAAGGTGATGAGCAGCAGCGCCACCACCATGCCGCAGAACAGCGGCAGGATATACTTGGTCACGCCCTCGATCTTGACTTTGGCTACGCCGCAGCCCACGAACAGGCAGGAACCGACGGGCGGCGTGACCGAGCCGATGCCCAGGTTGGTGATGAGCATGAGGCCGAAGTGCACGGGGCTCATGCCGATGCTGGTGGCGATGGGCAGGAAGATCGGGGTGAAGATCAGCACGGCGGGGGTCAGATCCAGGAACATGCCCATGATGAGCAGGAACACGTTCATGATGAGCAGGATCACATAGCGGTTGTTGGAAATGCTCATCAGGCCCGCGCTGATGGCGGCGGGGATGCCCGAATAAGACATGACGTAGGACATGATGGAGGACGCCGCGATCAGGAACAGGATGGTGGCCGAACTCTTCATGGTATCGGCCAGCAGGTTATAGAAGGTCTTGAAGTCCAGTTCGCGGTAGATGACGGCCAGCGCCGTGCAGTACAGGCACATGACCACACCGGCCTCGGTGGCGGTGAAGAAGCCGCCCAGAATGCCGCCCATGACGATGATGACGGCCAGCAGCGAGGGGATCGCGTCGATCCAGACCCGCAGCGCGGAGGATTCCTCCTTGACGGTGGAAGCCTTATAGCCTTTCTTGACGGCCAGGAAGATCGCCAGCACGGCCACGCACAGGCCCAGCAGGATGCCAGTCAGGTAGCCGCCCATGAACAACGCCGCGACCGAAACGCCGCCCGCGGTGATGGAGTAAAGGATCAGCGGACCGGACGGGGGGATCAGGATGCCGGTGGGCGCCGAGCAGATGTTGACGGCGGCCGAGTAGTTGGGGTCGTAGCCCTCCTCTTTTTCAAGCGGGCTGAGGATGGAGCCCATGGCCGAGGTGGCGGCCACGGAGGAGCCGGACACCGCGCCGAAGAACATATTGGCCAGCACGTTGGTGGCGGCCAGGTAGCCGGGGATCTTGCCCACCAGCAGGCGGGCCAGGCGGATCAGGCGGCGGGCAATGCCGCCCTTGTTCATGATGTTGCCGCCCAGGGTAAAGAACGGCAGCGCCAGCAGTGAGAAAGAATCCAGACCGGAGAAGCAGCGCTGTGCCGCGATCAGGGCGAAGATGTCCGCCGGCATGCTGAACAGCGCGGTGATGACCGACGCGATGCCGATGCCTGCCGAGATGGGCACACCGGCCAGCAGCAGGACAAAGAAAGAACCGAACAGGCTCAGGGTTGCTTGTACGACCATCAGGTGTTACCCCCTTTCCGGTTGAGGAAGAACTGCACATACTTGAGCACCCGCGCCAGCACGATGAACACGCCGGAAATGGGCAGCACCGAGTACAGGAAGGTGAACGGCAGGTGCATGACGGAGGATACGTTCAGCGCGTTGAGCGAAAGCTGCATCCCGCCGTAGATAAAGACGTAGCAGACAAAGAACAGGATGGCGGCCTCGATAAAGATATTGAGGATCACGGCCGCCGGGCCCTTGACGCGGTCCTTGATCAGGTCCAGGGCCAGATGTTCGTCGCGGTAGAAGCAGTAGGCCGAGCCGATCAGCGACGCCCAGATCAGCACGTAGCGCAAAAATTCATCGGTAAACGTGGACGGATCGTTGAGCACCATGCGGGTAAAAATCTGCCAGGTGCCGCCGGCCAGCAGGGCAAACATGGACAGCGCCAGCAGAAAACGCATGACGGTATCCAGGATCTTATCAAACTTTTTCACAGATACATCTCCTCTCACAGCATGCGGCAGGCCGGGGCGTCCCCGGGCCGCACAGGTCGCGGATGCGCGCGGGATCAGCCCGCAGCCGCCTGGATGCGCTGGACATATTCATATACCTCGGGGGAGTTCTGCTCCAGGTCGGTATAGATGGACTGGCAGGCTTCCTGGAAAGCCGCGGTATCCACGTCGCGGATCATCTCCACGCCCTTTTCCTCGGCAGCGGCCAGGACCTCCTCCTCAAATTCGAGCCAGGCGGTCTTGTAGTCCTCGGTCATCTTGCGGGCGCAGTCGGTCATGATCTGGCGCTGATGGTCGGACATTTTGTTCCAGGTATCGGTGGAGATCAGCAGGATGTCGGGGATGCGGGTGTGCTCGTCAAAGCAGTAATACTGCGTCACGTCCGCATGGTCGCGCAGGGCGGTGACGTTGTTCTCTGCGCCGTCGATCACGCCCTGCTGCATCGCGGTGTAGATCTCGGAATAGCTGGTGACGGTGGCGGAACCGCCCAGGGCCGTCATCATGTCAATGGCCATCTGGGAGTCCATCGTGCGGATGCGCAGGCCGTGCAGGTCCGCCGGGGTGCGGATGGGGGTGTCGGCGGTGTAGAAGGACCGCGCGCCGGAATCCATCCAGGTCAGGCCCATAAAGCCCTTGTCGGCGGTGAGCTGGTACAGGTCCTGGGCAATGTCGCCGTCCATGACGTCATAATAGTGCTGCTGGTCGTTGAACACATACGGCACCGACAGCACGTTCCATTCTTCCTGGAAGTTGCCCAGCGTCGAAGCCGAGACCTTCGCCATATCCAGCGCGCCGGCGCGGATCTGGGTGATGTTGTCGGTCTCGCTGCCCAGCACCGCGTTGGGGAAGATCTCGATGTTGATGGTGCCGCCGGACTGTTCCTTCACGTCCTCTGCAAAGGCGCTCAGGGCGATGTGTACCGCGTGGTCCTCGGCCAGACCGTGGGAAAGCGTCAGGTTCAGGACCGGCTCGCCGTCCTCATTGGTCGTGCCGCCCGTCGTCCCGGCGCACCCGGTCAGCGTCAGCGCCAGCGCGGCCGCAGCCGCGGTCAGGCGCAGTCCAAAACGCAGTTTTTTCATTGGAATCCATTCCTCCCGTTGTTTCTGGGGCTTCCCTGCGGGAAGCCCGGTTTTGCAAAAAGGTCTGTGTTCCGCGGGCCGCCTCCTTTCATTGTGGGATGATATAGCCGAAAGGCACGGTGCCGGCCGGTCTGCCCGGCGGCTGTGCCCTTTCCACCCGCTCGTTTATTTTTCCTTCTGCTTCGCAGCCTTGCGCCTGTCCCACAGGCGCAGCAGGTCGTGCAGGTTCACCGTCAGCAGCGAGAAGGGTTCTTCCCATTTTTTGCCGGTGCGCTTTTCCACAAGCTGCATCACGTCCTCATCGCTGCCGTTCTCGATCTTGCCCCGGTCCACCATGATGACGGAATCCGGCCCCAAGAACAGATACAGGTATTTTTTATCCTGCACCAGCCTGTCCACCTTGCGGTAGTTCAGCTTTTTATGGATGCCGCCCTCCTGCAGTTCCATCTGCCCGGAACCGAACACGCATACCGTGGTGGGCAGCACGCCGCCCCGGGCGTCCACCGCCTTGACCGACCGCACGATGGCCGGGAAATCCCGCCCCACGAACAGCAGGCATCCGGCCAGCGTCGTCAACGCCTGCCCCCACAGGGGCATCGGCGCGAACAGGCCCACCGCCACCAGCGCAACGCCCGCCGCCGCGGTGAGCAGCACCCTGCCGAAGCGGTAGGTGTTGTATTGGGTCTGGAACAGCGCCTGGATCGAATCTTCGGTGTGGTCGATCCGTCCTTCGTATGGCACAGCCATGGAGGGTCCTCCTTTCCCGGTTTGGGCCGTTATCACGTTTTGCCATCCATTTTTCTGTGCAATTCGCACAATTTTCTTGTGTTCGTTTTGTTCATTCCGTAATTTTTTGTTATCTTTGTACAAATCATAACAAATTTACCGTCTAAATTCGTCTGATTTTGTGATACAAACCTCGCAATTTGTGATATACTGTTTGTATCGAAACGATCTGCCGGAAAGGAGCCGCCCCTATGCAGACCTACATGATGCCCTACACCGACCAGAACATCACCCCGGAACTGGCGAACCGCCGCCTGGCGCTCGACAAAGTGGTGGTGGGGTGGTACTCCAACCGGCAGGTACACCAGTCGGTGACCCACTCCCACCCCTACCATGAATATATCCTGATGATCAGCGGCAAGGCGCTGTACCATGTGGACGGCAGCCGGTATGAACTGCACCCCGGCGAGATGATGCTGATCCCGCCGGGCACGGTGCATACCGGCTTTTACGATACCTACGACCGCCTGCTGCTGCAGGTGGACGACCTGTTCTGGCGCGACACGCTGCGCGCCCTGCCGGACTTTGCGGCGCAGCCGGGCCTGCCCGACCGGCTGATGATCCTGCACGAAGGGCCGGTGCACAAATGGGGCGTGCGCAGCCTGATCAACCGGGCGGCGGTGGCCGCGGGCATCCCGGACACCGCGGAAAAAGAACTGATGTACCGCTGCCTGCTGGTGGAACTGACGATGATCATCCGCCAGATCATCGTTGAGGACGGCATGGGCCGCCCCAGCGCCACCAGTCCCCTGGTCGCGCGCGTCACCACCTATATGCACCAGCATTACCGTGAGCCGGACCTGACGGTAGCCAGCCTGGCCCGGTACGCCTATGTGAGCCGGGAGCATCTTTCCCGCGTATTCAGGGAATACACGATGCAGAGCGTTTCCAGCTACCTGACCGAGCTGCGGATGCAGAGCTGCCGCCGGGACATTGCCGACGGCAAACGCATCCTGGACGCCTGCCTGGAAAACGGCTTTTCCAATTACAGCAGCTTCCTCAAGACCTTCCACAAAATGTACGGCATAACGCCCCAGGAATACCGCGCCCAACTGCGCACCGCGATGGGGTGAGGGGGGCGGTATACAGCACAACAGGAATCGCACATTTTTCTGTATCGTGGTGCTGCGCCGCAAAAACAAGAATCAGGATAAGTAACCCGGCCGCGCCCCCTTGGGGCGCACGCCCCGGCAGCTTCCCCTGACGCGGGCCTGACCCGCCAGACAAAAGCAGCCCCCCGGCAGCGCAAATGCGCTGCCGGGGGGCCTTTTTCTGCTCTTTTTTCGCCATAGCCCGCCGGGGAGCGGGCCGCAAAGTGCCCTTTTCCCAGGCGCCCCAGCTCCCGCCGGGGCTGCCGCGGGCGGGGCGCTTTTACAAATCACAATTTCCCAGCATCATAAACCCGATGTCGGATTCCGTATGCACAAATCGCCAGCATTCTTCGCCGTCCGTCGCCGTTATGCGTATTTCAATGCGGTCCCCATTGGACAGCTTGATCTGCGCA
Source organism: Subdoligranulum variabile (assembly GCA_003343905.1). Lineage (GTDB taxonomy): Bacteria > Bacillota > Clostridia > Oscillospirales > Ruminococcaceae > Gemmiger > Gemmiger variabilis_C. Next base: position 64,482 of record QAKI01000052.1, read on the forward strand.
TCGCCGAACTGATCCGTTTGGACGCCGGTGACCGTCACCCCCTCCAGCCCGGCGAACCATTGGGGCGCCCGCTCGTCAAACAGGTTCTGCCCCGGCACGTCCCATTCAAACGTGTTATAGTTGAAATCTTCCGCCGCCTCCACCCGTTCCGCCGGGTCATAAACGTCCAAACTGCCAAGATAGAGCTTATTTTTCGCCCGGTTTACAATGCGCCAGGGGCAATAGGCCGTCAAAATATAAGCCCCCCTGCATTCCTTTTCGCCGGAATCGCCGGTAACGGTCACATCTTCCCCGAATTCAAGGTCCAGCATATTCCCCACACGGCCGATCCGGTTGACCCGCAGCCCGATCAGATCGCTCAGTTCACACGATTCTTTCTTTTCTTCGCACATAGTCTCTCCTTTGTTCTCCGGAGGCGCCTTACCGCTGGACGCCCGTGCCGCTGTTCACGACCAGATGATCTTGCCCACACTGGAAAAAACGCCAGCATTCACGGTCCGCGCTTTCCGTCGCGAATATCTCGATCCAGTCCCCATTGGACAGCTTGATGCGCGCATCGCCGAACCGATACATTTTGGCCTCCGTGACCGTCACGCCCTCCAGCCCGGCGAACCATTGGGGCGCTTTTTCGTCAAACAGGTTCTGCCCCCGCACATCCCAGTCAAAAGTTTCATAGCGGAAGTTTTTATCCGCCTTCACCTGGTTCGACGGCGCATAAAAGTCCATGCTGCCAAGATACATTCCCCGCTTCTCCACATTGATAATGCGCCAGGGGCACTGCACGTGCAGGATATAGGTGCCCACCGTATGGGGGCCCCGCCGGGTGATCATGACCGCATCTTCCCCAAATTCAAGATCCAGCATATTCGCCGCGCGGCCGATATAATTGACCCGTTCCCCGACCAAACAGCCGATCTTACACAATTCTTTCTTTTCTTCGCACATACTTTCTCCTTGCTTCTCCGGGGCGCCGGCCGCCTTCCGCGCCCGGTCCTGCTCCCCGTTTATCTATAGTCTACACGCCCCCGCCCGCCGGCCGCAAGGGCAAGACTGCCCAAAGAATCGCCGCCGGAATTGGCAACTTTTCCCCGCCGGGGCCCAATTCACCCCCAAAACGCAAAAAGCCGGGCGGCCCCGCACAGGGGCCGCCCGGCCTGCGCCCCGGTCAGACCGGGGCCGCGCTTTTACTGTTTCTTCTTTTTGGCTTCCTCATCCAACAGACGGTTGGAGATGATATCCAACTGTTCGACGCGCTCGTAGCGGTCGGCCAGGTCGCTCTGTTCCAGCGTTTCGTAGGACGGTTCGCCGTGGAATACCAGCTTGAGCAGCAGCGGCGTGAAGATCGTGCAGAACACGATCATGATGACGATGGGGCCGGAGAACACCGGGTTCAGCAGGTTCAGCGCCATGCCTTTGTCGGCCACGATCAGCGCGACCTCGCCGCGGCAGACCATGCCGCAGCCCACCTGCACGCACTGGCGCGTTTTGAAGCCGCTGAATTTGGCGCCCAGCCCGCAGCCGATCAGCTTGGACACCACGGCCACGATCACCAGCAGCACGGTGAACAGCAGGATGGCCGCGTCCATCTTGGGGATGGTCACTTTCAGGCCGATGCTGGCGAAGAACACCGGCGACAGCAGCAGGTAGGACAGGACCGAGAACTTGCTCTCCACATAGGACGCCTTGGACGTGCAGGAGATCACCAGGCCCGCGGCGAACGCACCGATGATATCGGCCACGCCGAACCATTCCTCGGCCACATAGGCCATCAGAAGGCAGAGCACGAACGCCGCGATCGGGAAGCGGTGCAGGTTCTGTTCATGCACGCGGGTCTCGTACCAGCGGATGGCGCGCTCCATCAGGAAGCCCACCACGCAGACGAAGACGAAGAACGCCAGCACCTTGAGCAGCACGACCAGGATGCTGACGTCGGCCCCCGCCATGCTGGTGACCAGCGTCAGGCAGATCAGGCCCAGCACGTCGTCGATCAGCGCCGCCGCCAGGATCGTGTTGCCCACCTTGGTGGACAGCTTGCCCATCTCTTTCAGGGTCTCCACCGTGATGCTGACCGAGGTGGCCGTCAGGATGGTGCCCATGAACAGGTTTTGCAGGAACACGTCGCCGGGGTAGCTGAATTCGCCCTTGTTGAATACCGACATCAGCGCAAAGCCCAGGCCCAGCGGCACCAGCACGCCGCACAGGGCGACCAGCAGGCCGGCCTTGCCGGTCTTGCGCAGTTCCTTCAAATCGGTGCCGATACCGGCCGAGAACATGATGACGATGACGCCCAGTTCCGACACCTGGGAAAGAAAGTCCGTATTTTGCAGCCAGCCCAGGCACGCGGGGCCCAGGATCAGCCCGGCCAGCAGCGCGCCCACCACCTGCGGGAGCTGCACGCGCCGCGTCAGCAGGCCAAAGACCTTGGTGGTGACCAAGATGAGGGCAATATCCAGCAGATAACCATACCCCATACACAAACACTCCTTGCTTTTTATATGAACATTCCGGGAAACACCACAGCGGGGCCGTCCGCCCCCAAAAGCAGGATGCCGGGCCGCCTCCGCAGGGGGATCTTTGCCGGGCCCGGTCGCATAAAAAATGGCGGGGAGCACCCCCGCCCTCGATGGGCGCGGCGTTGCCGCCTGCCCAAAGAAGATACAAACGATTCGTTTTTACCTCTGATTACGATACCATATTTGTACATTTTTGTCAATACTTATTCCGAAACCCCGCACAGGTTTTGTAGGGAGCACATAAAACCGGCCGCGCGCCCCCGCCGGGGCGGGGGCGGGCGGTCCGCTCAAAGGCCCTCAAACCGGGCGATGAATTCGTCCTGCACTTCCCGGGGCAGGTCCACAAAGTGGGCGCTGACGCCCCACATGCGCACGATCAGGTCCCGGTATTCCTCCGGGTGCAGGCGGGCGTTTTTGAGTTCCTCGCCGTTGATGACGTTGGGCTGGTGCTGGCCGCCGCCCAGCGCAAAGTAGTTGCGCAGAAGTTCCGCGAACAGTTCCGGCCCGTCGTTTGCCTGGAACACCGTGGAAAAATACTGCAACATGACGCAGAAGTTCCACTGGTACAGCCGCGGGTCGATCTTGGCCGCCGACCGCAGGGCCGCCGTGGGGCCGTTCTTCATGGTGCCGTTCTCCGGCGAAAGGGTCACCGGCACCGGCTCCCCGGCCTTTCTGCCCTCCGGCGTGGCCGGCAGCACCCGGCCGTCCCCCACGGGATGAGGCTGGTGGATACCGGCCAGATGCCGGCCGCCCGTGGGCGTGCGGTAGCGCAGGACCTCCCGGCAGGCAAACTCCAGAAGTTCCTTGCCGGGCAGGTCCACAAAGTCATCGTCATTCGCCCATTTGGGGGCCGTCCAAAGCAGTTGCCGCATGGGTTCCCGGCCTTCAAAATTCCGGCGGCAGGCGTCCAGCACCTGCGACAGGGCGAAGCGTTTTTCCTCAAAGACCCGTTTGCGCAGCGCCGCCAGCGCGTTGACCCCCACCGCCGGGTTGGCGATCATAAAACCGCGGTCCGGCAGGGGGCACCCGAACCAACTGACGTCGGTGCCGGTCTCCAGGCAGTTGTCGAACAGGGCCGAGGTGATGGGCAAAGGCGACATCAACGGCGCGGCAACGTCCCAGCCGATCCTGCCCGCGGCCGCCTGCTCCCGCAGGAAGGCCGGGTCCCCGGCCACATATTCCCGCACGGCCTTTTCCCGCAGGTTGTACTCCGTAATCCTTTGCCGGATATGGCGGGCGGTCACCGCCTTGCAGGCTTCCAGAAATTCCGGGAAGGAACCATCGTCCGGCAGTTCCCCCATCGCTTCCAGCACGACCCGCGCCATATCGACGCTGCCGCTGGTGTAAAAGTCCCCGCGGCCCGGAATGTTCATGTCCTGGCAGAGGTCGAAGGCGTAGTTGCGGGCTTCCCTCACCGGGATGCCCGCGGCCGTCATGCTGGCGATCAGCGAATCGTCGTTATAGTACGCGATGCAATTCAGGCCGGAAACGGTCAGCGCCGCGCATTTGCGCAAGAACTCCGGCGGATTTTTGCTGTGGATGCGGCAGGAAAGCTGCGGTTCCGGCAGGCGGATCTTCCCGGCCGCTTCCAGAAAGGCCATCGTCACCGGGTTGACCGCGTCCTCGCCGTCCGGCGTAACGCCGCCGAGGGTGATGTTCAACTGGCCTTCCTGCGCGCCGAAATACTCCGCCTTGAGGTCGGCGCCGTCGTACATTTTGATCATCAGGCACTCGATCAGCTGCCGGGCTTCCGCCGGGGCGACCGTGTGGTAATAGGGGTACAAAATCTGGTCCAGCCGCCCGTAGTTGACCCAGTGGAAGTTTTCCACGATGGTGGCCAGGCTTGCAAACCAGAGAAGCTGCACGGCCTCCCGGAAGTCCCGCGGCGGTTCCTGTGCGATCCAGCGGCAGGTCTCCGCGATCTTTTGCAGCTCGGCCCTGCGGGGCGGTCCGGCGTGTTCGGCCAGCGCCGCCGCGTAGTCCCCGTACCGCAGCACCCAGCGGGACACCGCCTCATAGGCCGTCGCCACGGCCTGGAGCCAGCCCTTTTTCAAGGGGGAATCGGCCGTTTCCATCGCCGTCCGGGCCATCTGTACGATCCCGGCGATCCCCATGCGCAGGATGCGGCCAAAGTCCGGGGTATAGTGGGCTTTGGTGAAAAATTCCCCGTCCGCGCCGCCAAATTCCGCCCGGTCCCGGTCCGAAAGATACGGCGGCATGGCAAGGATCTCCATATCGGACTTGTCCAGGAATTCGTTCCGGTGGCCGTAGAGGGTGCGGCTCCCCACGATCAGTTCCTGTTCCCCGATAAAAAGGGGCATCCCGTCCAGGATCATCGCCATCGCCCGGGCCTTGCGCTCGGCAATGGTCCCCGGCAGGTCCACCGCGGACCAGGCGGCGGGCAGCGCGGCCCGGCAGCTTTTGTGAACGCCGTCGCGGGCGTTTTTGCGTAAAAATTCCGTTCGCGTCATGGTGTTTCCGTCCTTTTCGCCCCCTGCACCGGCAGATCCAGGCGTTGAAATATGCGATAGTATTCTTCCATCCGGGCATGGCTGACCGCCCGGCCGCCGTCGTCCGGCGTGGGCATTCCGATCTGGGCATACTTGCCGCGCCCCAGCTTGTGGTAGGGCATCAGTTCAATCTGTTCCGCACCGGCGTTTTCCTTCAGGAAGGCGGCGATCCCGGCCATTTCTTCCGCCGAAGCGTTGAACCCGCCGATCACCGGCACGCGGACCCAGACCCGGCAGCCCTTTTGCATCAGCCGCCGGTAGTTTTGCAGGATGCGGGCGTTGTCCGCGCCCGTACCGGCCCGGTGGACCTCCGGCGTGACCGCCTTGATGTCGTATAGGAACAGGTCCGTCCGCGCCGCCAGCGCGTCCAGCGTTGCTTCCGGCATAAGGCCGCAGGTGTCCACCGCCGTGTGAAGCCCCGCTTCGCGGCAGAGGGCCAGCGTTTCCAGCAAAAATTCCGGCTGGCGGCTGCACTCCCCGCCGGAGAACGTGACGCCGCCTTTTTGGCCGTAGAAGGGGCGGTCCCGCAGCACGGCCTCCAGCGTTTCCTGCGGCGTCATCCACCGCCCCGCCAGGCGAAGCGCCCCGGAAGGGCAGCGCGCCGCGCAGGCCCCGCAGGCGGCGCACCGGGCAAAGTCCACCCGCCGGCCGCCCGCTGCGGCAAGCTGCGCGTTTTGGGGGCAGACGGCCTGGCATTCCCCGCACAAAATGCAGTCCTCGGCCAGGAATTGCAGCTGGACGCGCGGTTCCAGCCCTTCGGGATTGTGGCACCAGCCGCAGCACAGCGGGCAGCCTTTCAGGAAAACCGTCGTCCGCGCCCCCGGTCCGTCGTGGACGGAAAATCTCTGAATATCAAAAACGAGCCCTTTGATCGTTCATTCCCCCAAACGGCAGAGACCGAATTTAGCCCCTACTATAGCATACCGGGTCGCAAATGTAAAGCAGAAAAAAACGCCGCCGGGACGTGTTCCGTCCGGCGGCTTTGGAAGAATTTTTTTGCCGTTTCTTCGCTTTATTTTTTTACAAGAAGCGCCCCGCGCCGCCCTGTGGGGGGGGCGGTCCGCTCAAAGGCCCTCAAACCGGGCGGGGCCGGTCTGCAAGGCGGGCGCTATGGGTCCGCGGACAGGATCAGATCGACCGCGGTTTCCATCAGGACGTCCCGCCCCTGCCGCAGATCCTGCGCCGTGGGGCGGCAGAATATATCCGGCTGCACTCCCACCCGCTGGATGGTCTCCCCCTCCGGCGTATAAACGCCGAAGCTGGAGAATACCACCTGCACACCGGCGGGCAGCTTGATCTCCACGATATCACCGTCCGCCCCGATCGAAGGGCTGCCCACTACCACCGCACGGGGCGCCTGACGCAGGGCCATGGCGGTGGTCTCGCTCTGGCTCTGGCTGAACTCGTTGATCAGCAGCACGACCTTTCCTTCATAGAGGGGGTAGTCGTCCCGGTCGGACAGTCCCATCATCTTGCTGTAACCGGCGCCGGTGTAGTTGGGCATTCGGTAAAAGTTGCCGGGCCGCAGCGGATCAGGAAAATCAAAGGCTATGAACTGCCGGAGTTCCGGGATCAAATATTCCCCCAGAAGATAGACGATCGGATAGGCCGGATACTCCCGCAGGTCCACGATGATGCCTTCCGTATCCGCAAAATCCTCCATCAGCCGCTCCACATCCCCATCTTTCAGGGCGCCGGGGTCGATATAGCCGATCTGCCCGTCCTCGATCCGTCCGTTTTTCCAGGGATTTTCCGGCACAAAACAGGCGGGCCGCGTCTGGACCGTCAAGGTCATGGGGGTCCCTTCCCGTTCCACCGTCACCTGCGCGGTGGGGCCTGCCGTCCTGAGCAGGGCGATGCAAAACCAATACCCGTATTTACCCGGTTCGGGCACCGGCAGGACGGTTCCCAGTTCCGCGATGCGGTCGGCCATGCTCACCCCGTCCACCGCCGTGATCACATCCCCTTTTTGCAGGGTTTGTTCGCCCTCGGCCACGGCGTCCACCACCGCCCGGCCTTCCAGGATCATACAGTGACAGGGCAGATTTTCCTCCCCGAAATACTCATCGAGATAGTTTCTCCCTCCGCCGAACATGACATGCACATCGCCGGTTTTTGCCATCATTTTCCCCAGGACCAACACATAATCCCGCTTCGATTCTGCCCCCAGCATGGCGTGGATGCCCTGCCGGAGCGCCTCGTCCCAGTCCCCGTCCGTCAGGGCGAGATAGGGCGAGTAATAGGCAAAGGCATTCCACAGCCGGAATACCGCCAGCAGCTTGACGCCGTCGTCAGCGTCCTGCAGCGGGTAATCCTGCTCCGCGGCAAAACTGACCTTTTCCCCGGTGCCTTCCCCTTGAAAAGCCGCGTAGCCGTTGCGCCGGTCGCTGATCTCCAGCCGGGAAAGCCCTTCCAGGTAGGCGCAGAGGTCCGCCCCCCAAACCGCCCGGTCGGAGATCCAGGAAAGGTCCGCCGTAATGGAACCATTCTGTTCTTCCAGCATCCGCCAGAACGCAGCCGTTTCACTGGTCGCCGCCTGCGGCGTTTCCTCGTAAGGGAAGCCGCACAGCCAGTCGTACAGCACACGGTTGACCTCCGCCGGGCTTTCCGCCGCCGCCACCTGGGGCATCACCCGGAACAGTTCCGCGTCCCAGTTGATATCGCCCGCAATGATGTCCGGGTGGTAGTATTTCACAAAGCCCCAGACTTTCGCCAGTTTATACAGGTTTTCTTCCTGCGCCGCGTCCAGGGTCCCCAGTTCAATGCCCGATCCCTGCCGGAATTCTTCGTCCCGGTTCCGTCCCAGGGCAGGATTGACCGACTCCCGAAACACGACAAGCACGATACCGCACAGCGCCAGCACAACTGCACATACGATCCACCAGCGTTTGCCTTTCATAAGGCACCTCCTTCGGCACAGCGGGGACAGGCTTTCCCGGAGCGTTTTCTTTCGACGGCTTTGTCGCGGCGATTGCCCGCCGGGTCTACAGGAACAGCAGTACCATCTTTTCTGCCGTCATCCCCTGCGGAAGCAAACCGCCGGAAAAGGCCGCGCCGCGCACATTCAGCACGCTTCCCCCGGCAGCGTTTCGTCTCCTTGGTTATAAAATAATTGTACTGTCTCTGCGTCCTCCCGGCAATGTATAAAATGTACGATTTCTTGTAACAAAAGTTGTGTAACATTTCGCCACACCTTGCGAATCCTACCGGCTGTACCACGGCCCTCCTTGTACCATTCATAAACCTATAACGGATACTCCATTTCTGAAACATCTCAAATAACAAACTCTTCTGAATCATCTGTAAAGAGTAGAATTCATCGCACACGGCAAAAATTCTGATCTGCTTTTACTGATCGTTCTTTGGAATGATGTCATGAGCATTCTCTTTCATTCTGTATACTTTTTTCCAGATATAAATTCCAACATAAAACATAGGCAGCGAAAGTACCGCAGCTGAAATCCACAATGCCCCTGTTAAAAACCTAATGGTGAGAAGTAATGAACACGTTGGTATAATAAGTATTTTCTTTGTTTCTTTCGTATCACACATGAACAAAATCATCGAAATTATATCTGCCGGGAAAAAATATCTTTCATGCATATGGGGCAAAACAAAGGGAATCCAAAAAAGCGAAAACACCGCGATCCACAACAATGTCGATCCTTTGACTTCAATTTTATATTTTTTTACATAACACGCTACTCCCAGCATAATAATTGCAGCCAAAAAAATTCCAATACTGGCAAGTGCGGTGTTTTCATAAAACGCCGGAAACCACGCAAAGAAATTTGGTGCATTCATCGAAAGTGCTTTATACGTTCCAGCCTGATTGAAATACAGCAATAGCAGATCTTCAACCGATCGCCCCGCAGCATATGCTGGAAAAATTGTTATCACATACACCAGCGGCACCCATAGACAATGGCGAAGTTTTATTTTTTTCTGGAAAAAAAGGGTCAGCAAAAGAGGCGCTAAAAATACCGCTTGTAATTTGAACACAAAACTAACGGCAAAGGAGATCATAGCGATATGTGGTTTTTCAGTTTGCAAATAGTATAAACACGCCACCATCGCTGCTGTGTATATTGCATCACATTGTGCCCATGCTCCACTATTCAAAAAGACGGTTGGCAAAAACAGAATTGTAGTGTATACTATATTTGACAATCTCACATTTTCCCATATTGCCATCACCAATTTCTTGCAATAGATGGCTAACACAATATCTCCTATAAATGACACAATTTTTATAGATATGATATCTGGAAGTGGAAAATGCGTAAGCATCGCTAAAATATAAATATAGGAAACCATATAATTCCCTACAGGAATTCCAATCGCAGCCAACCCACCGTTTTCTTTCAATTCCAAAAACCAAGGGTGCAGGTAATCAATATAGTCGCCTGAAATCACCGGCAGTAAAAACGCACGTACTATACAGGCAAGAATTGTTATGCAAAGCAACGACCTATTGCCAAGTATATTTTCATAAAATTTTCTAATCCTCATGGTTACCTCCCTTGCAAATATGACTTTACTGTAAGCTCATCACCTTACACCTTTCATACACTAAATACCCTCATCCCATTATTTGTTACACAATAAGTTGCACAAAATTGGAGCCGGAAAATTGTACAATATCGACCAAGAAAGCATGTATCGTTTATATGCGCATCCGGTTTATTGCTTTCTATTCAGTTTATGTCACAACGCACAGCTTGCTGAGGAATTGACATCTGAAACTTTTTATCAAGCAATTCGATGTATAAACCGGTACGATGGCACTTGTGAATTGAAATCATGGCTATTTCAAATTGCTAAAAATGTATGGCGCAAAGAGGCGCGTCGCTCTGCACATGCACCAAAATCTATTTCTGAAGAAAAATATGCAGAAACTTATCAAATTGAAGACGCTGTCGAAGAATCCATTGATAGAATTGCCTTTTACAAGCAAGTCAATTCATTGGAAGAACCTTATAGAACGGTTGTTTATCTGCGCCTGTCCGGCGATTTAACCTTTGATGAAATCGGACAAATACTGGATCGCACTAATAATTGGGCGCGAATAATTTATTATAGAGCAAAGGAGAAATTGAAGAAGCAAAATGAAAAGCAATAACCTTCCTTGTTGCATTGTAGAAGATCTTCTTCCCAACTATATTGAGCATTTGACATCCGAAGCGTCTAATAAAGAGATAGAAGCTCACCTTAGAACTTGTGAGAAATGTAACAAAAAATTTCTCGAACAGTATGAACCCGTTCCCTCCCCTGGCGATGATCAAGCTGCTATACAGTTTCTAAGCAAAGTAAAGCGGCGGTCAAAACAAAAAATCATTTTTTCCGCTATCATTACGCTATTGCTTTGTATTATTTTATTTTACGTTTTTGTTCTTCATCAATTTGCTTTTCACTTTTCTGTTCAAAACGTATATCGTCTTTCTGACGGCGGTATATATTTTGAATTATGTGCAACCGGAAAAGAAAGTAAAATAAACGGAATCTCTTATAGCGATGATTTTTCGGAAGAGCAATCATGCTATTCTATACACATGGGTTATTCATTGTTTTCGTTATGGCAGCCTGACACTCGTAGTGAAGGTTCGAGCAAATGTTATTCTTTTTGTCTCTCTCCTGAATATGCAAACCAAATTGCGGGCAAGGGAGCTCTTATCTACCAGCAAGGACCTCAACAATTAACTATATGGGATGGTAAAACGTCTTTACCTTCTGCTCCATTAGCTATAGAAGAAAAAGCCAGTGAGATAGTTTCTCCATTTGTTGTAAGTTATCGATAAGTAGGTTGATCCATCCAGTGATAAAAATAGTACCAGTATTATGGCTTCCATAATACTGGTACTATTTCGTTTTTCATCGAACTTGCACCAACACACTTCCACTCCCTCGGAACGGAATAGTTTTCCCCCCCCCCCATAAACTGCTGATAACTCCCCCTTACCCATGATCTTGACCTGATACCCTCATATAAATGCAAAACGCCGCAGAACCGGGCCGTTCCCGATCTTGCGGCATTTGCTTTATGCAGGGGGCCGCCTGGACGGTCCCTGATTTTTGTCGATTTTTGTATCTCGCCATAGTTATGGCCGCGCTCTAAAACGGTAAATAAAAACAGCCCTGCTCACTGCCTTAGTATTGGTTACTTGCCCTCCCAAACGGCTCGTACTAATGGTGGAATGGTGTAATGGAAGTTTTCTCCGTGGGAGCGTCAAGAAAACGCTCCGGAATAAAGCCCCCACGGCGGGACATGGCATAAGACTCTACCCCCGCCGTGTGCTGCCTGCCGTTATGTTCCCCGGGGACTCTCCCGCGGGCTGCCCAACAGTCCACTGGACTGTTGGGCCCGGCGCTGCGGCGCCGTCGCCCTGTTCGAGTCCTCCGAGCGTACAAACCAAAACAAAGCCCCCACGGCGGGATACAGCATAAGACTCTACCCCCGTTATGTGCTGCCTGCCGTTATGTTCCCCGGGGACTCTCCCGCGCTCTAAAAACGGTCCACTGGACCGTTTTTGCCGGCCGGGACGCAAGACGGCCGGCACGAACTGTTCTCGTCCCTCGATGGTGCACCTTTGGTTCGCAGCGTTCCGGGATGCTGCAACAAAAAAACAGCCCTACGTTTCCGTAAGGCTGTTCCTGGTGCACCATCAGCGGGCGCGTTAAGAAAACGCTCCAGTGGAGCGTTTTTAGCGACCGGTCCCCGCGAGGCGAAGCGGAGCGCCCGCGCGAACGCTGAGCCCGCCCCGAAGGGGATGGTGCACCTTGTCGCCCCCGTCAGGTGCTGCCTGCCCGCCACGCATCGGGGACTCTCCCGCGGGCTAAAAACGGTCCACTGGACCGTTTTTGCCGGCCGGGACGTAAGACGGCCGGCACGAGCTGTTCTCGTCCCCGATGGTGCACCTTTGGTTCGCAGCGTTCCGGGATGCTGCAACAAAAAAACAGCCCTACGTTTCCGTAAGGCTGCTCCTGGTGCACCATCGGGGACTCGAACCCAGGACCCACTGATTAAGAGTCAGTTGCTCTACCAGCTGAGCTAATGGTGCATATAAAGCAATCTCCGGGCCGGGCCTAACGCTCGGCCCGGAGGCTGCTTGTTTTGAGAAGCCGGCATCTACCTATTTTCGCAGGCCGTCTCCAGCCAACTATCTTCGGCACAAGTGAGCTTAACTTCTGTGTTCGGAATGGGAACAGGTGGAACCTCACCGTCATCGACACCGGCCATACAAATGACCTTGTCATCTGCTTCTCTTTGAGGATGTACCCTCAAAACTGAATATCGAACTGCGCAGCAAATAGAGTATCTGATCAAGATGGGGTCAAGCCCTCGACCTATTAGTACACGCTTGCTGAATGGATCACTCCACTTACACATCGTGCCTATCAACCTTGTAGTCTTCAAGGGGTCTTACCTGATTGACTCAGTGGGATATCTTATCTCAGGGCCGGCTTCACGCTTAGATGCTTTCAGCGTTTATCCGATCCG
>QAKI01000059.1 GCA_003343905.1 Subdoligranulum variabile
GCAACGCGCTCCCCCGCCGCTTTTTTTTGCAAAAACAGGGTTGACAAATAGTACGGTTAGTGATATAAAAGAATTACAGTAAACGTAATAAGGAGGTGGCCGGATGCGGGATCATGCCAAAAGCGGCGCTTTGACCGAAGTGACCTTTTATATCCTGCTGGCCCTGTACACGCCCCGGCACGGCTACGCCGTCATGCAGTTTATTGAGGAAAAGACCGGCGGGCGGCTGCTGCTGGGGGCGGGCACGCTGTACGGCGCGCTGAACGCCCTGCAGGAAAAAGGCTGGATCGCCCCCTGTGGGGACGGCGGCGGCCGCAAGAAGGAATACTGCATCACGGCGCAGGGCCGTCAGGCCGCGGAAAAAGAACGGGAACGGCTGCGGGAACTGGCCGCTGCCGCCGACGAGATCATGGGAGGTGCACAATGAGCAAAACAAAGTATCGGGTCGCGTTTTTCGGTATGCTGCTGGACACCCAGGCCGCCTGGCTGAACCGGCAGGCGGCAAAGGGCTGGCGGCTTGTCCGCACGGGCCGCCTGCTGTACGCCTTTGAACGCTGCGAACCGGGGCGGTACCAGTATGCGGTGGACTTTGTGGGCGAAAAATCCGGGGCCCGCGCCAGGGAATACCGCGCCCTGCTGGAGGATACGGGCTGCCGGGTGTTCACCAAGAACGCCAACCTGAACCTGTCGCTTTTCAAGGCGCGCTGGCGGCCCTGGGCCGAAAAAGGCGGCCGCATCGCCACGAACCCGGGCACCTTTGGCCGGGAACTGCTGATCGTGGAAAAAGAGCAGGACGGCAAGCCTTTTGCGCTGCACACCTCCTATGAGGACAAGGCCGAATACTACCGCACGCTGCGCGGCCCGTGGCTGACGGTGGCGGCGCTGGCGCTGATGGGGCTGGTGGTGAACCCCTCGGCCGTGTTCGCCGTGCTGGCGGTGCTGGCGGCGGCGCCCGCCCTATTCTACCACCGGCTGGCCCGCCGGATGGACAAGGCTGCCCAAACGCAGGAGTGGTGACGCGCCGCTTGCGGGGGAAACGTATGCAAAGACCCCGATCCGATACCAAACGGCGGACGCGCCGCGCAGAAAGGAAAGAAACCCGATGATCTCTTTGACCGATAAGGCCTGCTGCCCGGCGATGGAGGAAGTGGCCGCGTATATCCGCAACCCGCTGTTCCGGCAGTTTTGCGGGGATATGAAAGAAGCCTTCGGCTGCGCCCCGCGGATGGAGTACAGCGCGTGCAGTTGGGAACGGGGCTGGAACCTCAAATTCAAAAAGGGCGGCAAAAATCTCTGTACGCTCTACCCGCGGGAAAACTACTTCACCGTGCTGGTCGTCGTGGGCGCAAAGGAGAAGCCCGCCGCCGAAGCCCTGCTGCCCGCATGTACGCCCGAACTGCGGGCGATCTACAGCGCCGCAAAGGAGGGCAACGGCCAACGCTGGCTCATGATCGACCTGGAGGACCGGGACGCCCTGTATGCCGATGTGCTGCGCCTGATCCGGCTGCGCCGGGGCTGAGCGCCTTACCCCTTGCCGCCGTCCTGCAGGGCCGCCGCGCCCAGGCAGGCAAGGCCCAGCCCCAGCATCAGCAGGCCGGTATTGGCGTCCAGCGCGTTCAGCGCCGCCAGCACGGCCACGGCCACGCCCATGGCAAGGCCCACGCCTTTCAGAATGGTATCCAGCAGGTTGGCCCACGGTTTTTCCGGGGCGGCCTGCTCTTTTTTGACCTGCATCAGTTCGTCCAGCGATACGCCCAGTACCTCCGCCAGCAGCGGCAGGCTGCTCACGTCGGGGCAGGAGAGATCCCGCTCCCACTTCGATACGGCTTTATCCGTCACGCCCATGCGCCCGGCCAGGTCGGCCTGGGTCATGCCCTTCTCCTTACGCAGGGCGGCGATCAGTTGTCCCAAAGTCTGTTTCATTGGTTCGTTAGCTCCTTTTGGTGTGTGATGGGGCGGCGCGGGGCTTCCCGGCCGCATCCTTATTATACAGCGGGGGCGGCGGTTTCCTCAACCGACCGGCGGTTGAGGGCGCTCGACCGCTGGTTTACCCGGGGGCGGGGGCTTGCGGGGGCCCGGCGGGGCGCGGTATAATAGGCGGGAGGGTTCAAAAGGGGCAACACTCGCCCACGGCGGTGCCTGAGGCTCGTGTTTCCCCTCTTTGGAATCCCCTTCGACAAAATTTCAGCCAAAACCGCGCACTCGTCGCGGGCTCCTCGCACACAATTTTGGCTGAAATTTCCCTGGTTGTGTCGCCGCCGTCGGCACATGTCCGCCGGCGGCGACGAGATTTAAATGCCTGAACCGGGCCACGCCCGGCTTGAATAGGAGGTCGCAAAGGTGATCGACGCGATCCAGATCCGCGGGGCGCGGGTCCATAACCTGAAAAACATTGATGTGGATGTGCCGCTGCACAAGATCGTGGGCATTGCGGGGGTGTCCGGCTCCGGCAAATCGTCGCTGGCGCTGGGCGTGCTCTATGCCGAAGGCTCCCGCCGCTATCTGGAAGCCCTCTCCACCTACACGCGCCGCCGCATGACCCAGGCGTCCAAGGCGACCGTGGACGAGGTGCTCTATGTGCCCGCGGCCCTGGCGCTGCACCAGCGCCCCGGCGTGCCGGGCATCCGCAGTACCTTCGGCACCGGGACCGAACTGCTCAACAGTCTGCGGCTGATGTATTCGCGGCTGGCCAGCCACCGCTGCCCCAACGGCCACTACGCCCCGCCCACGCTGGCGGTGGCCGCCGGGCAGGAACTGGTCTGCCCGGTGTGCGGCGCGCATTTTTACGCCCCCAGCGCCGAGGAACTGGCCTTCAACAGCCAGGGGGCCTGCCGCACCTGCGGCGGCACCGGCGTGGTGCGCACGGTGGACAAAGCCACGCTGGTCCCCGACGAAACGCTGACCATCGAGCAGGGGGCCGTCGCGCCCTGGAACTCGCTGATGTGGTCGCTGATGGTGGACGTCTGCCGCGCTATGGGCGTGCGCACCGACGTGCCTTTCCAGGACCTGACCGACCGGGAAAAGGACATCGTCTACAACGGCCCGGCGGAGAAAAAGCATATCCTCTACCACTCCAAGCACACCAACGAACTGGCTGAACTGGATTTTACCTATTATAATGCCACCTATACCGTGGAAAACGCCCTTGCCAAAGTCAAGGACGAGAAGGGCATGAAGCGGGTGGAAAAATTCCTGCGCACCGGCCCCTGCCCCGACTGCGGCGGCACCCGCCTGTGCGAAGCCGCCCGCGCGCCCCGGCTGCAGGGCATCGGGCTGGACGAAGCCTGCGCCATGACGCTGGGGGACCTGGTGGCGTGGGTGGCCGCCGTGCCGGACACCCTGCCCGAAGAGATGCGCCCCATGGCCCGCAGCATTTGCGAGAGCTTCCAGACCGTGGCCCGCCGCCTGATGGACCTGGGGCTGGGCTACCTGACGCTGGACCGGGCGGCCGCGACCCTTTCCACCGGGGAACGCCAGCGCATGCAGTTGGCGCGGGCCGTGCGCAACCGCACCACCGGCGTGCTCTATGTGCTGGACGAACCCTCCATCGGGCTGCACCCCTCGAACATCGTGGGGTTGCAGGGCGTCATGGAGGACCTGATCGCGGACGGCAACTCCATCGTGCTGGTGGACCACGACACCCAGATTTTGGCAAAGGCCGACTGGATCATCGAGATGGGCCCCAGCGCGGGCGCGTCCGGCGGGCAGGTGGTGGCGGCGGGCGCGCCGGGGGCGCTGGCGCAGGACCCCGGCTCCCGCATCGGGCCGTTCCTGGCCGGGCGGCCGGTGCAGGTGCGCACCCCCGCGCCGCGTGACCGCCTGTTTGAAAACGGCAGCATCCGCCTTTCCACCGGGGCCATCCATACGGTGCAACCGCTGGAAGTGCAGATCCCCAAGGGCCGCCTGACCGTCGTCACCGGTGTGTCGGGTTCCGGCAAGACCACCCTGATCCTGGAAAGTCTGGTCCCCGCCCTGCAGGCGGCGCTGGCCGGGCACCCGCTGCCCGCCCATGTAAAGGCGGTGGACCCCGGCGCGGTGCGGCAGGTCAAACTGATCGACGCCACGCCCATCGGCATCAACGTGCGGTCCACGGTGGCGACCTATGCGGGCGTGCATGACGAACTGCGCAAGATCTTTGCCCGCACCCCGGACGCCAAACGGCTGGGGTACAAGGCGGGGGACTTCTCTTACAACACCGGCAAACTGCGGTGCCCGGTGTGCGACGGCACCGGCGTCATCAGTCTGGACGTGCAATTCCTGCCCGATGTGGACATTCCCTGCCCGGCCTGCCGGGGCGCGCGCTACGCCAAAGACGCCGCGCAGGTCCGGCACGAAGGCCCGGCGGGGCAGAAATGCACGCTGCCCGAACTGATGGCGATGGACGTACACACGGCGCTGGAGGCCTGCCGGGGGCTGAAACTGGTCTGCCAGCGGCTGCAGGTGCTGGACGATCTGGGCCTGGGCTACCTGACACTGGGGGAGGAAACGCCCAGCCTTTCGGGCGGCGAGGCGCAGCGCCTCAAGCTGGCCAGCGAGATGGGCCGCCCGCAGGGGGACAGCGTCTTTGTGTTCGACGAACCCACCATCGGCCTGCATCCGCTGGATGTGCGCACGCTGCTGGGCGTGTTCGACACGCTGATCCGGCACGGGGCCACGGTGGTGGTCATCGAACATGATCTGGATGTGATCCGCAACGCCGACTACCTCATCGACATGGGCCCCGGCGGCGGGGCCGCGGGCGGCCGCGTGGTGGCAAGCGGCACGCTGGACGAGGTGCGCGCCGCGCCCGAAAGCGCCACCGGGCGTTTTTTGTGAGCGAAAAGGCGGCTTCGCACGTTTTTTTGCGGCCAGCGCCTTGCGCTGGACCCCGCAGATGTGGTATAGTGGAAAACGGTGTGGGTCCGCCGGGCCGCGCGCCGTTTTCCGCCATCCGTCAGGGCCCCTGCGGGCCCCTTCGCGAAAGGAACGATTCTCATGAAAGAAAACAATACCAGCCTGCTGCGCGTGATCCTGCGCGTGCTGCAGGGCGTGCTGATCGGCGTGGGCGCGGTGCTGCCGGGCATTTCCGGCGGCGTGCTCTGCGTCGTGTTCGGCATCTACAAGCCGGTCATGGAACTGCTGGGCGACCCCATCCGCAAGTTCAAGACCCACGTCCCCAAACTGCTGCCGGTCATCATCGGCGGCGCGGTGGGCTTCCTGGGCGTGGCCAAGATCCTGGCCTTCTTCCTGGAAACATACCCCGCCCCGTCGGTCTGCCTGTTCATCGGCCTGATCACCGGCATGCTGCCCTCCCTGTTCCGTGAATCCAATGAACAGGGCCGCGCCAAGTATTCCTGGGTGCCCATGGTGGTGGCCTTTGCGGTCATCCTCACGCTGCTGATCTCGCTGGATCTGTTCTCCATCACCATCGCGCCCAACTTCGGCTGGTACATCTTCTGCGGCTTCTGCCTGGCCCTCAGCGTGATCGCGCCGGGCATGAGCTTCTCCACGCTGCTCATGCCGCTGGGCCTGTACACCCCCTTCGTCGATGGTCTGGGCAATCTGGACTTCGGCATCCTGGTCCCCGCGGGCATCGGCGCGGTCGTTACCGTCATCTGCCTGGCCCGCGCGGTGGACGCCCTGTTCGACCACTTCTATGTGTACGCCTTCCATGCCATCATCGGCATCGTGATCGCCGCCACCCTCATGATCATCCCGGTGGACAGCTTCCTGGCTTCGCCCGGTTCTGCGGCCATCAATGTGGTCTGCATCGTGGTGGGCGTCGTGGCGGCGCTGGCGCTGGACCGCTTCAATTCCAGCATCCCCAAACAGGATTGATCCTGTCGCATCGTCCGGCTTTTTGCACGGGCCGTCCCACCCGGACGGCCCGTTTCTGGTATCCGGGGCCATGTGCGCCCGGCGAAAGGAGTTTTTCCGTATGCAGTATCAGCAAGTGTATGACCTCTGGTGCGCCCGCGCCGTGGAGGACCCCGACCTGACCGCCGAACTGGCGGCTATCCGGGGCGACGCCGAAGCCGTCGCAGACCGTTTTTACCGGGACCTCGAATTCGGCACCGGCGGCCTGCGGGGCGTCATCGGGGCGGGCAGCAACCGCATGAACCTATATACCGTGCGCCGCGCCACGCAGGGGCTGGCCGACTACATCAACGCCGAGGGCCTGCCCAAAAAGGTCGCCATCGCCCACGACAGCCGCATCAAGGGCGAATTGTTCAGCCGCGAGGCCGCCCGCGTGCTGGCCGCCAACGGCATCACCGCGTATCTTTACCCCCGGCTGGAACCCACCCCGGCGCTGTCCTGGGCCGTGCGGTATCTGGGCTGCGGCGCGGGCATCTGCATCACGGCCAGCCACAACCCGGCCAAGTACAACGGCTATAAGGTGTATGGCGCCGATGGCTGCCAGATCACGCTGGAAGCCGCGGCCAAGGTGCTGGCGGCCATTGGGCAACATGACTGTTTTGACAGCCCCAAACTTGTGGATCATGACGAAGCCGCGGCGGCGGGACGCATCCAGACCATCGGGGAAGAATGCCTGTCCGGCTTTGTGGACGCCGTGCTGGCCCTGCGCCCCGGCAACGATGTGAGCAAGCTGAAGCTGGTCTACACTCCGCTGAACGGCAGCGGGCTGGAGCCGGTGAAACTGCTGCTGGACCGCATGGGCGTCACCGAGGTGACGGTGGTGCCCGAACAGGCGCAGCCGGACGGCAACTTCCCCACCTGCCCCTATCCCAACCCGGAAATTCGGGAAGCTATGGAAACGGGCCTGCGCCTGTGCGACACGGTCCGCCCCGACCTGATGATCGGCACCGACCCCGACTGTGACCGTATGGGCGCGGCCGTGCCCGACGGGCAGGGCGGCTACCGGCTCATCAGCGGCAATGAAATGGGCGTGCTGCTGTTCGATTACATCTGCCGCACGCGGCTGGCCAACGGCACGATGCCGAAGGACCCGGTGGCCGTGACGACGATTGTTTCCACCGATATGGCGGACCCCATCGCCCGGAAGTACGGCGTGGAACTGCGCCGTACCTTGACGGGCTTCAAGTTCATCGGGGAGCAGATCGGGGAACTGGAAGCCGAAGGCCATGCCGAGCGGTATATCTTCGGCTTCGAGGAAAGCTACGGCTACCTTTCGGGCGGCCATGTGCGGGACAAGGATGGCGTGAACGCGGTCATGCTGGCCTGCGAAGCCGCGGCCTGGTACGCGGCCCGCGGCATGAGCCTGCTGGACGCCGTGAACGCCCTGTACAAAGAGTACGGCTTCTACCGCAACGACCTCAAGAGTTATACGTTCGAGGGCGAGAGCGGCATGCGCACGATGCAGGGCATCATGGCGAAGCTGCGGCAGGACCCGCCCGCCGCCATCGCCGGGTACGCCGTGCAGCGGGCCACCGACTACCGGAACGACGTTACCGGCCTGCCCAAAGCCGACGTGCTGGAATACCGGCTGGCAAACGGCGCCAAGCTGATGGTGCGCCCCAGCGGCACCGAACCCGAGATCAAGGTCTACCTGTCCGCCGTGGCGGAAAGCGAAGCAGCCGCCGACGCCATCAACGCGCAGCTTGCCGCTGCCGCCGGCGCCTGGATGCAGGCGTAAGCGCTGTATGGCAAAGAACCGCCTTATACCTATAGAACCCGCGGGGCGGGCCCGGAAAAGGGCCCGCCCCGCGGGTTCTATAAATTTTACAGGGAATGGAGGAAAATCAGGAAAGAAATAGATGAATCTTGACCCTATTGGGGCCTTCCGGTTCCAAGGTACCGTACAGGCTGGCGGCTTCCAGCCACCGCAGAGCGGAACTATCGGTCAGCAGCATCGGTGTGGTGGTCATAGGGGCGGTCACGTCATCAGTAGCACCGTTATTCTCAATAAAGAGGCGACAAGGTTTCCCTTCTGCGTCAATGCCTTCCAGTGTATACCGGGCTGAAAGGGTCAAATGATTGCCACGCAGGATCTGCGTATCCACACCACCGGACAGAATAGTCCCATGAAAGTACGGCCCTTCCGCCGTGCCGGTAAAAGTCAGCATGTTGCTGCACCCCTGCCCACCCTCCACACGGATCTGTTCGGTAAGCGTGATGTGGAGGGTCAGCACTTCCAGCGCCATTTTATTGTCCCCTTTCTGGAGCCAGGCCGTGCAGTGCGAGCCACTCGCAGCATAGCTGGCCCCAATGGTGAATATGTGGAACGTCAGCGCCCAGATCGTTTTCTCCATCTGCCATTGCAAGGCCGTGGACGCCTCCCTCAAAAATGTGGAGCTCGTAGGGAACACCGGCGTCCTGGAGCGCTTTTGCCAGGCACATCCCATGGCGGCCATCATCGCTCAGCGTCTGCCAGATGAAAAAGGGGGGACTGTCGGGGGTAATGTGCTTTTCAGTTGCCAAAGCATAGCGGTCCCGCACGTTGGCGCCGAACAGGTCCGGTTGATTGGGGTCTGACATAAAAGGACCGGGAAAAGAAGTACTGCTCATAGCGCCATAGCCCACCACGCAGGCGTCAAGCCGGGAAGAACAGCGCTCTACCGGATCAGTGGCGGCGGGGTTCCCATCGTCGCCGTATACCGCGCAGTTGCCACTGAGCATACCGCCTGCGGAAAAACCCATGGCAATGATTTGCCGCCCGGGACCCAAATCCCCCGTACGCAACAGGCGGATAGCGCGCTGCATGTCCGCTATGGCGGCATGACGGTCATAGGGGAGCAGACGGTAACTCAAGATGGCAGTGTGATATCCAGCCTGGTGAAAGTACCATGCTACATTGGGACCTTCGCAACCGGTGCGCCAACTGAAGCCCCCGCCATGAGCCACCAGAATGGTGGGGGCGTTTTCGTGACCCACAGAGGCCGGGATATAGACCAGATAAGGTTCGCCCTGTAAAGGGTCACGGTCGTCCCAGCCGGGAGTGCCGTCAGGCCAGAGCGGGGTTTTCAAAAATGGCGCCATGGAATGATTCCACAACTCCAGATTGCCGCGGGTGTCAAGAGTTCCGTCGGGAAGGCGGTGCTTGGAAATGTGGCGGATAAAGCTATGCTGTTCTACGGCTTGTTGCAGGATCGTTATGTTTTTGGTGTAGTCCATGATTTAATCCTCCTTCAGCAGATATTGCAGCGCTTGTTCCAGATGATTGCGGACAAATCGGAAATCATGGATGCCGGGGTCTTCCACATACTGAAAGGATACATGTTGGCTGGTCAGAAAATCTTTAAAATGGCGGTTGTCCTCACACAGCGAATCGCTGGAGCCAACACAGAAGAAAAGTTTGGGGAGTGGCTGGCCGGCAGACACCAGTGCCTGGATCAGATGTTCGGGGTTCTTATCGCTGCCAGACAACCGGGAGGGATCGCCGAAGACCAGGCGGTAATACTCATAGTTGGCGATAGGATCGGCGGTTCCGGGAGCCATAGATGCTACTTTGTGCTGAATCAAGGCGGGCGAAAAGCCTGCTGCACCTCCAAAGCGGTCAGGGTAAGCCAGGGCCGTGTGAATGGCCCCGAACCCGCCCATCGAAAAGCCGCCGATCAGAGTATCCTCCCGCTGAGTAGACAGGCCGAAGAGTCGGGCAGCGTAGGCGGGCAGCTCTTCACCAACAAACGTCCCATATTGGCGGCCGGTTTCGGGACCATCCAGATAGAAACTGTTGCCGCCGTTGGGCAGCAGGAACGCCACGTTGTATTGGCCTGCCAACTCTGAAACAGGCGTGTTGTACAGCCAATCAGTTTCACAGCCGGAGATACCGTGCAGCAGGATCATCGTTTTCATTGGGCGGCGGAAATGGGGATTGTCACCGACCATTTCGGGCGGCAGATCATTGGGCAGCAGCGCATAGAATGTTGTGAAGCGCCGCAGTGCGTTCGAAAAATAGCTTACAGTACAGGTTGCCATCAGAAGTCCTCCTTTTTGCAATGTAAGACATCGTCCCGGTAAACGATGCCGATGTCACGATAAGCCAGACGAAGAAAAGCCCCGAACGGCGTAGGAAAGGGGCTACCCGTAGCCTCGCCCTGCAGCAAAAGGCTGGCGGCATGGGCGAATTGGTCCAAAATCTCTGGTTTTACCGGTACGGCATGATGGCTGGGCCAGGTCAGATCAAACCGGCTGCGCAAACCCTGCAGTTTTTGTATAGTCGCCGCGTATTGTGCAACGGTACAGCTGTATTCCAGACACAGCAGCACATCGGCTTGGCAACAGTTGTCGCCAGTGAAAAGCCAGCGGCGTTCGATGTCCAGCAGGCAGATGGAACCAGGCGAATGGCCCGGTGCGTCAATGATTTCCAGCGTGCGGTCTCCCAGATCAAAGACTTCGCCTTCGTGGATCGGAAACAGGTGTTCTGTATATGGTTGCGACAGACGGCTGCGGTGCAGCTGGTACAGCGCTTCATCGGCGGGGTGCAACCCAATGTCCTCAAACTGGAAGTTCCCGCCGATATGATCGAAGTGACCGTGACTGTTTATGATGGTAAGCGGTAAATCCGTAAGGGGGGCAATGATCGCGGGAAGATTCAGTGTTCCAAAACCGGTGTCCAGCAGCAGAGCGCGCCGGGTACCAGTGATCAGATAGAGATAAACACTGTTATGACTGTCAAATTCTTCGATGCGCCACGTTTGGGCGTCCAACGGAAGAATGCGGTGCTGCATGGTATAGCCTCCTCTATTTTTTTACGGCAGGTACATCACGGAACCGCAGCAATTGCAGGCCGAATGCTTTGCACCGGGCGCGCCATGCAGGGTCAATGACTGAGCGGTATTCCAATTCCCGTTCCCATGCGACCAGGCCCGGGGCAAAACTTTTGTTGGCGAAGGCACGAGTTTCGGGACTGTACTGCGCCGGATGGATGATGTATAATGTGATGGAAGCAGGCAGGGAACGCAGCCAGGCGTCGGTATTCTGTGCAAAAGCGGCATAGTCTTTGGCGAAGGCCGGGCCGCCGGTATACAGCCGGTCCAGGTCTGGCGCGTAGAGCAGCCCTTTTTCGCGGCACCAACCGCGCAGAGCATCGCCTAAGCCGGGAATGAAGCGGTCAGGGAACATATGCCCATCCAGATAACTGATAGGCAGCCCGGCTTTAGTTAACAGGTCCAATTGGGCCTGGGCTTCGATCAGTACCTGTTCGATCGGTGGTGCAGCGGCCTGCAACGCTTCGCCGGAGGGCGGGAAATAGCCATTTGCAGTTCGAAGCGCCGGGATCTTTTTGGGCGGGGCACAGGGGCCCCATTTGACGGTGTCCCACTCGGAATTGAGCGTAAGATGAAGTCCCAGGTCTGCCTGCCCGGCAAAGGCGGCCAGCTCTTTGGCACCTTCAGACAGGCAGGGGCCCGGCGCCATGCAGGAAACATTGCGCACCAGGTAACCGGTACGCAGCGCTTCCAGGATCGCGGCATTGGCTGCATGCGCCGAACCAAAATCGTCGGCCCGGGTGATCAAGGCCCGTGTCATAGGCGTCGCCTTCCTTTCTTTTACCAGTATAACAAACGAGGCAGGGCCATACTTTGGATTTCGGGAACTCCTTTTCCAAAAAAGAGAGATTTTAGGCGTACAGCCCGCGGAGGACTTTTATGAAATTGAAATGTCGTGTAGAGCACACAGACAAATCCTTTCTGCATACCCTGCGGATGCTCATGAACATTCAGTTGGGGCTGGCAGTGGCGGTCCTGATCATGTTTATGCTGCTGACTTTCCATAGCGCGGTGGATCGACAGCGTACAGCACTGGGCAATTACACGACGATTTATGCAAGTCAGATCGAAAACCGCCTGCAGCAGGCTTTGACCAGCCTTTCAGAACTGGTATACGATAATGCTGATTTGAATTTGTTGTGCAGCAGCGATTCGGCCATGCGCCAATATGCGGCCGTGGCACTGCATGATAAGATGGTGAGCATCGTAAATACGACGGACGATGTAGATATGATCGTAGTGGCCGAAGCAGGGAGCGGCATCGTAGTGGATGCAAGAAGCCATAACCTTTCACTGGCAGAAGCAGAAGAACTTCGGGCGTTTGCCATGGAGCAAGCAGCCGCGGGGGAGCAGGTCTGGCGCTGGGAGGTGTATCAGGGGGAAACCCGTACCTATCTTTACCGTGCGCTGATTCAGGATAATCGGGCTGTGCTCACACTGATTTCTACCGATACGTTGCTTTCGGTCTTTCCCGCAGATCAGATCCCGGATACCGGCTTCCTGCTGGTGGACGGGGAAGGAACGGTATTGGATTCGACCGGCAGCGGTGTGGCGGGGTTGGACGGTCAACATGCGAAAGACAGAACTTTGGGAATGATGCAGGTGGACCGCCCGTTTTCGGCGGAACCTTTTATCCTTCGAGGACAGCAGAGTGCTATGTGGTTGTTCTGGCAGATCAGCAGTTATGTGCCGTTGGTACTCGGTACGATTTTGTTGATGCTGGCTTTTAACCTTTATTACGCCCGCCGGACCCGGCGGGAACTGCTGGTGCCGATGGGACGGATGACCCGTGATATGCAGAAGATCCAAGATGGAAATCTGGACCTTCGCATTGCTACCGCCAGCGATAGTGTAGAATTCCGCACGCTGGTGGATTCTTTTAACCATTTGCTGGATGAGATCCTGCATTTGAAGATCTCGTCTTACGAAAAGCAACTTGCGTTGCTCGATGCAGAACAAAAGTATATCCGTCTGCAGATTCGTCCTCATTTTTTCCTCAACGCCATGAGTACCATCGCGGGGTTGAACCGCAGTGGCCAGAGTGATGCCATCGAGGCGTATATCAACGCGCTGTCTAAAAATATTCGCTATATGTTTGCTTCCGGGCTGCACACGGTCCCGCTGCAGGAAGAGATCCGCCATGTGGAAAACTATTTTGCGATGCAGGAACTCAAATATCCCGAGAGCGTTCTCTACTTCGTGGAGATGGACGAGGCTGTACGCGAGTGGCCGGTCCCTCAGATGCTGATCCACACGTTGGTGGAAAACGAGTACAAATATGCAGTTGCCGCAGGACATCAGACGATGGTCCTTATCAAATTGCAGCAAGTCCAGTGGCAAGGGGAAGAAATGCTGCTTGTTCAAGTAGAAGATGACGGAAAAGGGTATCCTCAGGAAGTGATGGACGCGCTTAATGGCGGTACTGCCGCACCGCGTTCCGACGGGACCCGGGTGGGATTGGCCAGTATCCGGCGGATGTTGGAGCTGATGTATGACCGGGAAAATCTGTTCGTGCTGTCCAATGTGGAACCACACGGAGCAATGAGCCGGGCCTACATCCCGCGAAATCCGCTTCATGAGATCAGTCCCAATCGCATGAGAGAAGCGGATATTTGATGGAAAGGAGAAAACCTATGCGGATTTTGTTGGTAGATGATGACACAGTGATCCTGGAGGATCTGCGCAGCAGCATCCACTGGGAAAAGCTGGGGATCAGCAGTGTGGAAACGGCGCAGGATAGTGCGGCTGCCCAGAAGATCCTGGCACGGGAGACGGTAGACATTGTTATCAGTGATATCGAGATGCCACAGGAATCCGGACTGGATCTGCTGCGCTGGTATCGGGAACAGGGGCAGAAGGGAAAGTTTTTGCTGCTGACCTGCCATGAAAGTTTCCGTTATGCGACCACCGCGGTCAAACTGCACGCCGACGAGTATCTCATGAAGCCCTTTAATGTGGAACTGATGGAACTCGTGCTGCAAAAACTTATCCAGGAGCTGCAGAAAGAACGGGAACGCGAAAACGCCAGTATCCTGGGCCAGTGGATGGTCAGCAATATCCGGGAGGCGCGATTGGCGCTTTGGACCCAGATACTCGGTGGGAAACCACGCGCTCAGTGGGAGGAGTTGATGAAAGAGGCGCGCGACCCGGCTCTAAAGATCGATGAGAATTGCGACTATCGTCTGGTTCTGGCCAGAGTCACCAATCTGGAAGCGGATAAGGAGAGCTACGGGCGGGACCTTGTGTCTTTCCTGCTCACCAATGTCCAGTCGGAGGTCTTTTTCGGACGCCCGGAAAACAGCAATATCGTTCTGTACGAACATCCGCAATATACACTTCTGGTGACGATATGCCCGCAGGGGAGCGAGGAAGACCTGCGGGAAAAATGCCGCCAAACCCAGCGCCATTGTGCCAAGTTCTTGTCTGTTACTATGACATACTGTATCATGGAGCCCTGCCGTTTGGAAGAATTCCATCGGATTATGGAACAGGGGCAGCAACTGCTGGAACAAAGCGTCTCTTTCTACGGCGAAGTGTTCAGCGAAAATCAGGTACAGCTCCAGGCAAATCAGGGCGTGACGGTCTTTCAGATGGAGCGGTTGGAAACGTATTTGGCGGATCGAGACAAAAAAGGCTTCCTTGGTTACATCAAGAAAGAGCTGGAAGTTCGGGTGCAGGCCAAAGCATTGGATGCCCGCACGCTCAAAACGATGATATGGGAAACAAACCAGGTCATATGGGCACATTTGGCAGAACAGGGCATCCAGATCTCGCTCCTGCTCAACGATGCTTTATCCCGCAAAATGGCGGCTATGGCCGAACAATCAGCTGCCGATATGATCCGGTATGAAAACTATCTGCTGGATAAAGTGTTCAGCTATGAAGAGCGCCTGGAACAGTCGAAAGGGCTGATCCAGCAGATCAACGAATATATTCACCAACATTACGCCGAAAACATCACACGCAGCGAGATCGGCGCGGAGTTTTACCTTGTGCCGGAGTATCTGGCCAAGATGTATAAGAAAAAGACGGGTATCGCGCTGAAAGATGCGATCAACGAGTATCGGATCCAGCAGGCACGCCATTTGTTGGCCCACAGTGACAAGCAGGTGGGGGAAGTGGCGACCGACGTTGGGTTTAGCAACCTTTCCTATTTTTCCACACTGTTCAAGAAGAGTACCGGCATGACCCCGGTGGAATATCGGAAACAGGCGCGGTGAAGCAAGAGCCGTTCAGTCGGGCGGCTCTTGTTTTTTGTGCTTGCATTGTACAAAATACACAATTTTTGAGAGAATGGGGCAAATCTTATTTTTGAAAAGGTAAATCCCATTTCTGAAAGCGGTTTTCCCAAAGAAGGATTATAATTTGAATTACCATAAAACATGAAACGGGGAGGTTTCACACATGAAAAAAGTTCTGGCAACCCTGTTGGCTGCGTCCGTAGCGGCCAGTCTCACTGCCTGTGGCGGCACCGGGGGCGGTTCTGGCAGCGAGTACGATCAAGTCGTCTATGCCTATGCGACCTTCAATAACATCCCCACCGAGGAAGCCCTTGATGAGGTGGAAGAAGCGATCAACGTGATCACGCGCGAAAAAATCGGAGCCGAGATCACCCTCAAACCCATCGCCATCGCAGACTATCCGCAGTCGGTCAGCCTTTCCCTGCAGGGCGGCGAGAAGATCGACATCATGGAATCTCTTGGCGATTTCAACACCTATCTGTCCACCGGGATGGCGATGGATATCACCGACCTGATCGATAGCTGCGCGCCGGAAACCAAGGAACTGGTGGGGGATGAGTGGCTGGCGGCCTGCGAATATGAGGGGGCGCTGTACGGTATTCCTGACTACAAACCCATGGCGCTGACCCCGATGCTCATCTACCGTCAGGACGTTGCGGAAGAACTGGGCATTGATATGTCCTCTGTGAACAGTATTGAAGATTTGACTGAGGTTTTTGCGACGGTCAAAGCCGGCAAACCCGATATGACTCCGCTGGCAATCGTCGAGACTGGCAATGTGGGCGTATTCAATCTGCCCTATGGTGTTGATTACCTGTCTGACGACTACAACGAACCGGTGGGTGTTCTGATTGGCGACGATATGACCGTGCAGGACTTCTATTCCACTGATTTGTTCATGGATAAAGCAGCTCTGGTTCGTGACTGGTACAACAAAGACTATCTGATGAAGGATGCCGCTACCACCACTTCCACTTCCACGGAACTGATGGCTTCCGGAAACTATTTCGGCTGGATCGCTGCGTACAGCTATCCTGAAGCGGACACGGCCGCGAGCTTTGTGTCCCAGTGCGGTGGGTATCCTTTGGCGGCTAAGACGTTGGATAAGGCGTACCTGAGCACCGGCAGCATCAACTCTGTCAGCTGGATGCTGGCGGCCAACACCGAAGTCCCTGAAGCGGCTATGAAGTTCCTGAACCTGACCTATACGGATCCTGAAATCGCCAACCTGATCATTTGGGGTATTGAGGGCCGCGACTACGTCTTGGACGAGAACGGCAATGCGGCTTATCCGGAAGGCCAGGATGCTACTACGGTACCTTATACTGCGCAGATCAGCTGCGGCGTGGTGGGCAACCAGTTCATCCAGTACCTGCCGGTCGGTTCCAGCTATGAATCTCTGGAATGGGAGCAGGAGCAGAATAAACAGGCGGATGTCTCCCCTGCAATGGGCTTCTCCTTCGATTCCAGTGACTACACCACCCAGTATACAGCGGTGCGCAATGTGCTCAGCCAGTATCTGCCGGGACTTTTCTGCGGTTCTGTTGATCCCGAAACCGAAGTGCCCAAAATGATCGAAGCGCTCAACGCGGCGGGCTATCAGGAGATCCTGAACGCCAAGCAGGAACAGCTGGATGCCTGGCTGGCAGAACAGCAGTAATGTCTGTCCTTCGGCCTGACAGAACGGAGGAACGCCATGCCTGAAAAAATAAAATTGAAGAAAAAGAAGGGGAGCTTGCGGCAAAATCTGCCGTTCCTGCTTATTGCAGCCCCCGGCATCATTTATCTGCTCATCAACAACTATGTCCCCATGGCAGGCCTGTTCGTGGCCTTCAAGGACTACAATTTCATGAAAGGCCTGTTCGGCAGCGATTGGTGCGGATTCAAAAACTTTGAATTCCTGTTTGCTACCAAGGATGCGTGGATCATGACACGAAACACGCTGCTGTACAACATCGCTTTCATCGTGATCGGTACGGTCGTGGCAATCACAATCGCCGTTATGTTGTGCGAACTGGGCAATCGGATTCGCGTCAAACTGTATCAGGCGGCTTTTCTGATGCCGAACCTGCTGTCCTGGGTGGTTATCGGGTTCATTGTGTTCGCTTTTCTCAGTGCCGACAATGGCTTTATCAATAAGTCCATTCTGGAGCCGATGGGCATTGAGCCACAGACCTGGTATATGAATGAAGCTCCCTGGCCTTTCATTTTGATCCTGGTCAATCTGTGGAAAAATGCGGGGTATCAGTCCATCGTGTATATGGCCAGTATCAGTGGTATCGACCGCTCTATGTATGAAGCAGCGGTACTGGATGGTGCAAGCAAGATGCAACAGATCTTCCGCATCACGTTGCCCAACCTGAAACCTACCATCATCACCCTGACCCTGATGAGCGTGGGCCGTATGTTCTACTCGGACTTTGGCCTGTTCTACCAGGTGCCCCAGAATTCCGGCGCGCTGTTCAATGTTACCCAGACCATCGATACCTACGTTTACCGTGGTTTGATGGAATCCAACAATATCGGCATGTCTGCCGCTGCAGGGTTCTATCAATCTATCGTAGGTTTCCTGCTGGTTCTGCTGGCTAACTGGATCGTTCGGAAACTGGACTCCGACAATGCACTGTTCTAAGGAGGCAACACCATGACGGAAAGTAAAACCTTTAACCGGGTGGCAACGGTGATCCTTAGTGTGATGCTGGTCGTGGTACTGCTGCCCATTGTGCTTATCATTATTGCGTCCTTTACGGATGAAACAGCGCTGCTGCAGAACGGCTATAGCTTCCTGCCGAAAAAATGGAGTCTGGATGCCTACTATTACATCATTAAACAGGGTACGGTCATCATGCGGGCATATGGTATTTCTGTGCTCGTCACGGTGGTGGGTACAGTTGCCAGTGTGGCATTGACAACGACGCTGGCCTATCCGATGGCCCGCCGGACCTTCCGCTACCGCAATGCGCTCTCCTTCTTCGTGTTTTTCACGATGCTGTTTAATGGTGGCATCGTCCCGTCCTACATCATGTGGACCAACCTTTTCCACATCAAGAATACCATCTGGGCATTGATTGTTCCCAACTATTTGGTCACGGCTTTCAATGTGATTCTGGTCAAAAATTTCTATAGCAATAACATTCCGGCTTCTCTGATCGAAGCAGCCCAACTGGACGGCGCAAGCGAGATGCAGATCTTCCGCAAACTGGTGTTCCCGATGGCGCGTCCCGTGGTGGCGACTATCAGCCTGTTCACCGGCCTGTGCTACTGGAATGACTGGACCAATGGCCTGTACTATGTGGATAATCAGAAGCTGTACAGCATTCAGCTGCTTCTGATGAAGATCATGGATAACATCGAGGCGCTCAAAGCCAATGCGAACCTCATGGGGGCAGGGGCGATCAGTTTGCCTGGTACATCCGTGCGTATGGCTATCGCCTTTATCGGAATCCTGCCGATTTTGATCGTGTATCCCTTCGTGCAGAAATATTTGGTCGAAGGTGTCGTGATCGGCGCAGTCAAGGGATAAGTCCCAGTGGGGCGCTGCGAGGCAGCGCCCCACTTTCTTTGGAATACGGACAAAAGGGGCGGCAGCCCCGGTCCCACAGGGAGGAAACATTCATGCACTATGACTTTGTCTTGTCACTGTCAGACAATCTGAAACCGTTGGGGCGCACACTGCCAGACCCGGAAACAGGAATACTGTACTGCGATTGGACTTTAAGCGGCGTGGAACTCTGGTTTTGCGGCAGAACCCTTTTAGTGGACCTTACCGCCCTGCCCGGTGCGGAGCAAGAACGTGACCCACTTACAGGGCAGCTTAATGAACGCCTTACCTGGCCATGGTGTGCTGTTATCCTGGATGACGGCGAACAGCCCGACCGTATTTTTGAAGTGACACAAGAACGGCAGACACAGCTTTTATTTCATAGTGAAGAGGAGGAACTGCATCGTATCCGTTTGATCAAGCGCACGGAAAATGGCAAAGGATACCTGGGGCTGGCAGGCTTTTGGAGCGAGGGAAAAATTGTGGAAGCCCCCAAACGACTGCCTAAAAAGCAGATCGTGCTGATCGGTGACTCCATCACCTGTGGTTTTGGCAATGATACCAGGGACCGAAACCGGTTGTTCTTTGCGGCTGACGAGGACGGGTGGATGTCTTATGGTGCTATTACGGCCCGGCTGCTGGATATGGAGCCGACTATCATTAGCAGTTCGGGAATTTGCCTGACGGCCTATACAGGATGGCCGCACCCTTATGCGATGGATCGCCTGTATGATTATACCGATCGTATGCGGGAAGACCGCCTGGGGCGTGCGGCACTTACGCAGTGGGACTTTGCCGCGCATCCTGTAGATTATGTGGTGCTTAACCTGGGAACAAATGATGTCAACGGTATGGCGCTGGAAGGCGCCGGCGGACCGCGCCACCAGGCCGATGCTTACCGTGCATTTCTTGAACATCTGCGTGCTGTGCACCCTAAAGCATATCTGATATGCACGCTGGGCAGCATGGATTATTACCTTTATTCTGATATCGAGTCGATCGTGGAGGAATACGTCCGCGGTACCGGCGACTGCCGAATCACGGTATTCCGATACCCCAAGATGGATATTGCAGACCCCGTTGGGGCCTGTGGGCATCCTCATATCATGACCCATCAAAAGATGGGCCATGCACTCGCAGATTTTATTGCCGCACTGGAGCGGGAAAGCACTTCTGACATGAAAGGAGAAACAAAATGAAAAATCATGAAATCGTTGATCGAATCCTTGCCTATCATCCGACGTTGGAAAACTACCATGGTTGTGATGAATATAAGGCGGGAGACCCTGATGCGGTCTGCACAGGCGTAGTGTCGGCACTGGTCCCCACTGTCGATGTTATCCGCCGCACGGCCGAACTGGGCTGCAATCTGATCATCACCCACGAACCGATCTCCTACCAGACGCCGGATTTCCCCACTTGGCGGGGCAGTTATCCCAACGAGGTCTTTGCGGAAAAACAGCGCCTGCTGCAACAGACGGGCATTACAGTCTGGCGCGATCATGATCACATGCATGCCCATCGACCGGATTCGATTTTTACTGGTGTGATCCATTATCTGGGGTGGGATGCGTATTATCGCCCGACAGAAAAGAAGGGCTTGTTCCCCATTGATCTGCCGGAAACCACTGTGGGAGAGTTGGGGCAGTATCTGCGCCGCAAGCTTTCCCTCAATGGCCTGCGCTATATGGGCAACCCGGAAGATAAGATCCACAGAATCGCGATCGTAGGCCATTTGTATCCCAACTGTTTTATGTCGGAAGGGATAGGTGAGGATGGCTTCTACCATGATTACGCCATGGAAGTTATTCGCCTGATGGAACAGGAGGGGGTCCAGGCAATCCTTCCCGGAGAGATCATCGAATGGACGGTGCTGGCCTATATCCGTGATGCCATTGCGCAGGGACGTCCCATGGCCTGCTACAACATTGGACATTTTAACTGGGAAGAACTGGGAATGCGCTACGCGGCTGACTGGATCGGTGATTTGGTGGATCATAGTCTGCCCGTACACTATGTTCCTACGGGGGACGCTTTTTCGTATATGTAAGATGAGATCGGCGTAACGAACCGCAGCATACAGGAGGCACCGAAAATCAAGTTTGTTGAAACAATGATCCCCCTGCTTCCGGCATTGCCGGGGCAGGGGGATTTTATGCCAGAGATTTATTCCATCACCATGTCGCGGTCGAGCACCGCGTCCACATAGGCTTTCTGCTCGTCGGTCAAGGGGGCGAAGGGCGCGCGGGCGCTGCCCACCGGGTAGCCCTGGCGCGCCAGTTCGTACTTGATGGCGGGGATCAGCCCCACGCGGCACATGGCTTCCATGCAGTTGTTGGCCTTGTGCTGCAGGGCCAGTGCTTCCTCCCGCCGGCCTTCCGCGAACAGCGTGAAGATCTTTTTGTAGTGGGGCAGCATCATGTTGAAGGTGCTGCCGATGGACCCGATGCATCCCAGCGCCTGCCCGGCCACCATCGTTTCGTCGTAGCCGTCAAAAGCGATCAGGCCGGGGTTCAGGTTCAGGATGCGTTCCATCTGGAACAGGTTGTAGTTGGTCTGCTTCACGCCCAGGATCGCGCCGCTGCGGAACAGCGCGATGTAGTCGGGGTCCGCCACGTCGAACTCCTTGTGGGTATTGCCGGGGAAATTGTAGATCAGCACCGGCGCGCCCGAAGCCTCGGCGATGGCATAGTAGTAGCTGCATATTTCTTTGGGCGAAAAGCCATAGTAGAAGGGGGCCGTCGCGGCGCAGAAGTCATACCCCAGCGCCATGGCGGCTTTGGCGTAGCGCACGGCTTCGTCCGTGCCGATGGCCCCCACATGGGCGATCAGGTTGGCGCGGCCCTGCATGGCGGCGGCCGCTTCCAGCACCTGAAGGCGCTCCGCTTCCGTCAGCAGGAAGCACTCGCCGCTGCTGCCGGCCACAAAAAATCCGGCGGCGCCTTCGCGCAGGTTGCGCTCCATCACGGCCTGCAGGGCGGCGGCGTCCACGCGGCCCCGGGCGTCATACGCGGTGATGCAGGCGGAGTAAATGCCGCCGAGCTGCTCTCTGGTTTTCATAACGACTGCCTCCGTTTTTTGTTCAAAGTCCCTGTTTTTTGGTGCAGAACATGGAAAGTATTTATATAGTAGCACAAACCATGCCCCGCCGCAACGGCCTGGCAGGGCCGAAAATGCCCCCGGAGGACGAAAAATGCAAATGTCACAATTATTTAAGTTTTTTTAGCCTTGCTTTTGGGCGCAAAACATGTATAATAAAGGTAGCATGGGGGACAAGGGGCCGGCGGTTCCCCATTGTGTACGGCCGGCCTAATCGTATAGAGAAAGAGGTATATAACATGGCAAAGCTGGATCTTACCAAGTATGGCATCAGCGGCACGACCGAGATCGTGTACAATCCTTCGTATGACGAACTCTTCGCTGAAGAGACCAAGCCCGGCCTGGATGGCTACGAGAAGGGCCAGGTCAGCGAACTGGGCGCCGTCAACGTCATGACCGGCATTTACACCGGCCGTTCCCCCAAGGATAAGTTCATCGTCATGGACGAGAACTCCAAGGATACCGTGTGGTGGACCTCCGAGGGCTACAAGAACGACAACAAGCCCGCCAGCAAGGAAGCCTGGGCTGCCTGCAAGGACCTGGCGATCAAGGAGCTGTCCAACAAGCGCCTGTTCGTGGTCGACGCCTTCTGCGGCGCCAACAAGGACACCCGCATGGCCATCCGCTTCATCATGGAAGTGGCCTGGCAGGCTCACTTCGTCACCAACATGTTCATCCGTCCCACTGCCGAGGAGCTGGAGAACTTCGAGCCTGACTTCGTCGTTTACAACGCCTCCAAGGCCAAGGTCGAGAACTACAAGGAACTGGGCCTGAACTCTGAGACTGCCGTTGTCTTCAACATCACCAGCCGCGAGCAGGTCATCCTGAACACCTGGTACGGCGGCGAGATGAAGAAGGGCATGTTCTCCATGATGAACTA
>QAKI01000030.1 GCA_003343905.1 Subdoligranulum variabile
AGCAAAAGGGGATGATAAGTTTATCACCACCGACTATTTGCAACAGTGCCGCCGTTGTTACTGGTAGCCGTATCGCCTGTTAAGATAACTGACCTGCACCGGAGAAGTCAGTGATTTTGGCCTGATTAGCTGGACCTGTTTTTTCACCTGAGCAGGCAGATACCCTGACTCGAGCATCAGGATAGCGGCCATCATCCCTGTCCGGCCAGAACCTCCATGACAATGGATAACCATCGTTCCGCCAGACCTGACGATCGCCAGCAGATTCGTTTTTTCCCGGGCAAATGCCTGTTCAAATGGGGCTTCAGGTGCACAGCTGTCTTCTACGGGGAGGTGAAACCAGTCCATATAAAAGTCAGCGCACAGTGACGGGAGGGCATCAGCCTCATTTTCACTGAGTTCAGCCAGCGTCATCATGGTGATAACAGCCTGTGCCCCGGCTTCCTTTAATGATTTCAATGAATTAGCAAGTGGCACCCCTCTGGTTCCCGGACAGGGGGTAAATATCAGCCTGGCGCCATTGTCCAGGGTGAGAATATCAAACGGGTGAAACATCAATAAAGGCTCCATGCTAATGGTTTATTAATCTTCGACGTTATGCCGTTACCTTATCCGTGCTGTTTGTATCAGCCGGGATAACGTTTTCAGGGCGCAGTCAGGGTTTGTAAGGAAGGGAGACCGATCGGTTACGGTTTATTGTTCGTCAGATCCGGTATGTCCCATTGCCTGCAGCTGATGCTGTAATGAAATCCGGTCGATTTTATCCAGGGGAAGGCTCAGAAACAGCCGGATGCGCGTGGCTATCTGTTTTTCAACCTCCACAAAGGCGTGGTACTTCTCCTTATCGGTACCCTCTGCTGAAGCTGGATCCCGGAACCCCCAGTGAGCTGTTATGGGGCCGCCCGGGAACACCGGACATCCTTCTCCCGCCATCTTGTCACACAGCGTAAAAATGAAATCCATTTGCGGAGCATCCGGATGCTGAAAGTTTTGCAGATGTTTGCTTTTCAGGAATTCAGTACTGAATCCCTGATCGTTAAGCACCCTGAGCGTCAGCGGGTGAGGTGAACTTGCCGGTTGAGTACCGGCGCTGAATGCCCGGAATTTTCCCCCGCCGAGCTGGTTCATCAGCACTTCAGCAAACAGGCTTCGTGCCGAATTCCCGGAACACAGGAACAGGACATTGTATGTTTTACTCATCATCGCGGCTTACCTTATGTCAGGCCGGAAAGGTATGATCGGGCCGCTCAGGTGCTGACAGCCCGACCGCTGGGATTACTTCGCGACACGCTGCCCCTGGGCATCAATCACCTGTTCGCCGTCCTCTTTGCTGAACGCTCCCTTTTGTGCATCCGGCAGAATATCCAGCACCACTTCAGACGGACGGCACAGCCGGGTACCCACAGGTGTGACCACAACAGGACGATTGATCAGGATGGGATGCTGCAGCATAAAATCAATCAGCTCATCGTCACTCCATTTATCCTCTGCCAGGCCCAGTTGCTCATAAGGCTCCACATTTTTTCGCAGCAGGGCACGCACGCTGATCCCCATATCAGCGATGAGCCTGACCAGCTCAGCACGCGCTGGCGGTGTCTCAAGGTATAAAATGACCGTTGGTTCCACACCACTGTTGCGGATCAGCTCGAGGGTATTACGGGACGTACCGCAGGCCGGGTTATGATAAATCGTAATTGCGCTCATAAATCACTCTCTTCAGGTTTGACGGGCACAGGTCCGTGACGACCGGAGCCAGGTTAATCACAACGAAACGGATAAACGTAATACCAGGGCAACAAGCGTCACAAACAGCACGGGCAGGGTCATTACAATGCCGACCCGGAAGTAATATCCCCAGGAGATCCGGATATCTTTCTGCGCCAGTACATGTAGCCACAGCAGGGTGGCCAGACTGCCGATAGGGGTGATTTTGGGTCCCAGATCGCTGCCAATAACATTGGCGTAAATCATGGCCTCTTTAATCACCCCGGTCGCCGTGCTGCCATCAATAGACAGTGCTCCCACCAGGACGGTTGGCATGTTATTCATGATCGAGGAGAGGAAGGCGGTCAGGAAGCCCGTGCCCAGCGTGGCCATCCACAGCCCCTGGCTGGCAAACTGATTAAGTACGGCTGACAGGTAGTCAGTCAGTCCGGCATTACGCAGCCCGTAGACCACCAGGTACATACCCAGGGAGAAAATCACAATCTGCCAGGGGGCTCCGCGAAGCACCTTTCCGGTATTAATCGCATGTCCTTTTTTGGCGACAAGAAACAGAATAAGTGCCCCGGCAGCAGCAACTGCGCTGACGGGGATCCCCAGAGGTTCAAGACCAAAGAACCCGATCAGCAATAGAGCCAGTACGCCCCAGCCTGTCCGGAAGGTGTTCAGATCGCGGATAGCTTCTTCAGGTGCTTTCAGACGGGAGATTTCATAGGTTGCAGGAATATCCTTGCGGAAATACAGATGCAGCATCACCAGTGTGGCAATGATGGCAGCGATATCAACCGGCACCATAACTGACGCGTATTCATTGAACCCGAGTTTAAAGAAATCTGCCGAGACGATGTTTACCAGGTTCGAAACGATGAGCGGCAGGCTGGCGGAGTCCGCGATAAACCCTGCTGCCATGACGAACGCCAGCGTTGTGCCTTTACTGAATCCCAGAGCGAGTAGCATGGCAATTACGATAGGTGTCAGGATCAGCGCCGCTCCGTCGTTGGCAAACAGGGCCGCTACCGCAGCACCCAGTAAAATAATCCAGGTAAACAACCAGCGTCCGCGCCCGTTTCCCCAGCGTGCGACGTGCAGAGCAGCCCATTCAAAGAAACCCGATTCGTCGAGTAACAGACTGATGATAATGACCGCAATGAATGTTGCCGTCGCATTCCAGACGATATGCCAGACGGTCGGAATATCACCGACGTGAACCACGCCTGAAATCAGTGCAAGTGCGGCGCCGAGCATCGCACTCCAGCCAATTCCCAGTCCGCGGGGTTGCCAGATGACCAGTACAATGGTCAGAATAAAAATAGCTGCAGCCAGCCACATAAAACCTCCTGTCGGGCAGAACGATACCCGCCCTTCTTTATTATTTTTCCGCCTGACGGATCAGACGTTGCAGTTGCTCAATACCCGTCGGCGCTTCCTGTTGCAGAGGGATCAGCGCCATACGAGAGGCCAGCTCGGTCCTGACCTTATTGATTTGAGTAGCTTCGTGTGCGGCCCTCGTCAATAACAGCGGTGAAGTTGTCTCTGTTGCGACCAGACTGTTATTGATGAGCCATGCCCAGGGTTCAATCCCGGCCCGGCGCAAATCCTCCTGTAAACCGGCGGCTTCCAGAACTGGGGTAGTTTCAGGCAGGGTAACGAGCATAATTTTGGTCCGCTCAGGATCCTGCAACTGCATCATTGGTGTCAGATAATGTCCCTTATCTCCCATCCGTTTGGCCACTTCACGATGGTAGGCACCCGTCGCATCAAGCAGCAACAGGGTATGGCCCGTCGGGGCTGTATCCATGACAACAAAACGCTTCCCGGCTTCCCTGATCACACGGGAAAACGCCTGGAACACGGCAATTTCTTCCGTACAGGGAGAGCGTAAATCTTACTTCCAGTAACGCGCGTCCCTGTGTGTCCAGAGCATTTCCTTTCGTGGCAAGAACATGTTCCCGGTAGCGCTCTGTCTCCGTATGCGGATCGATACGACTGACCTGGAGATTATGGCATTGTCCGTTCAGGGTGTTTTCAAGGTGAGCTGCGGGATCGGAGGTGGTCAGGTGAACATCAAACCCTTTGTCTGCAAGCGCCACGGCGACAGCAGCGGCCAGAGTGGTCTTTCCCACACCCCCTTTGCCCATCAACATCACCAGACCATGTCCGTCCCTGGCAATATCATCAACCAGCATTTCAAGGGACGGTGCAGAGATGACCTCAGAGCGTGATATCGCATCAGCTGATACACATGGGATGTTATCTTTGTCCAGCAGACGCCGAAGCGCCTTCACTCCAACCAGATTTTCCTGCTGCAGGCTTAACTTGTCAGTCGGTAGTGCGGTAAGTACCGGCGGCATTCCGGAAAGAATACGTTGTTCTCGCTGGTACAACGCACTGGCAAGATTGTCCTGTGAGGCTTCTCCGGCCGGCATCATCCCGTTTATCACCAGGTACTGGTGCTTCAGACCGACATGCAGCAGTTCATCATGCGTGCGGGCGACTTCAGCCAGCGTTGACTGCTGAGCGCGGGCGACCAGAATTACCCGTGTCTTTTCCCCGTCTGCCAGTACCGATAAGGCGTGCGAGTAGCGTTCCCGTTGTTTTTCCAGTCCGGCCAGCGGACCAAGGCAGGACGCACCGTCAGGATTTGTCTCGATAAAACTGCTCCAGGCTCCCGGCAGCTGGAGCAGGCGAATGGTGTGTCCTGTAGGGGCGGTATCAAAAATCACATGGTCAAAATCATTCAGTAACGCGTCATCGGTCAGCAGGCCGGTGAACTCATCAAAGGCAGCAATTTCTGTTGTGCAGGCACCGGATAACTGTTCTTCAATGCTGCGCACCACCTCTTCGGGAAGAACGCCTCTAACCGGATCAACGATGCGGGCACGATATTGTTGTGCAGCCGCCTGCGGATCGATCTCAAGCGCTGTGAGTCCAGGGACGGCAGAGATGACCGTCAGGGTATTACCGATCTGCTGCCCGAAAACCTGCCCCACATTTGACGCCGGATCGGTACTGACCAGCAGGATACGTTTTCCCTCATCAGCAAGACGAATAGCCGTTGCGCAGGAAAGCGAGGTTTTTCCGACCCCGCCTTTCCCGGTAAAAAAGAGAAACTTCGGAATACTGTTCAGATAGTTCACGATGGGCTCCTGTCCGGCTGAGTTCAGCAACATGAAGTGTTGCCGCCGCCACAGCTTTTTACCAGAGCTCTACCAGCTTTCTCCTCAACAATCCCAAACCAGCGAACCAGATCCTGGCGCGTCGGATAGCGCCCGGACAGGACGAACTCGCCATCCAGCAGAATCAATGGCAGGCTTTCAGCGCCGGAGCGTTCAAGAAAGGCTTTAACTGTCGGGTTCTCAGCAAACGCCATCGGTTGCTGTGACAGATTAAAGCGTTCCACCGATACACCCTGCTGTTTCAGCCATGTCACGTCTGCGGAAAATGACACTAAAGTCTGATCAACTTCCGTACCGCACACACCAGAACTGCAGCAAAGTGCCGGGTCATATACTGACAGTGTTTTCATTATCTCTATTCCTTCAGGTTTAAGTTAAAAAATGGTCTCACCGATCCGGTTCAGTTCAGCCTGAAGACGCTCTTCAGGGCCGGAAATGACTGATGACGGAAGCGACAGAAAAGCTTCAATCCGGTGATGAAGAATTTGCCAGGCCTTTTCGAAAGCAGCGTCGATTTCCTGTTCACTCCCGGTAGCCTTATCAGGATCCTCCACTCCCCAGTGTGCCCTGACTGCCGGAGCAAGATACGCAGGACAGGTTTCACCAGCCGCATTACCGCACACCGTGATCACCACATCAGGTGTCACCGGGAGGTTGTCCCACGATTTACTGTAGTACCCATCCGTGGGTATCTCTTTGATTCTGAGAAGAGCCAGGGAACGGGGATGGACTTCACCTTTTGGCTGGCTGCCGGCGCTGAATGCATGATGCTCTTTCGGTGAAAGCGCATTAAATGTTGCTTCGGCCAGGATGGAGCGGCAGGAATTACCGGTACACAAAAATAGTATATTCATAATGCCACCATATAAATTCGTTAAATCATATATGTTTAAATAAATTTTTATATCTGTTAAAGACACACCGCTCTGCCACCGGTTGTGGAACTGTTACGGGCAACCCGTCTGACCAGAAGCGCAATTTCCTCTTCCTGGCTCAAATAAGCCTGCTCAATGACTGCCGCCGCCCAGGCGGGCATGTGCGCTGAAAGCCGATAGTGGATCCATTTACCCTCACGGCGGTCAATAAGCAGCCCACTTTCCCGTAGCATGGAAAGGTGGCGGGATATCTTGGGCTGGGATTCCTCCAGCGTTCCGCAAAGCTCGCAAACACAGAGTTCTCCTGACGCTCTCAGCAACAGCACGATTTTCAGGCGAGTTTCATCCGAGAGATTTTTGAAAAGCTGAAGCGCGGTGATTGGGGACATAAATACTCCATGGTTTCGTTCGGCTTCATCTTAGTCCTCTCTGAATTCATGTCAACAACACATTCGAAAAATCGAATATTACAATCTATAATTATGATGCTGAGTAAAGGGGGTTAACATGCGTATCGAAAAAGTCATTAGCTGGCTTATCAGGCAGATTCCGGACCGCTTTTTTGACGTTTTATCCGGAACCGAATGCGCGGAAATTGATGGTATTGCGCATGACGGTTTACTGCATGATACTGAACACAAGACAGCATACCCTGTTGCAGGAAGAGGTTTCCGAAAGGTGGATAACTGATCGGATGCTATCAGTCCATCACATCATCATGGCACCGACAGTTCCCGGACCCCATCCCCGACAGCATCAGAACCAATATCCTCCCGCTATGCGGTGTATTTAACGAGAGAGTCATAAATGGAGCAACTGAACGGCACGCCGCCTTGCCTTACGAAGGCGTGGAAGAAGCATGAACACGAACTTCTTTGCTGGTTACTCAGACAAGTGGGTAATGAGGCTGATGCTGATGATCTGATACAGGAAACCTTTCTCCGGGCAATACGACAACAGGGGAAATTCTGTGCCATCGTGAATGCCAGAGCCTGGCTGTTTGAGGTTGCCCGGCATCTGCTTATTGATAAAAGCCGCCAGCAGCGTCCATTTATGCCTCTCCACGATGATTTATCATTGCCGGATAATACGCCTGAAACTGTCGACTCACTGGCTGGTTGTCTGCCCCGCATCCTGGATAAAATGGCAGAGTCTGATCGGATTATCCTTACGCTCTGTGATCTTGAGGGGATGAAACAGGCTGAGTTTGCAGACCGAAATGGTCTGACACTTGCGGCAACCAAATCGCGTTTATCCCGGGCGAGGGATAGGCTGCATAGGAAACTTTCCAGCAATTGCCAGATCAGACTGGATGAGTATGGTCGGGTATGTTGTTTCACTCCCAAGTGAAGAATCTGTTTCCCCTTCTGGGGTTACCGATAAGCTATTGCAGTGAAATCCTGTTCAATAACATTTCTCAGCAAATGAAATAAATCGAAAAAAACTGCATCCTTTTCTGTCAAACAGCGTCTTCCCGAAAAACAACCTTCGTGA
Source organism: Subdoligranulum variabile (assembly GCA_003343905.1). Lineage (GTDB taxonomy): Bacteria > Bacillota > Clostridia > Oscillospirales > Ruminococcaceae > Gemmiger > Gemmiger variabilis_C. Next base: position 7,268 of record QAKI01000030.1, read on the forward strand.
GGCCTGTCCGTTATGTTCCAGATTTTCACTGATTTCGCCACCTGGCTGGTCTATGAATGCCTTAGTCTGAGTCCTGCAACCAAACTCGGGGAGGCGATCCACTTTTTTGTCGAAGACGTGAGCAAAATTTTCGTTCTCTTGCTGGTCATGATCTACTTTGTGGCCATACTACGGGCCTCGCTGGATATTGAGAGGGTAAGAAACTATCTTGCAGGTAAGCACCGTGGAATGGGGTATTTACTGGGCTCCTGCTTTGGCGCCGTTACTCCGTTCTGTTCCTGCTCAAGTATCCCGGTATTTCTGGGGTTTACTTCGGCTGGTATCCCCCTCGGGATTACCATGGCCTTTCTCATCACATCCCCCCTTATCAATGAAGTCGCCGTCCTGCTTCTGGTCAGCCTGCTCGGATGGAAGTTCACGCTCATTTATATTGCTGTCGGAATGGCTGTTGGTATGGCTGGCGGTGCTTTTCTTGATCGGATTAAGGCCGAACGCTGGTTAGCCGATTTTGCCGCCGATGCCCTCAGAGACGGGCAGCAACATCAAACTGATGAGATCCGACAATCTACCATGGCACCGCATATGCCTCTCTCAAAGCGACATGCCTTTGCTAAAGAGGAAACTTTCACCATTTTTAAGCGTGTCTGGCTCTGGGTCATTCTCGGAGTAGGACTTGGTGCGGCATTGCATGGATTTGTGCCCGACGGATGGATCGCGTCGCATCTCGGTGCCGGTCAGTGGTGGACTGTCCCTGTAGCTGTGCTGGTTGGCATACCTCTCTATTCCAATGCTACCGGTGTGATCCCTGTGATGGAGAGTCTGATCACGAACGGCCTGCCAGTGGGGACAACTCTGGCTTTTTGCATGAGCACTGTGGCTGCCAGCTTTCCTGAGTTCATTCTGCTCAAACAGGTGATGAAGTGGCAATTACTGTGCACCCTGCTGTTGCTGTTGTTGACCTCTTTCACACTGGTTGGCTGGATTTTTAACGTTGTATTCCCGTTAATTCCCTGTAAGCGTCGTCTCAGCACCGTCTGGCAGATCCTGATATTCCTGAGAGGATAGTGGACACCAAATATGGTGGACGCTATCCATGA
>QAKI01000010.1 GCA_003343905.1 Subdoligranulum variabile
GTCGTATGTTCCCGGATACATGACCAGTATGGGAACATTGGAGTAAAACGGCTGCAGGGCTTCCAGCATTTTGTGTACGCGCATAAAAGGGAAGGCATCCCCGACGCCTGTCAAGAGCAGTACATCGCCATTTTTGCATTGGCCCTTCTCCTGTATCTTTGCGATGAACTCGTTTTCACCGACGGCAGAATGAAGCTGCTCCAGCAGAAAGGCGCTGCCGTCGGTTTCTTCCATCTCGGGTATGCTGTCAATAATATCCAAATCAGAGCAGACGCTAAGGAATGTCTCGTACAGGTTGCATTCCACCAGATGACAGGAAAGCGTCTGATCTGTCGTGATCTGATTGAGAAAATGGAGCACGGTCATTTCATCCTCCGCATCATAACGGAAAATGTGAATGTTGACCTCGTTGCTAAGGCCCTTGCCATTTAGAAAGTCCGGCTCTTGAATACGGTCGCGCAGCTTATCCAGCCGCTCCATAATACTTGCCACGGCCTCACGCCTCCTTAATCGAAACAGTTAAACGCAGGCAGCGCCACTTCGTTGCCCTGACTGCGGATCGCATTGTCCAGAACGGGCGACAGCCAGACTGGATTCAAGGTGTCAGATTTTACATTGTTCAGGTAGCCGTTCTCAACGAGGATTTTGACAAGCACCTGTTTGATCTTGGTTATGGTCGTATCGCTCCACGATGCTACGCCGCTGTCCTGTTCTTGCAGCCTCATCATGAACGCATTCATCGTGATCTTGCCAAACGAGAAGTCCATAGAGCGATACTTATCGCCAATGACGGTGATCATGAAATCCCAGACCAAGCGGCTGTGCCTCATCATCGCGTAGAGGCAGATCTGCTTGGAGACATCGGAGGGTTGTGCCGCGATTGCTTGAACAAGCGACTCATCATCCAGCGACTTTAAGCGTGACAAGCAGATGAGTGTTTGTCTGCGTATGGATTTTTCGGTCGGGTACTGGAACAGGTTGTCTGACAAGACCCTTGCAATAACCTGCTCATCATCCAGCCCCTCACAAACGAGCTTTGCGGTCGTCCGCATCTCATAAAAGAGAAACTGCTCTCTTGTCAGGGAAGCCTTATATGGGCTGTTTATGTCCACAGGCTTTCTCTTGTCATTACTCATTGTTTAGCTCCGTATCTTTTCTATTCACGATCTCCATAACATCGATCGTGTCACAGTCTAACGCGAGACATATTTTTAAGATAATGTCGGTGGTCACGTTCGCGCCTTTGCCGAGTTTTGCCAGCGATGTAGGGCTCACACCGCTCAGAGAGCAGAGTGTTTGTTTATTCATCCCCTTATCGATTAAAAGTTTCCATAACCTATTGTAGCTAAACCTTGCTTGCATGTTACTGCCTCCCTTGTTGGATACCGGTGTCGTTCCATGTTCTACCAAATAGAGCCTGCTCGCCCTTGCCAACCCTGATAACCGTCGTGCTCTCCATAATTTCCCGAGTTGTATCGGTATAGGCTCCTTCCTTGTCAAGAGCAATGAACACTTGCTTTTCGGTCTCCGTATAAAGCACCATAATCCGTTCGAGCGCTTCATCGGCAATTTGTTTCAGAAGAATGGAATCATGCACAACTACCGGTAGATTTGTCAATGCTAACATTGCCAGATCGAATACAATAAGCCCCTTATACTGTGTGCCGGTGCCTCCATCCCTTGGTGTGAAGAAAGAGTAATGCGATGCATCCTGAATAGATAAACATGGCGCAGTTTTCTTGCCATCATAAATCCGATCATTGAGCTCTTTCATCTTCGCATTGATCTCTTGTTGCATTTGAGCAATTTGCTCGGAGGTTAACTTGTCCAAGGCATCTGCGTATGCTTTGGCTACCTCGGACAACTCTTTTTCCTTAATGTAGTTATCGTTGGCGTTTCTCAGCGTTTTCAATTCTTTATCGATAGTGGCATATTGCTCAAGGGTGGCTTTAGATAATCCTTTGCCGATGACAGAACGCGAAATCTCCTCTTCTAAAGCGGAAATTTCCACCTCCAGCAGATCCAATGCTGTTTGCAATGTTGTCTCTGTCTCAATAAATTCTTCTTTCAGAATTCCTGCCAGTTTTTTGTGAAAGCTGTCAATATCCTCGATTCTTTGGATGTTCACATCAGGGAAGAAATGGAGTAAATCATCGTATCCCAACTTGCGGGGTGCTCGCCCATCTCCTCTATCTGCCCGAATAGCATGTAGTTGTGCGATTAATGACGCACGTTGCCGCTTGAACCCAGACAGCTGTCCTTTTGCTTGCGACAGCCTCATCGCTTCCATAGAGTCCAGATCCAGCAATCCATTTGAGCTGCTATGGGCAAGTTCATCAGCCTGCTGTTCTAACTCAGCAATGCGTGCTTCATTTCTGTCATATTCCTTCTGATTACTCACAGATGGGATATATTGATACTTGGCAGCACTTCTTAATGCATCACGTTTATCTTTGGCATCCTTAGCAACTTTTTGATGTTCTTCAATACCGGCAAACAGATTAGCCAATTTAAGCAGTCCGGTAATAGCCGTGCTCGCTGTTTCTTGTTTTACTGTATGGAGCGGATGTTTCTCGTCAAGAGTATCTCTGTTATAAACGCGGATGAAACGTCCCACAGCATTCCTCAATGTTACGCCAGGTTGCGTAAGCCCATAGTTCCTCTGCAGAAATACCATGTATTCATCTACACTCATACTCTTATTCGGAAGAGGAGTATAGTCAGAGTCACAACGGTTGACTACCTTAAAGTCAGCTGTTGATCTGGAAAAGTAGTAAGCATTACCGCCAAAGCAAAACGCAAATTTGATTGTATGAGCACCAACCTCGGTTTGTACATCAGTAAGCCGTCCAACGTAGTCTTCGCCGCCAAAGACAAAGTCAATAATCATCAGGAATGTTGATTTCCCGATTGAATTTGATCCGGTGTTAGTGCCAAGAACGGTGTTCAAGCCTCGATGAAAACGAATCTTTCCTCTTGGCTTGCCATCACATAGGAATTCATCACACAGAATCTCTATCAACATAGTGGAGAACCCCCTCTTCGTCAATTAACCGTATCTTTCCCAGCGCATAAAGGCAATCAAGTACTTCTATGAATTCCCCAACATCATGCATCTTGCCCTTTACAGCTCTAAACAGTTTACTCGGCTCAACGTCCTCATGCTCAAGTTTTGATAGAACAACGGGGAACTTAGCCAATATGCTCTCACGATAGGGCGTCACCTTATTTGGCAATCTCACGGAACACCTCGCAATTCTGGACGAAGTACGCGACAACTACGCGGCACGCCTGCGCATTTAGATTCGATACGCGCGTTTTCTGTTGAATCCACTGCGCCAGCATATCTACGATTTCGCCCTGTGTCATAAAGGTATCGTTGCATTTTTTGAAGGCAATCTTCATTTCGGATGCGATAGTATCAAAGTCGCAAATATCATTCCGCTCCATCCCGGCAAAGACTTTCTCTATGAAACGGTAATACCGCAACACCCATGTGCGCATTTCATCAATCAACAGAACGTTCTCCGGCATGAGTTTCTGATCTATTCGCAAGGCGTCAAGTGAGAGCTCCTCGATATCCGATGTATCTATGTCCGCCAAAGCATATATCACATCACGGATTTCGTCCTCCAAACTTAGAGAGCTTAGGATTCTTGTTTTTGATATATACTTTTCCATTTCTTCTTTGCGCGTCATTAATTCTTCATACTCTGAAAACGTAGGGGCAACGAGATATTGTTTAGCACAATCTGGACATAGTGCAATGAGATTGTGGTGATCATTCGGTTTCATAGGAACGATAGCACTTTCAAAGCCCACTCCTTCGGCGGGCGTTATCTCTGGGTAGATATGAACCATGCAGTAATTCTTCATCGACATGCCTTTGATGCTCTTTACTAAGTCGCAACTGCATTTCGGACAATGATAACCCGCTTCTGCAAGCAAAGGTATATCGGAGATCTCCAGCGCCTGACCATCAAGACGATTTGGCTTGTGGATAACATACAAAAGGACTTGAGCCAAAAACTGACTATACTGTTTCTGCTCATAAAGCAAGATAAGTTTTTGTTTCTTCTCGTTTGAGATGCCTTCATCGTTATTGATCATCGCAGCGATATTCGCATACATATCTGTTTCCATAAATGGATTAAGGCATGGCATCACCTTCTGATCAACATGCCGTACTGCTTCGTTTAATATTGCCATCTCAGTACAGGCGTCTTTTATTGCTTTGGGGACATCAACGGCCTGATTCATAAGCGTGCTTATTAGCGATGGTGTGAGGTTCACGGGATTTCCCTTTTTATCGACGACACGCTCCTTCTGGGTAATCCAATCCAGCAACAGCAATACTACGTCTTTATCGCCATTGGGAGGCTGCAGAGCCATTTGAAGTTCCCTTGCGAATGAAGAAAAAGTGAGTTCCGTGATCATGCACTGCACCCCCTCAACTCAAAGACTACTCGAATTCCACTCAAATTCCACAGTAAATACTTACCGTGTATTTGGTTCTAAAATGAACGCGTGGTTACGAGCCACTTGTCTATATCCATTATAGCACACATCGCTGCAAAAGCAAAACCTTTTTTGCGAACGCGCAAAAAATTATCTCATGCGATGTGATAGCTGAAGTGGCAAGGAACCTCATCGCCTTGAGGCATGTTGACTGATCATCAGCATATCCGATGTCTCTGGGCGACAACTGAAAACATCTGCGCGGCTTTCGGAAGCTGGCGCAGTCCGAAACGAATGGGTCTCCATTGTTCGGGCTGGGCTTAATTGGCTTACGCTTGTCGCAATAGCCCTTCGTTTCGGATCACACGACGACGAAACGGAGGGCAAATCATGCAATTCAAGAAGACACCATTGGGCAAGCGTATTACCTACGCCTACAAGTACGCTGACGGGCATTCCGTTACTCTCCACTCTGGACAGGATGGTGTGGTTGAAGCCGACATAAGTCAACTCTACGCAATGGACGACTCTGATCTCTACTACGCACTCAAAGCAGCTCATCGCTACATACCACCCGAACAGAAGGCAATGATGAAGCAGTGGCGTCAAGAACACCCCGGTGAGCCGGAACCAGATTCGTGGCAGTTATGGAATGTGTCGTTTGACGCTGCTCTCTACGGTGAGGAGGGCTCGTTCGATGATAGCCATCTTGCGTATAAAGCATGGGCGTCTTCTCAGGAGCCGGAGTCGTCGCCTCGGATGGAGCGTGTCTTCGACTTTATCGAAACGCTTCCTGCCCGCCAGCAGAGGCTGTTCGATCTTGCCTTTGTGCGAGATATGCCTCAAAAAGAGATTGCTGCCATCCTGAAGATCAAACCGGCAGCTGTATCGAGAGCAGTAAAACGCTTACGCGATGCCATCCAAACCAACTGCAATTAACCTGTCCGGGGGGCGGTGAGAGCCGCCCTCATTCGTTTTTGTGGTAAGGATTGCTGTTCATTAGCCGGGATCTACGCAGATCTGTACCGCGACACCTTTTGCTTGCGCGTACTCTATCGTATTCCTCGTTCCTCCGGCTGTGCCGTTATAGACCGCGATCACTCTTGATGCCCTATCAACCATCCATTGATTCCGGATCTGGTATGCATCCATCGAAAACGTAGGGCGGACTGTCCTCACAATATCGGCACCGCCCAGCACAGCATGAAAGCGTTGCTGCCACTCGGCAGACCAACGCTTTTCAAAATCGGGATGTGGGCAAGCGCAAATCAAATGGAGAGATGTGTCCACATCACGTTTTCGAAGAACGATCTCCCCAGCCCAGATATCGACTCCACGCGCCATGCCGGTAATGAATGTTGTGAACCCATCAGCAATGGCAGCGTCTATTGCCTTGCTCAATGCTGCGCATACCGTGTATTCGTCCATTTTCATCTTCTCTGGGCGATGGCCGGTGAAGCAGCACCTGTGGGCGCGTTTCTCCGCTTCCGTCATTTTAGCTTGGTTGCCATGTACGCAATAAGCTCATCGGGCGTAGGCCTATCACCTTTATGCGGTATGACCTTCCACTGTGCAATCACATCCGGATCGGTAGATTTCATGCCTTCGGCTATCGCCAATTCCATTTCGCGGCGCACTTCGGCTTCGCTCATGCCCTTATCCCTTGCAATTCTCGCTATTGCGGCCTTTGCCCGTCTCTCTGCTGCTGCCACGCTGTACACCGCCTTTATATGTAAATCTCGTGTGTTCACAAAGATTCTACCATATATGGTCGGAAACGTCCATATATGGTCGTTGTGGATTCGAGAATTTTGGTACGCTTTTCTCGACCATATATGGCCTTGGGAGGCATAGCTATGAACACAAGAGAGTGCGTCGTTGATCGTATCGCGGCACTGTGCAGGGAACGGAATCTGAAGCTGGAAAGGTTGGCGCGGTTGTCAGCCGTTGCGCCATCCACGCTCAAGAACATTATGAACGGTGGTAGCCAGAATCCCGGTATCGTGACCATAAAAATGCTCTGTGATGGGCTGGGCATCACGCTGACCGAGTTTTTTGACACGGATGATTTCAGGCATCTCGAACAGGAGATACAGTGATCGAAAGCGGCAGTTCGTAATGGACTGCCGCTTATCTTTAGCCGGTTATTGCACAAGGGTTTTCTTCGCGTCCCATTTCGCCTTTGAAAAAGCACTCAAACCCAAGCAATGTTTGAAACCCAGCATCGCTAATACGTTCGGCCAGATTCGGCTCCTTCCCGAAATTGCTGAGCCCCATCAGCGATGCATCGTCATCGTACCCGCCGTCGTCGTCATAGTCATCCCACGGCATGTCGTGTTTTGTTTGCGTGGGTTGATGACTCGAAGTAACCATTGCTTGTTTGACAGGCGGGATCAGGCATACACGACACCCGACACGATGCGCGTATTCGACCGTCATCTTCGTCCCGCCTTCCTTCCCATCGAAGCAAGCGAGCAGCAGATCTGCCTGCTCGACCATGTAGCGATTGCGAGAGAAGAAGCAACTCTTACTGTATTCGTGGGAGATCACAGTGACCATATCCGCCGCATCGATGCAGCGCTGCCACCGCGCCTGCTCCTCAGATGGCCACTTGCTCGCCTGCCTCTCGTAAGGGATTGCGATTTCCAGCGTCAGGTCAGGGTATTGAGCTTTCAGGTCAAGAACGGCCTCCGCCGCCATCATGTCCATGCCTTGGGCTCCGCCTGAGATCATATGCAGATACCCCTGCAGCACCAATACCTCAATGGTTTCCCGCAGTCTTTTCTTGAAGTCAAGGCACAGCGGTGACTGTTCATCATACCCGAACGGCATCTTGGCAGGTCTATAGCCCGTAAAGGCGCAACGTAGAGCGTTCTTAGCCGGTAACCGACGTGTGGTATTCTCCATCTCGTTCACCTCTTTGCTGTTTGTACATGCACGACCTCGATTGCTTCTGCGGAGACCGGCGTGATTTGGTTCTGATGGTTGTCCGATACCATCGCGATAACGCTCATGGGGTAAGCCCCTTCGGGGAAGCGAAACTTACACTTCAGGAGTAAGCATCCATCGCTTTCATCGATGGGCGACTCTGCTTCCTCGACCACATGGATGCTTCGCGGCGACCCGGGAATGGATGAGACCAGCCCTGCCTTGGACATGCGTGACAAGTATCCGACAACCGTTGAAGTGGAACTCAGCCCCACGGCACGCCCGATCTCCCGTATCGTTGGCCCGAAACCTTTCTCGGCAGTAAATGATTGGATGAACAAGAGAATCTGGGTGGTCTTTCCACCGTCTACAGCTTTGGGCATCTTTGATCACCTCATTCTCTGCCTTCAACGAACCAACGACCAACTTTAGGCGATCCGGTTTCCGTACTGTGCTCAAAGAACAGTTGCCTTTCCTGCCCGTGCATACTCACTTTGTAACGGTCGCCTTGACCCCCAGCCTTTTCGGCATGCGCAGGGCGAATATCCAATACCTTATCAATCTCATACGAGCGTCCGTCCTTCCATGTGAGCATGTGCGGGATCATCCTTCCGGATGAGTCGAATCGTACATCCACATTTACATAGATACGTTTGTACACTTCTGATGCCTGTGCCATTCCAACACCTCCAAAAAGGGTAAACTTAATAAGCCTGTTGTCCAGGCGAATTTCAAACGGTTATCGGTTACTCAATTTCGTCTGCAAAAACTTCAAGGAGATCAGCCGTCTCCGCTTTTGTCGCCAGATCACCTTCCGGCACCAGCCCGACGACACGACCAAAGATGCGAGCGTTATCGTCCTCCGTCACATGAATAACATCATAGGACGGATTGATCGAATGCAGCCCGTCTTTCTCGTATATCTTCACATAAGGAACGCCGGAGGCCATGCACGCGACAATATCGCCGTACTGAAGATTGTCCACATCAACCCGCTCGACAAACACAAGAGAGCCGTTCGGATAATCGGGCTCCATGCTCTCGCCGTTGACCGGGAAAACATCGTCAGATTGGCAGGCCTCGCGGCTGACGCGAACAAAAACGGGATAAGCATCGGGATCATCATCAACAGGCGCGCCGAAACCTGCAGCCAGTCCCAGATCATGACCGACCAGACGACAGAACGACTTCCGGTAGTTCTCCCTCCGCGCTTCTTCCTGACTCTCAAGAATCGCATCGACTGCTTTCATCAAGAGCTTTTTGTTTGGCGGCGTCATGGAGCGATACCCATCAATGACAGATTGCTCGTTACCGGAGAGCGTTGAGTGGCTGGGTATCTCGAAGAACGCTTCGACCGGCATGTTGAGCGTCTTGCACAGGATCGGCACCAGCGTGATATCTGGGCGCGACACACCGCGCTCCCAGTTACTAATGGCATTCCCTGTCAGGCCGCAGGCTTGGCCTACTTGCCCTTGTTCCAAATTCGCTTTTAGCCTGTAGTTCCTGATAATACTGCCGAAAGCTATGCTGGGCTTCGCGGTTGCTTTCTTGCCGGGAAACTGAAGAACACCTCCGTCGTCCTTCGTCACTTCGACTACACCATCCTTCCGTAAGAGGCTGCTTACCTCACTCATGTACATAGCATATCACAAGAATCTGCGCATGTAAATACCAAACCCAAGATTTGTTGAGTGAAGTTTTAGGACACACCGTGATTTCGGCGTAAATCCCCATGAAATCGAACAGGAATGTTTTTTGCCGCAACCATGTTCGCTTGAATACACGCAGTTTCTTGTGATACGATACAGGAGCTTCTTTCCCACCGGTGGGAAATTGATGCAATGAACAGAAAGGTGGCGATAGTTCTTGGAGCGGGTGATCCTCCACATCGACATGAACAAGTTCTACGCGACCGTCGAACAGATGCTGAATCCGGCTCTGAGAAACAAGGCCATTGCGGTATGCGGCAGTGCAGAGGAACATCACGGTATCGTCCTAACCGCCAGTGCGGAGGCAAAGGCTAAAGGCGTGAAGACCGGTATGGCAAACTGGGAGGCTCGGCAAGCCTGTCCCGGGTTGATTGTGATTCCACCACACTACGATCAATATGTGAAATACTCAAAGCTGGCGCGCGAGATTTACCATCGGTACGCTGACTGCGTTGAGCCGTATGGCATGGACGAGTGTTGGGCGGACATCTCCCAGCTTTGCCGTTCCTTCACGGACGCGGAGGCGATAGCCAACGAAATCCGAGAGACGATCAAGAATGAGCTTGGTCTCACCGTGTCTATCGGCGTTTCCTTTAACAAGGTGCTTGCGAAACTGGGCAGCGACATGAAGAAGCCGGATGCTGTCACGGTTTTGCCGCCGGACGCATGGAAGGAACGCGTGTGGTGCCTGCCTGCATCCGACCTGCTCTACGTTGGCACACATACAATGCGGAAGCTCATGGACAGGGCGATCTACACCATTGGCGACCTTGCCAACTATCCTGTTGATGGTTTGAGCTACATGTTCGGGAAGAATGGTATCATGCTATGGCGTTACGCGAACGGGATGGACGCAGCCAGCGTGATGCCCAAGGACTATGAGCCAACCGTGAAGAGCGTCAGTCGCGGGATAACCTGCAGCTGTAATCTGAAGACATCGGAGGAAGTCTGGAAAGTCATGCTGGCGCTATCACAGGATGTCGGGCATCAGCTTCGGGAGTACGGCCTTGCTGCTACTGGCGTTCGGGTCTACATCCGCGAGAGCGATATTCATCGCGGTCTGTGTAAGCAGCGCCGGATTATTTATCCGACGCAAAGCCCGATGGAAATCGCTCAGGCAGCCAGAATCCTATTTCTCGATAACTACGGGTGGGTTAATCCCGTCCGGTCAGTCTGCGTCAGCACCTACGAGCTTGTCCCACGGGACAGTCCTTTCCAAGTCAACCTGTTCGAGGATGCGAATGCCCGTGTGCGGCGGCAGAAACTGGACGATTGCATCGACGACATCCGAAGGCGCTTCGGAAAACGCTCAATCTACGCTGCTTCCCTCATGGGCGATCTACACATGCCGGATGACGGTCGCCATGAGGTTCAAATGCCCGGCATGATGTACGGCTAAACGACAGTGAAAGGGAAATAAAGGAGGGATTCTGTCTGATCAATGTGTCTGCGAGGAGGGAAATTGATTGATGAGCACAGTGTATCGGCGCATCTACACCGTTAGCGACCTGAGCAAGATGAAGCTCAAAGGGAAACCCCGGTGTCCATATTGCGAGCGTCCAGTCAGCTTTGTTTATGCTGATATGCCGCAGGGGCACATCAGCCAGCGATGTCCCAATTGCGGTCATCAGGTGCTGGTGGATGTGGGCAGTATGACAGTGCATAAGGTCATATCGGCGACCAAGACGCAAGCGGAATAGCTACAACAACACTACCGAGCTCAGGGGCCACCATGCCATGCCGTCATCCAGCGGTATAGGCAAAAACAGATAGTATGAGCCACCGAATTGCCGGAGTAGACCATTTGAATGTGATGAACCAAATTCATCCACAAATGGCTTACTCCGGCTTTTTTCGTTAACCGGCTTCACGCGTTCATGCGGTTTCGTTCAAATGGCCTGTGAAGTTTCCAAACAAGGCAGAGGGAAAAATCCCTCGCCATAACTGTACGGCTTGATCCCGCCGGGTCGCTCCCGGCAGAAGTTCCCGATCAGGCTGGAAGACAAAAGCACCGCGCTTGGGAAGGCGCAGGTGCAGCCGATGAGGGCTAAACCTTCATTTCGCGGCTGCCCCTCTTTGGTGCGCCCATAAATGAACTGGTTTGCTCCCTCATCGCAGGAAAGCGTTGAGGGAGCTTCATTTCTGCCTCCTCGCGCTTTCGGACAAAAGCCGACAACGAGAGGAGAAAGAAAAATGAAAACTCGGAAAACCCCAATGGACAAGCGTATGACCTATTCCTACATGGACGCAGAAGGCAAAGTGGTAACTCTCTACCCCGGCAAGGACGGCGTGACTGAAGCCGACATCAAACGGCTACACGCTTTCGATGATGCAGAAGTCTACCAAAACCTCAAAGCAGCACATCGCTACGTGAACCCAGAAGAAAAAGCAGCAATGACGGCATGGCGTGCAGCCCATCCCGGCGAACCGGAGCCGTCATCGTGGCAGCTGTGGAACGCTCCACTTTCATCTGTGTGCGGTGGAGAAGATGATTCCGAGGACAAAGGGCATCTTGCACTGCGTGCTTGGTCAATCGCCCAGCCAGATCAGCCCTCTGGTCGCGTAGAGAGTGTTCGTGATTACATTACCTCCCTTTCTGAGTACCAACAGAGGCTGTACCGCCTTTATTTCATCGAGGGCATGAAGCAATCGGAAATCGCGGACGTTCTCGGCAAAGGTCGCCCTGCCATCAGCCGGGCAATTGACCGCCTTTGTGAAGCCATTCGGAAAAACTGCAAATAAATCTTCGGGCATGTAAACATCCGCCTACTTTTCTTTGACTGGGACATGAGAGGGAGAACCCCTCCAGAAAGGCAGGTGGTCAATATGACCCTTAAGCATCGGGTCTGCATCAACGTGACCGACGCGGACGGCAGTCGTGAACGGGTGCTCAAAGGCGGCACGTTGTCGCTACCCCGGAAGATCGCACGCTGGTTGTTCGGTGAGCCAACCGAAATTTTGGTGCTTACGCCCGGTCAGTCGGTACAGTCGGTGGAGATTCGAGAGATTGCGGAAGGAGGCGCTGACACATGAGCAAGATGAGCGAACTGGATATCTGCATCGGTGAACTGAGGACGGCGGCGAACGCCCTGAGCTCAGTGGCGGATACGCTTCAGCGATTCTTCTCCACATCCACGAATGAAGCCGAAACGCCCGCGCCGATCACAAAAGAGCAAGTCCGTTCTGTTCTCTCCCAGAAGAGCACGGCGGGACACGGCGCTGCAGTGCGTGCGCTGCTGAAGGATTTCGGAGCATCGCAACTGTCGGACGTCGACCCCGCGCAGTACGCCGACCTGATCAACGCGGCGGCGGCAATCGGCACGGAGGTGCGGCAGGATGGGTAGTCACGCGCTTTTGTCCGCGTCCTCCAGCAAACGCTGGATCGCATGCCCGCCCTCGGCAAGGCTGTGCGAGCGGTACGAGGATCAAGGCAGCGACTATGCAGCCGAGGGCACCGAAGCACACGCTCTGTGCGAGTACATGCTCAAATCCGCGCTGGGAATGGAAGCCAGCGACCCGCGCCCGACGTTCAGCCACTACTCTGAGGAAATGAAGGAATGTGCGGAAAACTACACCGCCTTCGCGCTGGAGATCATCGCGGAGATTCGCAAGACCTGTAAAGACCCTCAAATCCTCATCGAACAGAAGCTGAACTTCACAGAGTATGTGCCGGGCGGGTATGGCACGGGCGATCTGGTCATCGTAGGCGACGGTACGCTGTATGTGGTGGATTACAAGCATGGCACCGGGGTGCTTGTGGACGCGGACGGGAACCCGCAGCTACGCCTTTACGGTCTCGGCTCCCTGCTCCTCTTCGACGGCATCTACGACATCAAGACCGTCAGCATGACGATCTTCCAGCCTCGGCGCGCGAACGTCGCCACAGAAGTCTTGTCGAAAGATGACCTCTACCGCTGGGCTGATGAAGTACTGAAACCCGCTGCTGAACGCGCCTTTAAGGGCGAAGGCGAACTCGCCTGTGGCGACTGGTGCCGCTTCTGTAAGGCGAAAGCCGAATGCCGGAAACGCGCGGAGCAAAACATGGAGCTTGCCCGGTACGACTTCACACTGCCGCCGACGCTGGAGGATGACGAGATCGCCTACATTCTCGACAAGCTGGACGACTTTCTGTCGTGGGCAAGCGACATCAAGGAGTACGCGCTGCAGGCCGCGATCAGCGGCACACGCTTTAGCGGTTGGAAGCTGGTCGAGGGCAGAGCCAATCGTCGCTACACCAATGAGACTGCCATCGCGGACACAGTAACCGCAGCCGGTCTCGACCCCTTTGAACACAAGCTGCTGGGCATCACCGCGATGGAGAAACTGCTCGGCAAGAAGCGTTTCGGCGAGATGCTGGGTGCCTATGTGGAACGTCCGCAGGGCAAGCCGACGCTCGTTCCGGAATCCGACAATCGTCCCGAGATCAATAACGCGAAGACAGACTTCGCTGACTGAGGTCAGGCAAGGCCTGACTAACGAGAGCGATTGCTTGCAATCGCCGAGTGTATCCAGCACGCTCGAACGCGCGGGATGGGCGAAACAATGAAAGTGAGGAAAACACTATGACTAACCAGAATAAGGCTGTCAATCCCATGAAGGTCATCACCGGCAAAGATACCCGCTGGAGCTACGTCAACGCTTGGGAGCCCAAGAGCATCAACGGCGGCACTCCGAAGTTCTCTGTTTCCTTGATCATTCCCAAGAGCGACGCGGTCACCATCAAGAAGATTCAGGCCGCGATTGAGGCCGCCTATCACGAAGGCGAGGGCAAGCTCAAAGGCAACGGCAAGACTGTGCCCCCGATGTCCGCGCTCAAGACCCCGCTGCGCGATGGCGACGTGGAACGCCCGGACGATCCCGCCTACACGAACGCCTACTTCATCAACGCCAATTCCGCGACCGCGCCGGGCATCGTGGACGTCGACCGCAACCCCATCCTTTCCCGCTCCGAGGTGTACTCCGGCGTGTATGGCCGTGCGAGCATCACGCTGTACGCCTTCAACTCCAACGGCAACAAGGGCATCGCTTGCGGGCTCAACAACCTCCAGAAAATCCGCGATGGTGAACCCCTCGGCGGACGCGCCAGCGCCGAGTCTGACTTCGCAGACGACGAAGACGACGATTTTCTGCAGTAATGTAAACAATTGGGGCGGCGGAGCGATCCGTCGCCCCTTTGCATATGGAGGTGGAGCATGAAACAATTATCCGTGGACTTGGAGACGTATTCCAGCGCCGACCTGAACAAGACAGGGGTTTATCGTTACGCTGAGGATTCCGATTTTGCCATTCTACTATTTGGCTACGCCGTAGACGACGGCGATGTGCAAGTTGTCGATCTCGCTCAAGGGGAACGAATACCGGAGGACGTTCTGGGTGCGCTGACGGACGAGCGGGTTGTAAAGTGGGCGTTCAATGCCAACTTTGAACGTGTGTGTTTGTCGCGCTATCTGGGCTATCCCACCGGTGAGTATCTCGACCCGACACAGTGGCGCTGCTCTATGATCTGGTCAGCTTACTTAGGACTGCCGCTGTCCCTTGCGGGCGTAGGCGCGGCGCTCAATCTGGATAAGCAGAAGCTGACTGAGGGCAAAGAGCTCATTCGCTACTTTTGCCAACCCTGCGCTCCGACAAAAGCGAATGGCGGTCGCGCACGGAACTCGCCTGCCGACGCGCCGGATAAATGGGCGCTGTTCAAGTCGTATAACAAACGCGATGTGGAAACCGAACGGCAGATTCAGGAGCGGCTCAGGAAGTATCCTGTCCCCGACATGGTATGGGAGCAATACTGGCTGGATCAAGAGATCAATGACCGTGGTATCCGCGTAGATATGACGCTCGTTCAGAACGCCATCCAGATGGACGAGCTATCCCGGAACGAGCTTTCTGAGAAGATGTGCGTTCTGACGTCGCTTCAGAATCCGAATAGCGTGGCGCAAATGAAAGCATGGCTTGCGGAGAACGGATTGGAGACGGATTCGCTCGGCAAGAAACAGGTTTCCGCACTTCTAAAAGAGGCACCGCCGGAACTAATCGATGTGCTTACGCTCAGGCAGCAATTGGCGAAAACCTCGGTCAAGAAGTATCAGGCAATGGCGAACGCCGCATGCTCCGACAACCGCGTGCGTGGCTGCTTTCAGTTCTATGGCGCGAATCGCTCTGGCCGCTGGGCAGGCAGAAATGTGCAATTACAAAACCTGCCTCAGAACCATATGGACGATCTTGCGCAAGCGCGAGAGCTTGTCAGGCAGGGTTCCTATGAGAATTTGAAAGCCCGATACGCCTCCGTCCCTGATGTTCTGTCGGAACTTATTCGCACGGCGTTGATCCCTTACGAGGGCGGCAAGTACATCGTCGCTGATTTTTCAGCCATCGAGGCGCGAGTTATCGCTTACTTGGCCGGAGAGCAATGGCGGTTGGATGTGTTCCAGCAGGGTGGAGACATCTACTGTGCTAGCGCCAGTCAAATGTTTCATGTGCCAGTGGTCAAGCACGGTGAAAACGGGCACCTCCGTCAAAAAGGGAAGATCGCAGAATTGGCACTCGGCTACGGCGGTTCCGTAGGCGCGCTGAAGGCAATGGGCGCTTTGGACATGGGGCTCATGGAAGAAGAACTCAAACCGCTGGTGGACGCTTGGCGTACAGCAAATCCAAAGATCGTAAAGCTCTGGTGGGATGTGGACAGCGCCGTCATGGAAGCCGTGCGGGACGGTAGCGAATCCAAAACACACGGGATCAACTTCTGCCGTGCTTCCTCGATGCTGTTCATCACGCTTCCGTCCGGAAGGCGCTTGTCATACGTCAAGCCCCGAATCGGAGTGAATCAATTCGGCTCCCCGGCGGTTACCTACATGGGCGTAAACGGCATGAAGAAGTGGGATCGCATCGAATCCTACGGCCCGAAATTCGTAGAGAACATCGTACAGGCAATTAGTCGCGATATCCTGTGTTACGCCATGATGACCCTCCGGAACTGCAGCATCGTCGCACATGTTCACGATGAAATTATCATCGAAGCTGACCCGAGGGTGTCGCTGGATGCTATCTGCGAGCAAATGGGTCTCACGCCGCCGTGGCTGCCAGGGCTCGTTTTGCGTGCTGATGGGTACGAAACGCCATTCTACAAAAAAGATTGATGTGCATGTAAACTCCTGAGCCTTTTTCTTTGACTGGGATGTGAGAGGGTGAACCTTTCACATCTTTTGTTATAGGAGGATACGACAATGGCATACAGATCCAGCCCTCCGAAGGAGGGTGCATCATGAGCATCAGCAAGTTCAACTCGGAAGGATACCACGATCCCACAACCTACGAAGCCTTCATGAACATCGAGCGCGAGGAACGCGCAGGGGGCAAGAGTCCCAACTTTCGACCAGTCGTGTTCATCTGTTCGCCCTATGCCGGTGATGTGACACGCAACACGGAAAACGCCCTGCGCTACTGCCGCATGGCATATGAGCGCGGTTTCCTGCCCATTGCGCCGCATCTGTACTTCCCCAGATTCTTGAACGATAACGATTCAGAGGAACGCGAGGACGGGCTGTTCATGGGGCGCGTTATGTTGACCAAATGCTCGGAAATGTGGGTGTTCGGAGATACGATCTCCAGCGGCATGAAGCGTGAGATAGAAAAGGCCGAAGATCGTCGGATGCCCATCCGACACTTCACGACGGGCGGTGAGGAGGTGCGCGAGTGATCTCAGATAACCGTTGCACACGCATACCAACATGTCAGGAGGTGTAGTACCATGCGTGAATTACCCATTGCCTACGGGAATAGCTGCTTTGCGCGAACGTGGTCAAACAAAACGACGACATGGGACGCTCTCTGCACGAGACTATCCACAACCATCCGCACGACAGAATCCGCCGAAGAATACCCCCGAATGAAAAAGGCCGAACGCGATGCGGCGAAGGACAAGGGCGGATTTGTAGGCGGTCAGCTTAAGAACAATCGCAGGAAAGCGGACACAGTGACATGCCGTTCGATGCTGACGCTGGACGCGGATCACGCTGAAATCGGCTTCATAGATCGCTTCACTCACGAGTCTACGTGTGCTTCCTGCCTCTATACCACCCACGGTCATACGCCGGAAGCGCCGCGCTGCCGCATCATCGTACCGCTCACAAGGGATGTGACGCCGGATGAGTACGTTGCGCTGTCGAGGTTCTTCGCAGACGTCTGGGGCATCGATCAGTTTGATGAGTGTTCCTATAGGCCAAGCCAGCTGATGTACTGGCCGACTACGCCCTCAAACGGCGAGTTTATCTGCAAGACGACTGAAGGCGCGTGGTTGAATCCCGACGAGATTCTATCCGCGCACCCCGACTGGAAGGATTGTTCGCTGCTACCGACGTCGTCCCGGGAAAGCGTAGTGCGGGAAAGCGCCCGAAAGCCACAGGAAGACCCGCTAGGCAAGTCCGGCGTGGTCGGTGCTTTCTGCCGCGTCTTTTCCATCACGGAAGCCATCGACACGTTCCTCTCGGATGTCTACGCGCCATCAGCGATTGATGGGCGTTATGACTACATCCCGGCAGACAGCAGCGCAGGCGTCGTGATCTACGACGACAAGTTTGCGTACAGTCATCACGCTACCGACCCGGCCTGCGGGAAGCTGCTCAACGCCTTTGACCTCGTGCGCATCCACAAATTCGGCGACAGTGATGAAAAAGCCAGTTATCAGGCCATGTGCGAGTTTGCCACCCAGCAGCCCACTGTCAGAACGCTGCTGACGGAAGAACGCGAAAAGCAAGCACAGTATGACTTTTCCGAGGAGGATGTCGACTGGAAAAGCAAACTGACGTACATGCCGCGCAGCAAGCTGCTGGAAAACAGCGTGTGGAATCTGATGTTGATCTTAACGCATGATCCCGACTTCGCGTTCTTCGGCTACAACGAGATGGCCAGCCGCATACAGGTCATTGGCAAGGTGCCGTGGGAGCGACCGCTCGGTAACAGATGGTGGCGCGACGCCGACACCGCACAGATGAAGGCGTTGATCGACATCCGATATCTCCCGTTCTCCACACGCAATCACGACGTAGCGTTTACAAAGGTAGCCGACGACAGGCATTTCCACCCGATTCGTGACTACCTCGACAAGCTGCCGCCGTGGGATGGCGTGGATCGGATTCCAACGCTGTTTGTTCGCTGCCTGCAAGCGGACGACACCGAGTATATCCACACAGTCAGCCGGAAGACATTCGCGGCAGCCGTCGCGCGGGTGTACCAACCCGGAGTTAAGTTCGATTGCATCTTGGTACTCGACGGCGCGCAGGGCATCGGGAAAAGCACCATCCTTAAAGACCTTGTTGGCGAGGAATTTTACTGCGAAACCCTCGCACTATCTGATATGGAGGACAAGACCGGCGCAGAGAAGCTGCAGGGCTTTTGGTTTGCGGAGATTGGCGAACTCGCCGGGATGAAAAAAGCCGATGTTGAAAAGGTCAAGGATTTCCTCACCGTGACAGACGATAAGTACAGACCCAGCTACGGCAAGGTGGTGGAGAGCCACCCGCGTCAGTGTGTGATCATCGCAACCGTCAACGGGGAGCGTGGCTATCTGCGCGACATCACGGGCAACCGCAGGTTCTGGATCGTGAAGTGCCATCAGGAAGCACAGGTCAAACGCTTTCACTTCACGCCGGAGGAGCGCGATCAAATCTGGGCGGAGGCGAAGCACCACTACAAAAGCGGCGAGAAGCTGTATCTGGAGGGCGAGATGCTGAGCGCTGCCGAGGAGCTCCAGCGCGGCGCGATGGAAGAGGACGAGCGTCAAGGCATGGTAGAGGAATACCTTGATACGCTGTTGCCCGTCGACTGGGATAGCAAGGACGTTTTCGAACGCAGAAGCTACATTGCCAACCGTGGCGATCCGCTCACTGCCATCGGGACAGTCCGTCGAGAAACAGTCAGCAACGCAGAAATCTGGTGTGAGTGCTTCGGAAAGAACCTATCCGAGCTCAAGCCCACTGACAGCTATACCATCGCCGCATTGATGACGCGTGTCGTAGGGTGGGAACGAACGAAGTCGAGCCGTCGCATCCCATTTTACGGAAAACAGCGGCTTTATCGCCGCAAATTCGGGTTTTGAGAAGGGACAAGGAACATATGGAACAACTAAAGTCCATTATATTCAAACAGAAAAAAGAGAGTAAAGAATGCGTATCCGGGCACGCACACACGCGCGTAAGGAATATAGGAAATGGTTGTTCTGCTTGTTCTCTTGTTCCCTCTGGATTGGAGGAAAAAGTGGAGAGAAAACCATCAAAACACCTGTGTGAGCGAGATGTAGAGCGCAAGCTGGTGAGCGCGGTTCTCGCCCGCGACGGATTCGCACCCAAGCTATCCTGCCCCGGCGTGGACGGCATGCCCGACCGCCTGATCCTGCTGCCCGGCGGGCGCGCTGCCTTCGCCGAGCTCAAAGCCCCCGGCAAGCGACCGCGCCCGCTGCAGCTGCGGCGCAAACGCCAGCTTGAAACGCTGGGCTTCCAGGTGTACGTCATCGACCATCCTGACCGGATTGGAGGTGTGCTGGATGAAGTTGGCAGTAACGTGTGATTTTTGCGGGAAGGTGTTCGAGCGCGATTCTGCCTTCCTAAAAGGCAAACGTCACCATTTCTGTTCACGGCAATGCCTCGCGGATTTCAGCAGCAAAAGCCGGAATCCTGAGCACTATGCCGATCTAAAAGATCTTTCTGGCGTTTCCAACCATATGACACAACTTAATCAAGTGTTGAACCCCACACGAATGACCGTAGAGACAAGAGAAAAGTTAAGGCAGGCACGTCTTGGGAAGGGGCAGTGTCAAGGGTACTCAAAGATTTTTAGCAAACTCGCTCATCGTGTCGTTGCGGAGCAGATGATTGGGCGACCACTTACGGCTGATGAGGTAGTACACCACCGTGATGGAAACCGTTATAACAATCAACCTGAAAACCTCGTGGTTTTCCCAACACTCGGCGATCATTCTCGTTTTCATGTTGAGTATAGATGGTTCATTGCGCAACTGAAGCGCATACAGGAGGCTGATGGTCATGAATAGAGACGACCTTCACTTCTACCAGAGGTTCTGCGCGGATTTCATCATTGCAAACCCGATAGCCGCCATCTTCATCAACTGCGGCATGGGCAAGAGTGTGATCACCCTGACGGCGATCCACGAGCTTTGCCTCAACCGCTTCGAGGTCAGCAAGACGCTGGTCATCGCCCCCCTCCGCGTCGCGCGGGACACATGGCCGGAGGAGATTCAGAAATGGGATCATCTGAAGGGGCTGACCTACAGCGTGGCCGTCGGCACGGCGGCCGAACGCCGGGCGGCGCTCCTGCAAAAGACGCACATCCACATCATCAACCGCGAGAACGTGCAGTGGCTCATTGAGGAAAGCGGACTGCCCTTCGACTACGACATGGTCGTCATCGACGAGTTGTCCAGCTTCAAGAGCTATCAGGCAAAACGATTCCGAAGCCTGATGAAGGCACGTCCGAAGGTTCAAAGGATTGTGGGACTGACAGGCACTCCGTCGAGCAATGGGCTGATGGACTTGTGGGCGGAGTTTCGCCTGCTGGACATGGGCAAGCGGCTGGGGCGCTTCATCACCCACTACCGCGATGAATTCTTCCTGCCGGATAAGCGCAGCGCCCAGCAGGTGTTCACCTACAAGCCCAAGCCCGGCGCGGAAGAGGAAATCTACCGCCGCATCGGCGACATCACGATCAGCATGAAAAGCGCCGACTACTTGAAGATGCCGGAGTGCGTGCTGAACGAGGCGCGCGTGACCATGTCGGATTCGGAAGCCGCGCTGTACAAAGCGATGAAGGACGATCTGGTCGTGACCCTCAAGGGCGAGGAGATCGATGCCGCGAACGCCGCCGCGCTGTCCGGCAAGCTGTGCCAGATGGCTAACGGCGCGATCTACGGTGAAGATAAACACACCCTGCCGATTCACGGGCGCAAGCTGGACGCGCTGGAAGACCTGATCGAGGGCGCGAACGGCAAGCCTGTGCTGGTGGCGTACTGGTTCAAGCATGACCTCGCCCGAATCGAGGAACGACTCCACAAGCGGCACATTCCGTTCTCCCGCTTGGACACACAGGATTCCATCACGCGGTGGAATCGTGGCGAACTGCCCGTGGCGCTGATCCACCCAGCCTCCGCCGGACACGGACTCAATTTGCAGGCTGGCGGCTCGACGCTGATCTGGTTCGGACTGACATGGTCGCTGGAACTGTATCAGCAGACCAACGCCCGGCTCTGGCGGCAGGGGCAGCAAGCGGAAACGGTGGTCATCCACCACATCATCACAAGGGGCACGATTGACGAGCAGATCATGACCGCCCTGAAACGCAAAGACAAAACGCAGACCGCCCTGATCGACGCGGTGAAGGCACAGCTGAAAGGATGAGAAGATGGCGAAGCATATGTACATCGTAAGCTGGGGCGGCGAATCGCGCATCATGATGGCCGCGAACATGGATGCGCTGTGGAAGCACATCAGGAAACAGTACTATCCCGGCTGTGTGGTCACCATCGAGGATGACACCACCTGCAGGGTCTACACGCGATAAGGAGGGACAGCCTATGACGGCAAAGGAATACCTCGGACAGGCGTACAGGTTGGATCAGCGCATTAACACCAAGCTCATGCAGATCGAATCCCTGCGCTCCCTGACGCAAAAGGTCACGGTCGCGTATGGCGGCGAACCGGTTTCACACACGCGCAACGTATCCTCTCTGGAGGATGCGATCATCCGCATGATGCAAGCGGAAAATGAACTGAACCGTGAGATCGACAGGCTGGTCGATCTGAAAATGGACATCTCGTCGGTCATAGCTGCCGTCCGCAACGAAAACTATCGGCTGGTGCTTGAAAAGCGGTATCTGTGTTTTGAGAACTGGAACCAGATCGGCGATGAGATGCGGTACAGCCGCCGTTGGGTGCGCGATGTGCATGAGCGCGCGCTGGATGTGATCGAGAAGATACTTGCTGAAAGGAGCGTGGCACAATGAGCTATTCAGAAGCCGTGGAAGACAACATCCTCGTTCACAGGGGTGGCAAAGGCCACGCAAGCAGCTACTATCCGCCCTGCCATGTCTGCGGTGCGCCGACCTACTCACAGAACTACATTCGAGGGCGCAAGTACACCTGCGGCGACTGCAAGACCCATGCCGCGCTGTCGAAGCTGCTAAAGCAGAACGGGGGTCAATTTCAAAAATTACGCCTTTAGTTCCGCTTTCTGCCACTCAGTTCCCCTTGACGCGCTGTCAAGAGTGTGATAGGAATATACTGTAGACATAGATATACGCAGAGCCGCGCGGGAGAAATCCCTCGCGGTTTTTGTGTGCGCGAAAATACAAAGACAGGAAGTGTGTGCATGTTATTCACCAGCGAGCAGGTATCTGCCGGGCATCCGGACAAGCTGTGTGACCAGATTTCGGACGCCATCGTCACGGACTGCCTGATGTACGACCGAAACAGCCGCGTGGCCGTGGAGTGTATGATCAAGGGCTTTGATATTGTCGTTGCCGGTGAGATCACCTCGACGCACACACCGGATTTCGAAGCATTGGCGCGTCACGTGCTTTTCTTCGCCGGGGTGTGTGACTCGGGGCTTTACAACGTGACGGTGCATATATCCAAGCAGAGCGAGGACATCTCCCTCGGCGTGGACAAGAAAGGTGCTGGCGATCAGGGTATCGTGTACGGTTACGCCACCAGCGAGACACGCGAGATGCTGCCGATTCCCTTCGCGCTGGCAACGAAGGCGCTGGAGGACTTGGAGCGCGACCGCAGCAACTGCCTCCTCCCGGACGCGAAAAGCCAAGTGACCTATGATTACGGAAAGCGCCGGATCGATACCTTCCTCATCAGCACACAGCATCAGGAGGACGTCGATCTGGAGGATGTGCGGCAGATCGTCAGGAACGTCATGCTGGACACCGCCCGCAGCTACGGCTTAAACACCGATTTCAAAACGCTGGTCAACCCGACGGGGCGTTTCGTGGTCGGCGGCTCTTTCGCCGACACGGGCGTGACCGGGCGTAAGATCATCTGCGACACCTACGGCGGCGCGTGCCGTCATGGCGGCGGCGCGTTCAGTGGGAAAGACCCGACAAAGGTCGACCGCAGCGGCGCGTACATGGCGCGGAAGATCGCCAAAGACGTGCTGCGGCACGGCTACGCGAAACGCTGCGAGGTGCAGCTTGCCTACGCCATCGGTGTGGCGGAGCCTGTGTCCGTGAGCGTGGACTGCTTTGGCACTCAGCGGATTCCGAAGCCGTTCATCGTGAACTGGATTCGGAAGAACTACGATTTGACCCCCGCTGGCATCATCACCAGCCTGACGCTGCGCGACGTGGATTACACAACGGTATCCGCTTACGGGCACTTCTGGCGTGGCTGGATGCCGTGGGAGAAGTGACACAGATAGGGACATATTTATCTTGACTTCATCCCGCGTCAGAGTGATTAATGGCATACCAAAACAAAGGAGGTACGCCACATGATGATCCAGACCAACATCACGACCAACCGCAAAGCGCTGGCAAAGCGGATTTCAGACGAACTGCTGGGCGCGCCGGTGACCTACGCCGGTGTTCCCACCTGCGCATACCGCGTAGGCGCTTGCATCACCATCGACCGCGAGGGCAACATCGAGATCACGAACGATGACGCGCTGAAGATTCTCATGCCTTTCTTCATCGACGAGGGCTGGTGCGCGGCAGAGCCTGCCGCTGAGCCTGCGGTCGATTCGGAAGCGGTTGAGGAACCTGCCGAGGAGCTCGCCGTTGAACCCGACGAACCCGCCGCTGAGCCTGCGGTCGATTCGGAAGCGGCTGAGGAGCCTGACGAGGAACCCGCCGAGGAGCCCACCGTTGAACCCGACGAACCCGCCGCCGAGGATTTGAAAGCGCCGACCGGCAGTGTCATCGACCCGGAGCGCGAAACAGCCTTTGACGAATGCAGAGTTTCGCTCCCCGCCAACATGACCGTCGCGCAGCTGACCAACCTCGTCCATATGCTTTACAGCGAACAACGCTTGCTGAACAAGGCGGCGATGGACGGGCGGCTGACGATTCCAGAGAGCCTGATCACGCGGCTGGCAGAGCACACGCCGGAAACCCCGGAAGCGTTCTCCGACCTGCTGGGTGATTTCGAAGCGCTGGGCGAGCTTACGGGCTTCGGTTACGAGGGCGGCATCGTCAGGCTGGACTTCGCGCATGACGAAACGCACCCAGAGTACATGATCACCTACGCCGGACTGGTCGGGCGCATCATCCACGCCGCAAGGGAAGCGACCCGCGTGAAGGCGGAGCTTCAGACGTCGGAGAACGAGAAATACTACATGCGGGCATGGCTGCTGCGTCTGGGCTACGGCGGCGCAGATTTGAAAGAGG